>JAEEKR010000020.1 GCA_016282495.1 Candidatus Saccharimonadota bacterium
ACACACCGAATTTGAAGCACAAGTTTACATCTTGAAGAAAGAAGAAGGTGGCCGCCACACTCCATTCTCAAAGGGCTACAAGCCACAATTCTACTTCCGCACCACTGACGTTACCGGCGAAGTCGAACTTCCAGCCGACAAAGAAATCGTCATGCCTGGTGACCAAGTAACCTTCAATGTTAAACTCTTGGCCCCAGTTGCTATGAACAACAACGACCGCTTCGCTATCCGCGAAGGTGGCAAAACCGTTGGTTCTGGTGTCATCACCAAAGTTATCAAATAATTAGTTTGTGACTTGCAAAAAGTCCCCGCAAGGGGATTTTTTGTTTCATGAAAATGGTATAATGTAAACATAATTGTAAGAAGGAGTAATTACTAATGAAAAATAACCTCAAACTAATAATGGCCGCGTCTATTCTTTTAACGAGCTTAGTCGCAGGTGACTCATTCGCCGCTATCCCATATGATTGGAGCGTAGATGGTGAAAGATTAAACCAAGCCGCTAACGAAGACAACACTGCTACTTATGATATAAGCAGAGACACTCTCACATTAAACAATTATAATGGAGGTGCAATTAGTCTTGGCTGTTATGGCAGTTGCTATGGGAACACATCTCATACTATTGAATTAATAGGAGATAATTATATAACTACAACTGAAAACGAAGACCCTATAGGTGTAGACAACTTATTTAATATTCAATTTATCGGCGATGGTACACTCACGATTAAGCACAAAATCTTCTTAGAAAGTTGGGAAGGTATGTTGGATGCTGAAACAGAAGGTGAAGTTGTAGTAGAAGATTCAGGTGAGTATTCTGAATTTGTTATTAGAGCAGTAGACGCTAAAAACAAAAATGATCAGCAGGTAGGCGTAAATGATAATCAAAAAGAGAATGCATCAAAGAAGTGTCTAGAATCTCCTATCAACCTTATTACGATTATTATTTTAAGTTCAGCTCTTTTCGTCGCGGTTATAGTTATAATTACATTAGCAATTAAAAACTTAAAGCATAAAAAGATGATTGAAGGCTAGATAAGAATACCTACAAAAAGTCCCCGAAAGGGGATTTTTTGTTGCCCAAGGGATAAAACTATTGCATTTTTATCGTATTTATGCTATAATAGACAAATCTGTGCAAAAAATCTTACAATTTGCAGAGGTGTACCTTAATTTTTTGTTTCCGAAGAAGGGGGAATTTCTATGGAAAAAGGTAAAGTCTGGACCGCTATTATTGCTGGTGGCCAGGGAACGCGTTTGTTCCCGTTGTCTCATGATGAGTGCCCGAAGCAGTTCTGTCATATCGACAAAAACAGAACATTTATTCAGGCAACCATTAAACGCTTCTGCGACTTCGGTGTAAAGCCGAGGCGCGTCGTCGTCATTGTGACGAACGATAATCAGCTCGATCTTGCCAAAGAACAGTGTATGCCGCTCGGAGTTATTTCAGAAAACATCCTGAAAATCGACCCAAACTACGGCTACGCCGGAGCAATGGTCAAGGCCGCCGAATTCATCAAAGCATTGGATGAAGAGGCAATCATTATCAATACCCCGGCCGACCAATTCATCGAACCCGACGAGAGCTTTGTCGAAACAATCAACAACGCTCTTGACTCGGCGCGTGCTGGTAACCCGACAATTATTGGCGTCAAAGTCAGTGACCTTGTTACCTTTACCGGCTGTGGTCATGCGCTCTATGATGCGCCCGAAGATGATGAAGAGTTGCCAATTTACGATGTTAAAGGGTTTATCGAAAAACCCGAAAAAGACGTCGCTCTCGCACTTATGCGCGAGAATTCCTCGGCTTGTAACACTGGTATCAATGTCTGGGATATCCACACAATTTTATCCGCCCACATTGAAGCCAAAGGCCTTGGTACTGACGATCTCATGAAGGCCCTGCGTCTCTATGCCGACCTCAAAGTTGCCGTTGGTACCTTCCCGTGGTTTGACTGCGGAACGTTAAAGTCATTGTTTGACATCAGTGCTAAGACCCCCAATCATAAAAATGCCAACCTCGGCAAAGGAGCTATTGAAAGGACAGATTGCCGCCGTAGTCTTTTCTACACGATTGAAGGTGTGACACTTCGTGTCACCAATATCAAAGACGCAGCAGTTATCATCAATAACATTGACGACCGAATAGTCATCGCTATCGTAAAATTGTCCGATAGCCAGAAGGTCAAGCAGCTCGCCGAGAACTACAAGGAGCATAAAGAATTCCTTGTCGATGATTTCTCCTTTGGCGCACGTAATAACGTAATTATGCGCACAGACTATTCCAAAGAAATCAGAGTAGGCTTTGTCGGTGTAGACAACTATATTGTCTACAGCCACAAGCATCGCACTGGCGAAATCGAAATCGCCATCTCTGAACAGTAAGGAAACAAAAACCCTCCCTCCGGGGAGGGTTTTTCATGCTATAATAAGATCATAATTATAAAAAGTGGAGGAAAAAATGGAAAAAGAAACTAAAAAACCAACCAAAGGTAAAACCGCAGAGAAAAAGACAGAAACTAAAAAAACCTGTTCAAAAAAAATCATCGGAATTATTATTGCAGCAGTAGTAGCGATAGCGGCTATAGTCGTAGTTATTATAGCTATTTGTTTCAGTAGCAAAGCGAGTGCCCTCGTAGGCAAATGGTATGCCAATGGTAATCACAACTACTACTTTTACCAGTTCAACGAAGACGGTACTGGGTTATATGGTTATGGCGACTATGAAGAAGGTATGAAATTCACATACACCGATAATTCTGATTCTGTCATTATTAAATATGATGGTAAAGACAACGAACTAGACTTTAAATACAAAATTGAAGACGACACCTTAACCATTGAAGATAGTATCGGCCAAGAAGTAATCTATAAGAAATAATATCCTTTTACTTTAAATGCCGGCTCGCCCGGCATTTTTTGTGCTTACCTCTTCACAAAATGGCAAAAGTATGGTAAAATCTATCTAATTGTCTAATATTAAAGGTAAAATTACATGAGTTTTTCAATTTTAAAGAAAATCGGTGACGCCCAGAAAAAAGACGCTATTGTTGATGTACGCTCTGGCGACACTGTCAAAGTTACCCAAAAAATCAAAGAAGGTGAAAAATTCCGCTCCCAGGTTTTTGAAGGCATCGTTATTCGCGTAGATCGTAAAGAATCACACACCGCTCGCATCGTTGTCCGCAAAATCGCATCTGGTGTTGGCGTAGAAAAGTCATTTCTTCTTCACAGCCCACTAGTCGAAAAAATCGAAATCACCAAGCGTTCCAAAGTTCGTCGCAATAATTTGTCTTACCTCCGCGAACGCTCTGGTAAATCAGCACGTCTTGCTGCCAAAGATTTCGATCGCGCTGCTATCAATGAATTAAAAGCTGCCAAAACTGAAGAAGAAGTTAAAGAAGTTATTGCCGAAGAAAAAGCCTCTGACGAAAACAAAGAAGAAGCCACAAATCCAAAAGGCTCTGGCGAACCAGAAGAATAGAAAAACCCGCCCTACGGGGCGGTTTTTTGTTACGCTTGAAAATCTCACGCCTTATAGTTACTATTTTGATATGGCAATTCTTGGCATCGACGAAGTTGGACGTGGACCCTGGGCAGGGCCACTTGTGATTGGCGCAGTTATATTAGGCGATGCAACTGCAGCTTGGTGTGATGATCTTGCCGATTCCAAACAGCTCACTGCCAAAAAACGCGAATCTCTAAATCAAATTATTCTAGAAAACGCCGCCGCGGTTGGACTCGGCTGGGTTTCAAGCAGGGAACTAGACCAAATTGGTTTATCCAAATCCTTAGCACTTGCCACCAAGCGCGCAGTTAAACAAATTCAAATCAAAAAAGTACCTTTTTCAGAGATTATCATAGATGGCACAATCAACTTTCTTGCGGGCACACCGCTAGAAAAACACGTCACTACTTTGAAAAAAGCCGATGCATTAATCAAAGAAGTTTCCGCCGCTAGTATCGTAGCTAAAGTGGCGAGAGATAATTACATGAAAGAACAAGCAAATGATTATCCTCAATATGGGTTCGAAAAACATGTTGGCTATGGCACTGTCGCTCATAAAAACGCTATCGAAAAATTTGGCGTCACAAAAGAACATAGAAAAAGCTTCAAACCAATTCGTGAGTTTTTGGGACTTAAGAGCGAGAAGTTACAAAACAAAATCACCACCAAAAGTCTAGGTGACAAAGCCGAAACTAAAGTTGCAGAATTTCTTGAGCAAAACGGCCACAAAATTATCGTAAGAAACTACAAAACCAAATACTACGAGATCGATATTATTTCTACAAAAGATCAAAGTATTTATTTCACAGAGGTTAAATATCGCAAAAATGATTTCGCTGGTGGCGGGCTAACAGCTATAGATTCTAAAAAACAAAAACAGATGCAATTTGCCGCCGAGAGTTTTCTAAATTTTAAAAAAGAATTTAGTAGCTTTAATCCAGTTCTTGCTGCTGCTGATGTCACTGGAAAAGACTTTAAACTAAAAAATTGGCTAACTTTAGATTAATTAAGATATAATAAACATATGGGTATTGATCCAAACAAACCTAACGCAGCTCCAGCTCCCGGA
>JAEEKR010000021.1 GCA_016282495.1 Candidatus Saccharimonadota bacterium
TGCTTTACTTAGTCGTAAAAGTAAGGAGGAAAAAACCAATACCGACAAAGACGCGATTCTCGCGCTTGATATTGGTACCGAATTTGTCAAAGCCTTGATTGCTAAAAAGCAAAAAGACGGCACGCTCAAAGTTATTGGCGCTGGCCGTGCACGCCAAGATCCGGGCAACATGTATGCCGGGGCAATTGCTGATATTCCAGGGGTAATTGATATTTGTGAACGCGCGCTTTCCCGCGCCGAGAATGAGGCTGGCCTCACCACTAAAACCGTTGTAGTTGGCATTGCTGGTGAGCTAGTCAAAGGTGATACTTCCACTGTTCGCTATCACCGCGAAAATGGCAATAAGCCAATTTCTGAACAAGAAATGTCTCTCATTATTAAAAAAGTTCAAGATTCTGCTGCCGAAAAAGCCAGAAAAGAAGTTGCGCTCGAAACCAATAATCCAAATGTTGAAGTTCGTTTGATTAACTCCGCGATCGTCTCGCTAAATATCGATGGATATAAGATTAGTAACCCAATTGGCTTTAAAGGCTCCGAAGTCACCACTCAGTTTTATACTGCTTTTGCGCCGCTCGTGCATATCGCTGCTATCGAAAAAGTCTGCGTTGAGTTAGATCTCGAGCTTCTCGCCGTTGCAGTTGAGCCGTTTGCAGTTTGCCGTGCTTGCCTTGGCGATAGCGGTTCTGATGATTTTTCCGGCATTGTTATGGACATCGGCGGTGGCACCACCGACCTCGCTGTAGTCAATGAAGGTGGCGTCGACGGCACCAAGATGTTTAACATTGGTGGCCGCAGCTTTACTCACCAAATCGCCGAGTCTTTAGGCGTAGATTTTGAAACCGCTGAAAATTACAAATTGAATTTAGAGAATCCAAAGCTAAAAGCTGTGATTAAAAACAAAACCACCGCAGCGGTAAAACGCAATCTAGCCGTGTGGCTCGCTGGTGTTGAAATTGCACTAGAAGAATTTGATTCGATCAATATTTTGCCAAGCCGCGTGCTTTTATGTGGTGGTGGTGCTGGCCTCACTGAACTTCAAGAAAATCTCGCCACATCCGATTGGTATAAAAAACTGCCATTCTCCAGGCGCCCAATTATCCATCTAATCGATCCAGAAGACATTCCAGATATTATTAACGGCTCTAAAATCAACTTAGATCATTCATTCATCACTGCGCTAGGGTTGCTTCGCGTTGCTACCGACACATTAGACGGTGCACCTAGTGGCGATGGCGTCAAAACCAAACTCGCCAAACTACTTCAAAAATAAATATTTTCCTGGCTCAAGATCATTCAATACGTATTTACCGAATTGCTTGCGGTGTAACTTTACCACGTCATAACCCACCGCTGCAAAAGTGCGCCTAATTTGACGGTTTCTGCCTTCGCTCATGGTCACTTCGAATTTTGTACGTTCATCATTTAGTTTAACAAGTCCAAGTTTAGAGACGCCGTCGCCAATTTCAATTCCGAAATCAGCAATCATCTGCTGATGCAAGGGCTCGAGCGCTCGGTCGAGCTCCACTTCATAAATTTTAGTTTTGTAAAACTTTGGGTGAGTCATCGAAAATGCGAAGTCGCCGTCATTAGTGAGCAGAATTAAACCAGATGAGTTTTTATCAAGCCGTCCAACAGTTTTAAGGCTACGCAAATCTTCTGGCAATAAATCGTAAATCGTGGGCGCATCACCCTGCTGTTTGCGTGAGCAAACATACCCAACAGGTTTATTTAGCGCAACATACAAGAATTTCCCAGCTTCCTCGAAGGGGATTATCTTTCCATTATAGCATACTTTACTCGATTTGTCAATTCGTTGCCCAAGTTCGGCTGGTTGATTATCAACTAAAACCTTGCCACTCGCAATAATATCATCGGCTTCACGCCTTGAAATTCCAATAGCTTGTGCAAGAAATTTATTGAGCCGGAGCTGCTGGCTGTGTTGGTTGTCCATTTGGTTGTTGACTTTCTTGAGCTGGTGCTGGGGCTGGGGCAGTGGCTGGTTGAGCTGGAGCTGGCTGTGCCGGTGCTGGCGCAGCGGCTGGAACTGTCGAAGTTTCTGCAGGAGCGGCTGGAACTGCACCACCTTTATCAGCTAAAACTTCATGAATTGCATTAATTACATCTTCGATGCCAACCTGAGATTTAACTAGGTAGCGGTTGGCGCCAAGAGCTTCGCCGCGTTTACGTTGATCTTCGGAGGAAAGAGCGGTCATCATAATAACCTTTATGTCCTTAGTTTCTGGAGTTTGACGTAGAATATCAAGCATGTCAAAACCAGAAATCTTTGGCATCATCACATCGGAAAGAATTAGATCTGGCTTTTCACGGACTGCAACTGCTAAGGCCTCTTCACCGTCGCCCGCCGAGACAACCTCATAACTTTCGGCTGTAAGTCTAATACTGTAGATTTCGCGCAAATTCTGATCGTCCTCTACTACCATTATTTTTGTCATATATTCCTCCGTTTTAACTTATTTTATTATAAAATTTCAATTTTGAATAGCCCCTTGCGGTTGTGGTGTAGGCGGAGACGTTGGTGACGGCACGCCGGCTGCCATAACTTGCGGCATAGGTTGCTGCGCAGGTTGTTGTGGTGGTTGCACTGTGGGCTGTGGAATTGGTTGTTGAACTGTTTGTGGTATCGGTCGTTGGGCTGGCTGTTGTTGTGCTGTAGGCTGCTGAGGCGGCGGAGCTACGGGCTGTGGAACTGGCTGAGGCGGGAGCTGCTGATTAGGTTGTGCCAGCACTTGTGGCTGTTGAGGGGCTTGAGGCTGAGCCGGTTGAGACGTAACGACAGGTGCTGTTGGCGTAGGTTGTGGCATCGGCTGTGCGGCCTGCGGAACAGGCTGCGCAGAAATGTTTTGTTGAGAGGTTAACCCATTAACTGCTGGAGATTGAGGCAACTGCACCATCTGGGCTTGTGTTGCTGCGGTACTTTTCTCAAGACTTTCAGCAAAGGCTTGTGCTGCTTGCTGGTTTTCAAATGCCAACTTGCTCTTTTCGTAATCGTTAGAAGACAATCTCGGTAAAGAAACAAAAAATGTTGAACCGTGTCCAAAATTGCTTTCTGCCCACACACGACCATTCATTGCTTCTACACGTTGCTTAACCAAATATAGACCAAGGCCAGTTCCACCAATAGTGCGGGTTTGCGAATTGTCTACACGATAGAATTTCTGAAAAATATGTTGAAGATCACTCTGTTCAATACCAATGCCAGTGTCGGAAACCGTAAAAATTGCTCTATCGCCATCACCATGTACGTCTACAGTAATTAAACCGCCTTCAGGCGTATACTTTATAGCATTCTCTACTAGATTTATGTAAACCTCTCTTAAAAAATCTATGTCTGTAGTAGTGTAAACTGTCTGTTCGAGCCTTTTCACACCACCAGTCGAAGAACTTTTGCCAAAGTTGAAACTTAGTTTTTTATCTTGAATTTTCGGGATCAGCTCCTTAGACATCTCTTTAAGAGTTTCATTAAGATCAAGTGGTCTTGGCTGCGGTTTGAGTTTTCCATCATCCAGTTTAGTTACATCTAGCAAGTCTTTTAATAATCTCCCAAGATGCTGACTCGAAGCATGGGCTGCACCAACATATTGTCTTGCACGGTCATCAATTGTAGCAGTTTGCGGGTTTAAGGCTAAGCCCAAATATCCTTCCATTGATGCAACTGGCGTACGCATTTCGTGACTTGCTGTTGATATAAACTCAGCTTGTTCACCCTCTTCTTTCAGCTCTTTTTCAATATCTCGCATGGTTAGAATTTTGTTTCCGTTGATATCTCCAGTAGGCGTTAGAATCAGTGCTACAGGGATAACTCTGCCAACTTGTGTAGTAGAAGCAAGGGCATATTCACGGCTCTCAAACGCTTCATCCTTTTGAATTGCAGTGAGTAACTTGTTCTGATCGTCTGGAACAGGAGCGTTTTCTTTATCCACTAGTTTTATAATTAGTCCAAAATCAAAACCAAGGGCTACTTCGGCGTTGAGACATCCAGTCATAGTCATAGCGGCAGGATTAATAAAGCGGATCTTCCCACTTCTATTAATAATAATCACGCCTTCATGGATCGAATTCAAAGCAAGCTCAGCCAACATCGCGGCATCAGAAGATTTTGAGACGGCGTTCGATTTCTTACTAAAAAGCCCCATTACATAATTATTTTAGCACAAGCGTTAAAAATGTGATACACTAAAAACATATGAATAAAGACACGATTTATATTGAGCCAGAAAACGATATTACAGACATTATCGCTAAAATTAAGGGGTCAAAGCAAAAAATTGTTGCTTTAGTTCCACCAAAAAAGAGCAGCGTCCTTCGCAGTACTATCAATATGAAACTAATAACCAAGTCGGCTAAGGAATTTGAAAAAACCGTAGTACTAGTTACTAACGATCCTTCTATCATGAAGCTCGCTATGGGCGCAAAAATCTTGGTAGCTGAAAACCTTCAGTCCCCACCATCCATTCCTACCATGGAGGATATAAAATCTAAAACAGACGACAAAGAAGAAGCCGTCGCTGAAGAATTTACCAAAGCTCCAGAACCAGCTGATAAAGTTATCAAATCCTCTGATCTAGATGAAAATGAAGATGAAGAAAAAGACGACGAAGAGGATAAAGTCACTAAAAAAGATAAAAAGGATAAAAAAGGCAAAAAAGAGCCAAAAATCCCGAGCCTAGACAAATACCGCAAAAAGATTATCGTAGGTGTTGTACTAGCCGTTTTGATTATTGGTGCGTTAGTTTGGGCATTTGTTTTTGCGCCGAGGGCAGACATTGTGGTTTCTATTCGTACGACTTCCAATAATTTTTCCGAAGGAGTTAGCTTTACAAACAAAAAAGATGAAGAAAACGGCAAAGATGGCAAATTCTTATTAGAAGAGCAAAAATACTCCGACGAATCGGAAGTTGAATTCACTGCTACCGGCAAAAAGGATATTGGTGTAAAAGCCAAGGGCGAAGTCATCATTAGCGCACGAGTTACTTTTGGGCAATCCGTCTCCATCGCAGCTGGGACTGCTATTACATATAATGATTTAGTTTTCTATACTAACAAAGATCTTGTTTTTGATTTTAGCTCTCTTTCCGAGCTTACTAATTGTGATAGCTATGGCGATAATTACTGCGTCAAAAGCGCATCGGTTGGCGCCACGGCCGCTGAACCTGGCGAAAAATACAATATAGATTCTGGAAAATCTTTCTCAAGCGACAACAAATCTATCAACGGCATTACTAATAGTAGCGCATTTGCTGGCGGTACATCAAACGTTATCACCGTAGTGCAGGCATTAGATATTGAAGCGGCCAAAAACAAACTTGGTATGGATAGTGAGAAGGATGGTAAGAAGAAGTTGTATAGCAAAATCTCTGACGGAAATTATATCATCGAAGACAGCTATAAACACGAAGTGTCCGATCCAGTTTCTTCTATTGGCGTAGGGGAAGAAGTTAAAGAGGGTTCAAAGCCAGTTTTAAAGGCAAGTTCAACATTTTTCGTTTACACTATTGACACCGTACGCATCGAAGAGTTTATTAAACACAAAACCAATCTCCCAGAAGACCAAAAGATTTATTCTATAGGCGAGCCTTTCATTGAACAATTCTCTGGCGTAGAAGCTCCCGCTAAGCTCAAAACTACTTACAGGATTGGACCAAAAATTACTGAAGAATTTATACTCGAAAAATCCATCGGCAAGAAAATTGGAGAAGTCCAAACTTATATCAAATCGATCAATGGCGTAAGAGATGCTAAAGTTAATCCTTCGTTCTTCTGGGTGCGAAAAATCCCAACTGATACAAATAAGATAACGATTACTATCAAAGAAGAGTAATTACTATGAAGGTTATAGGACTAGATGTTGGTACTAAGCGTATCGGCGTAGCGAAAGCCGACTCTAATGTTAAAATTGCTGTTCCTCATACAACATTAGAAGTTAACGGCACAGAATTTGAACAAATTGCACACATAGCAAAGATTTATAGTGCCGGCCATATCGTCATTGGTTTGCCGCGCAATTCAAAAGGCGAAGAAACTGCTCAGAGTACATACAGTAGAGAATTTGCTATAAAGCTAAAAACACTTCTTCCAGATACAAAAATATATCTTCAAGATGAGTCGCTTACTTCAGTAGAAGCCGAAAATCGGCTCAAATCTCGTCAAAAACAATACCAAAAGGGTGACATTGATGCCGAAGCAGCTACGATTATATTGCAAGATTTTCTTGAGATTCTAGCTAGGCAAGACCCTAGCTTGTTAAATCCAGTAGAATTAAACGATTCTACCAAAGTAATTAGTAAAAAAAATCGTAAAAAATCTAAAAAATCCAAGACAAAAATCATTATCCCACTTGTAGCCATTGCCATATTGTTAGTCGGCGGGATTGTCGGCGCGCTGCTATGGTACCATTCGTCCTTAGGACCAGCATCAAACGTAGATTTGTGCGAGTGTGTCTGTGATACTATCGATCAATCCAACGAATGGTGCTGTTGTAAAACATTTAGTATCGAGGATGGCGAATCGGTGTCTGAAATAGCCTCAAAATTAGAAAAAGAAGGCCTCATTAAAAGTGCCTTGTCCTTTCGTATATATGTCAAACTCAATAACTTTGGCGATCAATTAAAATCAGGTAAATATTTATTATCCTCTAATATGTCGGTGGAAGAAATTGTGAAAAAATTTGTTGAAGGCGCCGTAGATGATAACGTGTTTTCTTTTACAATCCTACCGGGGGAAACACTGAAAGACATTAAAAAACGATTGCTAGAAGTTGGCTATACTGAAACCGAAATCGACAAAGCATTTAACGCAACTTATGACCACCCTTTGCTTGCAAATAAACCAGCAGACGCATCTTTGGAAGGTTATGTTTTTGGCGAAACTTACGAGTTTTATAAGGGCGAAACTGTCGAAAACATCTTTATGACGACTTTTGACCAACTATACTCAGTAGTCAAGGAGAACAATCTCGAACAAAGATTTGCTGAGCATGGGCTCACTTTGCACCAGGGCATTATATTAGCTTCAATAATTCAAAAAGAGGCTGGCAGGCTCAGTGCCGAAGACAAAGCAATTGTAGCGCAAATTTTTTACTCTAGATTGAATTCCGGGTTGAATCTAGGCAGTGACGTGACCGTAACTTATGCGCTTGATCAGATTGACCCAGATAGAACAGTGTACACGGACAATCAACTGGCTCTAACCGTTGACTCTTGTTATAATACCAGGCTTTATAGTGGTCTTCCGTGTGGTCCAATTTCTAACCCTGGCGCCGAATCATTAATTGCGGCGGCGAACCCAGCTGATACCTCTTACCTTTACTTCTTGACAGGTGACGATGGTCTGATGTATTATAGTACTACAGAGTACGAGCATAACTCCAATATAGTCCAACATTGCCACGAACTCTGTAATGTTTCATTATGATAGCGAATAAAACTAAATTTAAGAAAAAGCTGTTTAGACAGTTTATTCCGTATGCTTTAGCTTTCGTTGCATTGCTTGGTTTAGTTTTTGTTGGTTCATTAGATAAAAAAGATAATAAGAATAATGTTCCAATAATGCTTGCTATGGGTAATAACAACTATGACGTCTCTGTAGATCAAATTTCAGAGCTATACATGGTAGCGGAAATTGCTCAAAATGTTAATTTAGAGTCAAAAAACTATCTTAACATGGATTATGCTTCTGCTGTCGCCCAGTATTCTATGAACCAAACCTCTACCACTTCCGCTACTATAGAGAAACCAAATCTTGTTAATACCGCGCTTTCTCGTGGTGTTATAGTTTATACCGTTTCTGCTGGAGAAAGTATGGAAAGTATCGCTGCTAAATTCGACATCAGTACAGACCAAATTAGATGGTCTAACGGCCTTAAAACTACAGAAATTAGCGTTGATCAAACCCTTTATATTCCAAGCGTTTCAGGAATTATCTATACGGTTAAAGCGGGAGAAACGATTGAAGGCATTGCCGAAAAATATGGTTCTGACGCTAAGCTTATTGTTGCTTATAACGATCTAGAGGCATCCGAAGGAATCGCCGAAGGTCAACGCCTAGTTCTGCCAGATGGCACTTTGCCAGAGACAGAAAGGCCTGAGTATGTTGCTCCAGTAAGGCAATCGTATTCCGGTTATTCGTCTACGATTCACTGGGGTGGCGGTGGTAACCCAATGCCTTATGGTTGGTGTACCTGGTTCGCCTGGCAATGGCGTCATGACAATATGGATGGTAGCTACACATTACCTTCTGGTCTTGGAAATGCACGCTATTGGGATAGTCAGCTTGCTGGTAGTTTCTATATCGATAAAAACCCTCAATATGGGGACGTCTTCGTTAATAAGGCTGGTTACTATGGTCACGTTGGTATCGTTACCGGCGTTAATGGTGACGGCACGATTACTATTACGGATATGAATGGTAAAGCTGGTTGGGGCAGAGTAGGAACAGAGGTTGTGGATGCATCTACTTGGAGTAGTTGGAACTTCGTTCACGGAAGGAAATAATGCCAAAAATTAAGTTTACAATTATTACCCTTTTTAGGGAGGCCTTAGAACCATATCTTAAAACCTCTATGATGTGGAAGGCAACAGATAAGGGCATAGCCCAGTTTGATTTTGTTGATCTTCGCGAGTTTGGTCTTGGCCCACATAAATCTGTCGACGACACCCCTTATGGCGGTGGTGACGGTATGCTTCTTCGCTGTGAGCCGGTTTTTAACGCAATTGAAAGCGTAAAAGAAAAAGATCCTTCCGCTAAAGTAATACTTCCTACCCCTGTTGGCGAAATCTGGAATCAGGAAACCGCCAGGAGCTTTGCTACCGCGGCAGAATCTAGCGACAAGCCTATTCATTACATTATCCTTTGTCCACACTACGAGGGCTACGATGAACGTATTTTATCAATCGTTGATTTTAAAGTTTCTCTAGGTAAATATGTTTTAACCGGTGGCGAGCTTCCAGCACTAATCATTATCGATTCCGTAGTACGCCTAATTTCAGGAGTGCTCGGTGGCGAAAACTCTGCCATTATTGAAAGTTTCTCTGAAGGCGATAATCTAGAGTATCCTCAATACACCAAGCCGTTTGACTTTCGCGGCATGACTGTTCCAGAGATTCTCCTCTCTGGCAATCACGGCGAAATCGACAAATGGCGCAAAGAGCACAGCAAAAAAGCTAACTAATTGCTATACTTATCTTATGGATTTGTTTTGTCCGGTAGAGGAAGTTAAGGGAATTGGCCCAAAAACGGCCGAAATTTTGCATAAAGCCGGTATTTTTACGCTGCGCGACCTCTTATACTATTTGCCTAGAACCTACGAAAACTATCAATCCGCCACAAGAATTGCCGATTTAAGGCCTGGAAAGGTGGTTATACGGGGCAAAATTAAAGAACTGGCAGTAAACCGCACCAGAAGGCGAAATTTTACCATCACTGAGGGTATTATTAGCGACGACTCTGGATCGGTACGCGCCGTTTGGTTTAACCAACCTTATCGCGCCAAACAGTTTGATAAAAACAAAGAATACTGTTTTTCTGGTGTTTATGACTTTAGCTATGGTCGTTATCAGCTAATGTCACCATCATCCGTGGTAGCGCAAGATATGCCAACGAGTAGCGGTTTCGTACCAGTATATCCCGCAAAATACACCTTAAAACCACATTTTTTTAATAAAATAATCGCAAATCTGCGCGCCAATTTTACCTATATTCCAGACATGTTGCCAACAGAGGCGGTTGATAGCGCAACCATAAAAAGCAGAAGCCGTGCCGAGGCGTTATTTGCCGTGCATTTTCCAGAGAATGAGAAAGACGTCGACAGGGGTAGAAATTATCTAGCCTACGAAGAATTGTTTGAATTAATACTGGCCGCAAAACTTAATAAAAGAGAAAACCAAAAGTTAAAATCCGCCTCCCTGCCCTTTAGCGCCACAAAAACCAGAGAAATAGTAGCAAAGCTCCCCTTTAAACTCACAAACGCTCAGCGCATTGCGACCTGGGATATTCTGCAAGATTTAGAAAAAACCACCCCTATGAACCGCTTGCTTCAAGGTGATGTTGGCTCTGGTAAAACCGTAGTTGCCGCCCTTGCTGCCCATCAGGCCATATCAAACGGCAAACAGGCCGCCTTGCTTGCTCCGACGGCTATTTTAGCCACGCAACACGCCGAGAGCCTAGATACCCTACTAAGACCATTCGGTGTCAAGGTGGGCCTTCTAATTGGCCCTAGCAAGCACAAGGATGATTTAAAGCGTCGAATCCACTCTGGAGAAGTGGATTTAGTGGTTGGAACTCACGCCATTTTAACAGATGATACTAGATTTCACAATCTTGCCCTTTGTATTATCGACGAACAGCATCGTTTTGGAGTAGCCCAGAGGCAAAAACTCCTCATGAAAAACCCAGATAGCGAAACCGTGCCGCATCTTCTCACAATGACCGCAACCCCTATTCCACGCTCACTCCAGCTCTCGATCTTTGGCGATCTTGATATCTCTATCTTGAACGAACTTCCGAAAGGTCGTCAGCCAATCGAAACAAAGATTATGCCAGAGGTGAACGCCAGGGAAGATTTATATCCAAATGTCAGGAATGCTCTTTCGAAAAAGCAGCAAGTTTATTGGATTTGCAAAGTTATAGAGGATACCGACGATGCCATCTCTGTTAAAAAACAGGCCGAAAAGCTAAAAAAAGTGTTTAAAGATGCGAAAATCGCCTTTCTCCATGGCCGTATGAAGCTGGCCGAAAAAGATCAAATTATGGGTGATTTCGCGGCTGGTATAATCGATATTTTGGTTTCTACTACAGTGGTAGAAGTGGGTGTAAATGTACCAAACGCCACAATTATGGTAATCATGAACGCTGAGAACTATGGTTTAGCACAGCTGCACCAGCTGAGAGGTAGAGTCGGGCGTGGTAGTGAAAAAAGCTATTGTTATCTGATTGTTGACGGTGATAAAGAGCCAAGCAAGCGCCTAAAAGAGCTCGAAAAATCCACGGATGGCTTCTATTTGGCCGAAAAAGACCTAGAAATTAGGGGCCCAGGTGAGATTTATGGCAGTCTGCAGCACGGCGCGCTAAATCTTAAAATTGCAACACTAGCCGATACTAAGCTTATCTCTGCGGCAAGCAAACGCGCCGAAGATTTTGCCAAAAACCCCGAAAACATGGTAAAATATAAAGAGTTAGCCAAAAATATCAAAAAATATCAACAACTAACTACTCTAAATTAATATGTATTCGACTATTGGTATCTTAAAAGATACGAAATTTTCTGAAAAAATCGTCGGCACCCACCAAAAACTAGATCGTGTCGCACGTTCAATATTAGTTAAACACATCCCGAAGAGGGTTTATTTCCCAACCGCTAAAGAGATTGTCCATTTTGAAGGGCTACGTGGTCCAGATGGTCTTAAAATAAAAAGTCCAAAAGTTGATGAAGCTACTCACTTTATTATCCCCGATAATGACGACAAAAAGCTCGTTACAGAGATGCTGGACCATCAGTTTAATTTAAAGATAGCACTCGAAACTAAAAACGAAGTTCGTGCTGCTTTCGAAGCAGCCTGGCTCGCACACTCCATTACCGATGGCCTCACTCCAGCTCATCATTTCCCTCTAGAAGAAGTCATAGAAGACCTGATGTCCGAAAAAGACTTTTTAAAGCTCTTTGGCAAGCCAGTAAAAATCGTTATGCGTGGCAATAGCGTACTCCAAACCATGCGGAACAATTGGCTTTATCTTGGCCCAGAAGGTTTTATGAGTAAACATACCGGCTTTGAATATGGTGTTGCGGTCACCGTTTCGACCATTCCAAACCGATTTTTAGCGGTTAAAATCCCAAAGAAAGATTTCGAAAATATAGACCTAGAAAAAGAGTTTTATGCCGCATTATATCGGGTACATGCGCTTAATATTTATGGTCGTTTTGTTAAAAATGGCTGGAATTCCAAGCTCGCCATAGAAGTAAAAAAGATATTACTTCCAGAGATAATTCGTATGATTACTCTAGCTTGGTATTCTGCTTTGCCAAAAGAAGAGCCAAGATCGAAGAAGAAAAAATAAACATGCAAATTATCGCCGGAATTTATAAAAATAAAAGAATTGAATCTCCAAACGATGCCCATACTCATCCAATGGGGGCTCGTGAAAAGAATGCTTTGTTCAATATGCTCACGCCATATCTTTCTGATGCTACAGTACTAGACGCTTATGCTGGTTCTGGTGCGCTTGGCTTAGAGGCTATGTCGCGTGGCGCTAAAAGCTGTGTGTTCGTCGAAAAGTCGCCCAAAGTTGCCAAAACTATAGAGAAAAACATAAACTTTATAGGGGAAAACGTTGTAAAAAATACAACAATTATAATAAAAAATATTGAAAATTTCTGTCCCAAGCAAACCTTCGATATTGTCATAGCCGATCCGCCTTATGATAAGTTTAACCAGATTAATACTGCAAAATTAGCAGATTTCACCTCTGTTGGAGGAATTCTAGCAATCTCTTATCCAAAAGATAGTGAAATAAATCTGCCAAATTTTGAAATAATAAGTTCCAACACCTACGCAGCAGCCAGAATATCTGTCTTTCGAAAAAAATAATCCCGTGCTACAATGACCTAAATAACAGGGAGTAACAGGTCATGAATTATATCCACGACGATCTAAACAAAAAACAACGCCGACGCGTAATCATTAGTACGATTATTATTTTTATTGTGATCGTGGCGCTATTGGTTTTGCTAGCCTACATGATTACTAATCGCAGCAAGAAAACCATATCTAAAACCACTAATCAGAGTGAAACTGTGGTAGTAGATAATGGTAAGGAAAAATCTTCTGAAAGCAAGTCTGGCTCTGGTAGCGAAAAGTCAGAATCAAACAAAACTGAATCAAGCAAGAATGATTCTAGCGCAGGTTCTAGCTCCGATAAAAAAGAAGAAAAACAAGACTCCACTTCTAGAGGTAATGAAGCAAGCGCGGATGGATCTTCCGAAAGCAAGTCTGGTTCAAATAAAGATAAATCTACTGCTGGCTCAGCAAAGTCAGGGAATAACAACTCCAAAGACATGCCAGCTACTGGTCCTGCTGATATCACTATCTCTGTTTTAGGCCTTGGTCTAGCCACCTATCTTGCCGCTAGACTCATAATGCAAAAAACCGAACGCTAAAGTTCCGCTTATCCTTGCAGATTAACCTGTAAATTGCTAAAATTACAGATGTGTTTTGCGACACTAAAATTTTGGGCCCCCAAGAGGGGCTAGTACATTTACAAGGAGTGTGGAAAAATGCTTTATGTTGTTTTGTGTGTAATCGTTCTTGGCATTGCATACATGACAAGAAATTTCCTGGTCATTGCAAAAATGGATGAAGGAACCGCAGAAATGTCGAAAATGGCGGGTATTATCCGCAGCGGGGCTAACACTTTCATGAATACGGAATACCGTATTATCATGGCAGTAGTAGCTGTTGTTGCGATAGTATTTACCTTATTCATCGAAAAAGGCAGCGGACTCACCTTTATTCTCGGCGCGGCTATGAGTAGCGCCGCCTGTATCATCGGTATGAAGAGTGCCACCAGCGCAAATGTCCGTACCGCCAATAAAGCTCGCACGAGTTTATCTATTGGCGAAACGGTTAAGGTTGCATTACTTGGCGGAAGCGTCTCTGGCCTTTCGGTTCAATCGTTTGGTCTTCTGGGACTCATCGCAATCTATTTCATGAACGGCGGAATCGAAATTGACGCTACTAGTCATGGCTTAGTTGCAGGCTTAGTGTGCAACCCGACCATTATGCGCATCACGACTTATTCTCTCGGCTGTTCAGTAGTTGCCATGTTTAACCGTGTGGCTGGCGGTAACTATACCAAGGCTGCTGATATATCTTCGGATATTTTAGCAAAATTGCGTCATGACTTGCCCGAAGATGACAGTCGTGTACCAAACGTAATCGCTGATTTCATCGGCGACAATGTCAATGATATTGCGGGCAACTGCAGCGATCTTTTAGAAAGTTTCGTTGCTACCATTGCAGCAGCCATCATGATAGTGATTCCTGTTTTTAGAGAAAGCGGTATCACCGACATGACTCTGTTCCATGCTGCGGTAAAATTCCCCATTTTACTTGCAGGCGGCGGATTGCTTGGCTGTCTGATTGGCCTTGTGGTATCTAACATTCGTAAGATGGGCAAAGACCCTTCAAAAGACTTAAATCTCACAACCAACATCTCTGCATTCTCTACTGTAGCAATCGGACTTTTCGCGGCATATCTTAGCTTTGGCAAGATTGAACTCTTTAAAGATTTCACTTTTGGCTGGATTTCGCCTTGGATTTCCGCCGTTTTTGGCATCGTCAGCGGTGTCCTAATCGGTATTATCACAGAGCATTATACTAGTGCGGATAAGGCCAACAGCCCCACCAGAAAACTGGCTGAAATCGCACCCGAAGGCTCAGCCTTTGTCATCACTAAGGGCGACGCTATTGGCTCGCGTTCATGCCTTTTACCCATCCTTATGATAGGCATATCGCTGCTAATCTCGGGTAAAATCTGTGGTATCTACGGTATCGCTATCTCGGCGCTTGGTATGCTGTCGTTCGTAGCAACTACGGTTTCGATTGACGCTTTTGGCCCTATTGCTGACAACGCTGGTGGTCTTGCTGAATCTTGCCATCTTGACGCTGATGTACGTAAAATCACAGATAAGCTCGACGCGGTAGGAAACACCACTGCAGCTATCGGCAAAGGTTTTGCTATCGGTTCAGCTGCATTCGCAACAGTATCTCTGCTCATCGCATACGTAGGAAACTATACACCTACCAACACGGAGCCTGTGCTGAATATTGCCAGCTTCATCGTTATCGCAGGCGGTATTATTGGCGGCGCGCTAATAGAGTACTTCTCAGCCCTGCTTACAGATAATACAATTGAGTCAGCTAGACTAATGGCGGATGAAGGTGATAGGCAGATGTCTATCCCGGGCGTACTCGAAGGTACAGTAGAGCCAGACTACAACAAATGCATCGAAATGGCGGCCAAGCAAGCACTTAGAAAAATGCTGGTTCCGTCAATTCTGTCACTACTGATCCCGGCAGTTGGTGGATTCATCTTTGGTGCCGAATTTGTTGGTGGTATTTTGGTTCGCGCTACCGTGGTAGATATCCCTAAAGCAATCTTCATGGGTAACTCGGGCGGAGCATTCGATAATGCTAAAAAATATATCGAATCTGGCGCCCTGGAAGGGCACGGCAAAGGCTCAAAAGCTCACAAAGCCGCTGTCACCGGCGATACCGTCGGCGACACCAGAAAAGACGTCGTTGGCGTCGCGCTCGATATTTTCATCAAATCAATGTCCACGGTCGCAAACACACTCGCACCTATTTTCTCACACGTGGCTCGCTAGTATTGAGTCACAAAAAGCCCTCTGGTTTTCCAGGGGGCTTACTTTTTTTATTCGGTTTTTTCTCAATGTCTTATAAGTTATTAGGGCAATTTGTCCTCTTATCTTAAATAAGATATAATATAACAAAATGGTGTATTTAGATTATGCGGCCACAACGCCGATGCTTCCAGAAGTTTTAGATGCGATGCATAAAGCAGAACGCAAATATTTTGCCAATGCTTCAGCTCTGCATACTCCAGGACATCTTGCTTTCAACGAAATCGAACATACGAGGGAATTATTAGCTGAACTAATCGGCGCCAAACCAACCGAGATTATTTTTACCTCTGGAGCGAGTGAATCAAACAATACAGTCATCAGAACTTTTGTCGGCCATAAAATCGAAACCTCAAAAATCGAGCACCATTCAATTATCGAGCTAGCAAAAAAAGTCTCTGGTAAAAAAATGCCAAAACTGTATTCCTATATGCTTGCCAATAATGAGATTGGTGAAATATTAGATTTAAAAAAGATTGTTGAAAAAGCCAAAAAAGAACCAATCCCAAAAAGCTCTGAGCTGTTTGAACCCGTTTCAGAATGGGGTAAGCCACTCGTTACCGATAGGCGCGGAGGTTATGTCCATTCTGATTTAACTCAAGTGCTTGGTAAGATACCAATCGATGTCCATAAGCTGAATCTAGATTATGCAACCTTTAGTGCGCACAAGATCGGTGGGCCGATTGGCGTTGGTGCGCTTTATATTAAAGATGGTGTGCCGTTTTCCCCTCTTATTATTGGTGGCAATCAAGAAAACAAGCGCCGTGGTGGCACTTATAATACCGTTGGAATTATCGGATTTGGCGCTGCACTCGCAAAAATCAAGCAAGAAAAAAGCTGGGAAAATTATGACACGCGTGTCAGAAAACTCCGCGACGAACTCGCCAGGCGAATATTAAAAGAAATCCCGGGCAGTAGCCTAAATACCGATCTAAGACCAGGTAAATCCTTGCCAAATATTCTGAACGTCTCATTTGAAGCCGCCGAGGGCGAGTCAATTCAACTATATCTCGACGCAGAAGGTATAATTGTATCAACCGGTTCTGCTTGCGCATCGGGTGATATCAAACCAAGCCATGTATTAATGGCCAAAACTGGCGACGCCGAAGTGGCTCATTCGTCGATCCGCTTTTCGTTTGGCCTAGAAAGCACCAAAGAAGATATCGATAAAACCATGGCGGTTTTGCCTGGCATTATCGATCGCCTGCAAAAAATTAGTACCGTAAAAATGAGGAAAAAATAATGGAAAACGAAGATTGGATTTATACCGAAATAGTCAAAGAGCACTTTTTGCACCCAAAAAACTTTTTAATGGGCGACGAAAGCAAGTTTAAATACGACGCTGTAGGCCAAGTCGGCAACCCGATTTGTGGCGACCAAATGAGGATGTATATCAAAGTCAAAGACGATAAAATCACAGATATCCGTTGGAAAACCTACGGTTGCGCTTCGGCCATTGCCTCAACTTCTGCTTTATCGGAACTTGCAAAAGGAAAAACCTTAGACGAGGCTCTAAAGATTGGCGCTAAAGAAATCGACGATTATCTCGGAAAACTTCCAAAACACAAATTTCACTGTTCTGTTTTAGGGCACGAAGCTCTGGCTGACGCCATCGCGAAATATAGAGAAAAGAAATAATATAAACAGAGGCATATTTGACAAATTAAAGTACTTATGCTATAATGAGAATATTGGCATTTTTATGCCAAAATTTTGCCTTACAGAGGTGTACATTATGAAAGAGAAAATCAAACTGGCAGACATGCCTGACCATGTTGCGATTTACGCCCTTTGGGCCATCAATCGCGATACAGTCAGAATCGCAAAACAGAACGAACGTACAGTTATCCTCAGTAGTGTTCCACCGGAACAGTTGAATTGCCCGGAAGGACTCGGCTTTGATGGTAGCGGATGCTACACGAATAAGTACGGCACCAAAAAAGCCTACTTTGCAATCAGAGTCAGAGACCTTAAAGGTAAGCCCTGGAACGCCAAACACGTCGATGACATCAAGTTTGTCTAAGGGCTTAGCCCGATATCAGTTGATATCGGGCCTTTTTCATGCGTGCTATAATAAAAGCATAAAGGAGATAAAATGGAAAATACTAAAATTTGTCAAAGTTGCGCGATGCCACTAACTTCAGAAGATATGTTTGCCACCGAAAAAGACGGCACAAAAAACGAAGATTATTGCAAATGGTGTTATAAAGACGGCGAATTTCTCGATAAGTGTTCGATGGAAGAATACATCGAAAAATGTTCTCAGTTCGGCGAACAGGCCGGCATGACCAACGAGCAAATGAAAG
This sequence comes from Candidatus Saccharimonadota bacterium, assembly GCA_016282495.1. Lineage (GTDB taxonomy): Bacteria > Patescibacteriota > Saccharimonadia > Saccharimonadales > Saccharimonadaceae > Nanosyncoccus. Next base: position 17,740 of record JAEEKR010000021.1, read on the forward strand.
AATACTGCACCAAAATTTTCCCAACCTTAAAGCGCTGGAAAAAAGATTAAAAAGGATATTTATGAGTAAAGTTAAAAAAGGCAGCATTAAACATTTAATACTTCAAATATTATCAATTGCAATCGCGGGCATGATTCTTTGGCCACTGTTCGATCTCATTGTTTGTAAAATATTTACGCATACAGAATTTGTCTATTCTGTCCCAGAACATGTCGTTGAGCCGATTACGTTTGGTTGTATTTTGGGCATCGTATTTTGGGTTTTAGATAAGAAAAGTAAAAAATAATGGCCACGGCATACGCTGATTTTCGTACCAAATTAGCTTCGCTTTCCGACGATGAATATCGCAAGTTTTGTATGCGTGGTATTCCTTGCGATCGTCCGTTTATTGGCGTGCGCATTCCAGAGATTCGAAAGCTTGTAAATAACATCCCTAAGGAAGATATTGACGCTTTTATCAAAACAAAACCAGTTGCTATTGAAGAAGTAATTGCTAGAAGTTTCGCAATTGCAAGATTACCGTACGACAAAATGATAAAAGTGTTTGATTCGCAGATTGAACTTTTAGATAACTGGTGCACGGTTGATACTTTTTGTGCCGCGCTCCGCAAAACAATCAAAAAGCACGAAGCCGAGTTTTTAAATCAAAAAGTCGAAAAGCTTTTGAAAGCCAAAAATGAGTTTGCGGTTCGGTTTGGTATCGTATCACTTCTAGATTTCTACGTAAAACCAGACTATTTATTCTTAATTTATGATCGTGTCGAGACTTTGAGAAACCGCGACGAATATTACATTAAGATGGCTCTAGCCTGGCTCCTTGCCGAATGTTTTATCAAATTCCCAGACGAAACCATGCCATATCTCAAAGTTTCAAAGCTAGAACCATGGACTTTTAACAAGACGCTTTCCAAAATCTGCGACTCCTATCGCGTTGACCCAGAAACCAAAACCTTAATTAAAACTCTCCGTAAAAAATAGCGCAAAAAAATGCCAAAGGCATTTTGTTGGTGCGCGAGACTGGACTTGAACCAGCACGCCCGAAGGCATATGCTCCTAAGGCATACGTGTATACCAATTTCACCACTCGCGCGTAGTTTGGTGGAGTATAGGAGATTCGAACTCCTCACCTCTTCCATGCCATGGAAGCGCTCTACCAAATGAGCTAATACCCCAACACTTTTATTTTATCACAAAATTGTTATAATTTAAATATGGAAAAGTATCGTTCAGCTTCAATTCCGCATTGGCGTTAAACAGCTACTTTTGATAACTTAATTTTGAAAGGAATTTTATGCAAACAATACTTACTGGAATCAGATCAAATAGCGTCCTCACTCTTGGCAACTATCTTGGCGCGCTTTTGCCGATGGTTCGCCTTGCTAATCAGCATTCAAAAGATAATCAAATTAACATTTTTGTCCCAGATCTCCATTCAATTATTTCTGAGGTAGATGGCGATCTTAAAAAGAATACGATCAGGACTCTCAAATACTACTTTGCCGCCGGCCTAGAGCTAAACGACAACGTCCATATTTATCGTCAAAGCTACGTGCCAGCCCACTCTGAACTCTGCTGGATTTTAGATTGCGTTGCCACTATGGGCGAAACTTCTCGCATGATTCAATACAAGGAGAAATCCAAAGGCAGCGAATCCTGCAACGTTGGTATTTTTAATTACCCAATTTTGATGGCTGCCGACATTTTGCTCTACGATGCCACTTTTGTCCCAATCGGCGAAGACCAATTCCAGCACATCGAGCTCACCCGCAATATTGCGATTCGTTTCAACAATAAATTTGGCGAGATTTTCACTATTCCGGCCAAAACTTCCGATCAAATTAAGTTTATGGGCCAAGAAGAGGGAATCCGCATTCGCGATTTGCTAAATCCAGAGAAAAAGATGAGCAAATCTACCGCGGCTGAAAATAGCAAGATTATGCTGGATGACGATCCTGCCAAAGCTGCCAAGAAAATTATGTCTGCCACCACTGATAGCGAGGGCAAGATAAAGTTCGACATGTTTAATCAACCAGGCATTTCCAACTTGCTCCAAATCGAAGCCCTTGTGAATGACCGCCCGCTTCAAGATGCTATTGGCGAATGGGCTGGCCAAACTAGCTACGGCGATCTCAAAAAGAAAGTTGCAGGCAGTGTCGAAACTCTTCTCCGTGATTTCCAAGCCAAACTAGATACCATTTCAGACGATTTTATTCTCGAAGTTCTAGAGAAGGGCGAAAAATACGCCAACGAGAAGGCTAATGCCAAGTTGTTAGAGGTGCAAAAAGCTTTCCACCTCCGTTAATTTAGATCCTGCTATTGCTTTTTAAGACAAAATGTGGTATAATAGATAGATATGATTAGAACTGGGAAAAAATTCAGCAAACCAGAGATGTCCCGCGTTATTAATGGGGACGTCATTCTGGATGCTGGCCCAGATAAACCAGAACTCTTTCGCTTAGATCACCTCTTAGTCGAACAAAATAAAGAATATAATCGTTCTACTCTTCAAACATTTATCAAATCAGGTTTTGTCGAAGTAGATGGTAAAATCGTCAAAAAACCAAACACTAAAGTCGAAAAAAACGCCAAAATTGTTTTAAATGCGCCAAAAAATACCAAAAAACTCGAAAAACTAGAAGTCATTTTTGAAGACGAAAATGTGCTCGTGGTTGATAAACCTGCTGGGCTACTCTCTATGGCTAAAGGCGAATATTGCCCAGAAGCGACCCTCGAAGACTATGGGCTTTTGGTTCATCGTCTAGACCGTGATACTTCTGGCGTAGTTATCCTCGCAAAAAATGAAGAAACCCAGAAAATGCTAAGAAAGCAATTTCAGGATCGCAAAACTCACAAAACCTACTATGCAATTGTAGAAGGCCGTCCAAAACTCGACGAGGCAATGATTGATCTTCCGATTGCCAGAAATCTCAAACATCCTACCACTTTCCAGGTAGAAGCCGGCGGTAAACCTTCAGAAACTTATTACAAAGTATTAAAAACCAACGATAAATATTCACTCTTAGAGTTAAAGCCAATTACCGGTCGCACTCACCAACTTCGTGTACACCTTAAGTATATTGGTACTCCAATTTTAGGTGATCGTGTTTACAGTGAAAAAAAGAGCAACACGCGTCTATTTTTACACGCACATTCCTTAGAGATTACTATTCCAGGTAGTCCAGATAATATTCGCAAAACTTTTATTGCAAAAACTCCAAAGGAGTTCGAAAGTGTTCTTTGACGAAATCGAAAAAATCCCAGAGATCGCCAAAAACACTAATTTTTCCATTTTTGTTATGCCAGCAGACACTAAAATCGGCATAAAAAATGCTTTTTACCTTAATCCAGACCCCAAAACTAACAAGATAACGGTTGATATGGTGCGTGAATTCACTAGCCAGGCTCGCACTAAAAACATCAAAGATCGATACTTTATCGTTTGCCCAGCCGACACCATGAATGAGGCGGCGCAAAACGCATTTTTGAAGAATCTTGAAGAGCCAAATGAACATGACATTTTTGTCCTCGTAACTAAAAATCTATCCGCGCTTTTGCCAACAGTTGTTTCTCGCGCTCAGGTTTATGTCTTAAAAACCAAAGATACTCTTTCGTCTCAAATTGATGCAAGCGAAGACGTCAAAAGCCTTGCCAAACAGTTAATCGTGGCTAAAAATAAGGATTTGCCAAAGCTAGCAAACCAGATTTCTGGCAAAAAAGACCGAAACTATGCTCTAGAGGTCGTAGGTACTGCTATAGACATGCTCTATAAAACCTTCTTTTTAACAAACGACACAAAATTTTTGCCGCGTCTTGAGAAGCTGCTTAAACTATATGAGAACATTAAAGCCAACGGCCATATCAAGTTGCATATTGTGGCCGATTTATGCTAAAATATTCTTATGCTAGGTGTATTCATCCTAATTATTTTTACCATCTTCTTAATTTTTTTCTATAAAGAAAAACCAGAGAAAACCGAAGAAAAACCAAAGAATCCTAAGTATGCTGCTCAGATGCGAAAACTTTGGACAATCGCGCAAACTTCGATGAAAGAGCGCAAGCCACTTCGCGCTGAAAAGGCTCTTCTCACCATTTTGAAGTTTGATGAAAAAAACGCTGCGGCCTACAACCGTCTTGGCATTTTGTATGCCAAAGAGCAAAAATTCGATGATGCAATTGAATGCTTTGAAATCGCCCAATCATTAGACGATAATCCATCCTCACTCCATAACGCAGGTCTTATTTATCTTGAAACTGGCGCTTATGAAAAAGCCGAGCTTGCTTTTGAACAAGCGCTGGAACTGGAGGGCGATATTCCAGCACGTTATATTGCCCTCGCTAAAGCTAAAGAGCAACTCGGTCGTAGAAAAGATGCTATTGCTGCGCTAGAATCAGCTTACGAGTTAGACCATAGTACCACCACGCTTCGTCAAATCTTAGCTCTTCACGAAGCTGCCGGTGACGAAGAGGCTATTATTACTACTACCGCCAGAATCGAACAGCAACTCGCTGAAGATGTTGCTAAAAAACGCCGTGCCAAAAATAAGAAACTCGGCATTGTTAGAAAACAAGCCCCAACAAACGCTGCGCCAGCCCCAAAAGCACGCCTTGCTAAACCTAAAAAACTCATTAGACCAAAAAACCGAAAAATCATTCAATAATTATTCTGCTTATGCTATAATTGATGTAAATAAGGTGAGGTTTTTGTCGAAAATATTTTTTGACAGAAATTAATAAATTAAGAGAGGTGAAAATGGTCGAAAAAGATCCAAAGAAAAAACCGCTAGTTATGGATGCGGTCAAACCGCAAAGCTTCCCAGACCCTTCTGAAGAAACACTAGAAGAGAAGGAGTTAGACGAAATAGAAGCTGCTGTAGCAAAAGAAGCTGCGCAGGAAAAAGACGTAGTTCCAGCAGATGAACCAAAAGAAGAAACAACCGAGGAAACTGAAAATATAGAACAACCCGCAGCAGAAGAACCAGCTACAGAACCAGAAGAAATTACGAAAACAGAGTCCGAAAAACCCTCAGATACGCAGGAACCAGAATCAGAAGCAACTGCGCCAACTATTAATGGACTCGAAGACGAACAACCAAAAACTGAAAAACCTACAAAAAATGTCAACTCTCCTAGCTTTGCCGAGCAAATAGAACTGACTCACGATCAAAGCAAGAAGCCTACCGACCCTCCAACGGCATCCCCAAAGAAAGAACACATAGCCTTCAAGATTATTAGGATTATTATTTGGCTGCTTGTCGCAATTATGCTCCCAGTTGGCATTTATATTATAAGAAATAGTGAAAAAATCACAGCGTATGCGAACGGCACCCATGATGCCCAACTTAGCTTTGGCCAAATTGTTTTCTGGTCTGCGCTTGTCGTTGGTGTCTTAAATTTTATCTGGGGCGTAACACGTTGGGTTTTACGAGTCGTGCGGAATCATTATGGCGTCGGTCGCATTATTGGTAAACTCATCGGTGGTGGCGCATGGCGCCTTCTAACCTTTGTCCTAATCATTACGGCTTCATTTATATTTGTAGCTCCAATGATTAACAACAAAATACGCGCAGATGCTTTCGACCAAAGTAAAAGTTCAAAGAATGAGGTAATCTACTGCGGTGGTATATGCACCGAAAAGCTTTCAATAGAGCCGGCATCGTCAAAACAATTCTATTTATCAACATTAGACTCCACCAACACCGAAGTCACTGTGCATGCGCCAATCAGCACATCCGTAACAATCTACAAAGCGGGTGGAGGCTCTGATCAACAACTAACGAAAGGTAATGGAAAAGTCACATATACTTCAGGCTCGGAAGTAGAAAACATTATAATTGCATTAGAAGACGACTCGCTGGATTCTGTAGAGTTTGTTGTGTCCATTATGCCAGAAGAGATAAGAGAGATTTCAAAAGAACAAAAAATCGATTTTAACAGCAAAAACCCATTTAAAAAGATTAAAAACAGCTGCACAGAAGTGGACGTAAAGAGCTTGTTAGACGTTCCAGGAGAAATAAGCGGTTTTATTAAGGGGATAGATCCAGGAATCAATTTCAGCGACGTTTCGGCAAAACTTGACAAAATTAATACGGATGTCGAAAAGAATAGAAAAGATTTCGAAGGTTATACTATTTCAATTTGTACTAGCGAGTTTAAAGATGGTACAGATTTTGCTACGGCCAAAGCCAAACTTGAAAATACCATCAAATCTAAACTAGGAGTAATCAATTTAAGTTTCTACAATCGTGATGATAACAATCTAAAACTAAGCGTATTTGGATCAATTAATGTTATGGATAAAACTAGCAGAATTTATTCGCTCTTCGAAACAGGAAAAGATGCACCAGCGTTATTTAGTATTAATGTAGAACCAAAATAAAATTCTTATGGTAAAATTAAATAAAATATAGAAAGGTATCATATGGACGAAAGTCAAAATAATCAAACTCAATCAAGTGCACCAGCGCCAGAACCAGCCCCAGCGCCAGCAGCACCAGCTCCGGCTGTCGATCAGCCTGCGCCAGCACCTGCTGATTCAACCACGACGACCGAGTCAAAGCCAATGGACCCAAAAACAAAAAAAGCTATTATTATTTTTTGCATAATCGGAGCAATTGTAATTACTCTAACAGTTCTTGCGGTTATCTTTTTGCCTATTATTTTCAAGGTTGACTACGGTGAGTCCTACAAGACGGCAAAACAAGTTGATGAAAAAATTGACGCGCTCATATACAACAGTGATTGTGACAAGGTTTTGAATTATTATGACGATGCCTATTATACCAACAAGGAATTTAACGGCTATTCTGAAGGCTGTCTAGCCTCAACGGAAGGGCTAAGCGATTTAGTAGATAAACTTGGCGAAACATCTGGCGTCAAACGCAATAATGAAATTCAAGAATTATATAAAGGATTCAAAGAATCATTTAATAAAATGGCGATAAATTCCGATTCATTAAAAGGCAAACTAGAAGTCTATAAAGCTTGGCATGCTTTCGAAGTAGCAAGAGACGACCTTGAATGGCTTAGCACAGATTCCGCATTCACCACAGCCGGAAATGCGCTTATTCAGTCCGACAATGAAAAACTCAAAACTTATGGCACTAAATGGCTAGAGCTTGCATTAGCCACCGCCAAAGCGTACAAGATCTATTATGATTCGGATTATGGCAAAAGCTACTATGAGAAGAAAAATGCTTACAATGAAGCCAAAAAAGCCTTCGATGATTACGTGAAGAGCGAAGAACCAGATATCACAGAGCTTGCCCCAATTAACCTCGAAAACATCAGCGCTGCCGCTACGAGATTCCAAACTTTATTTACGAAAATAGCTGAGACTTATGCACAGAACTACAATACGGGAAGTGGTGACTGTACGGACTTCCTCGGCGAAGTATATTGCGCAAGCTAATTTTCAAATCTTTAAATAGCCCCGCATAGGGGCTATTTTTAAGCTTCTGGTAAAAATATCAAAAATATGGTATAACATACAGAGTGAAAACAGATGATTTTGATTACCATTTACCAGAGGAACTGATAGCTCAAACTCCTCTAAAAGACCGCTCTTCTTCGCGTCTTTTAGTTGTTGATAGGGAAAAAGAATCATTCGAAGATAAACATTTTACAGAGATATTGGAATACATAAAACCAGGTGACGCTCTAGTTTTAAACGAAACCAAGGTAATCCCAGCCAGAATTATAGGGGTAAAACCGGAAACTGGCGGCGTAGTCGAACTTTTACTCCTTAAAGACTTAGGTAGCGACACCTGGGAATGCCTTGCAAGGCCTCAAAAACGCCTTAAAATTGGCACAAAAATTGCCTTTGGAGCAAAAACCGATAAAGAACCAGCCCCACTAGTTGCAACCGTTCTAGATACCTTAGAAGAAGGAATAACGCATGTTCAGTTTAAATACCAGGGGATTTTCCTTGAAATCTTAGATAAACTCGGTACCATGCCACTTCCGCCATATATTCACGAAAAACTCAAAGATCAGGGAAGATATCAGACGGTATATGCTAAAAACCCTGGTAGCGCCGCTGCCCCTACCGCTGGCCTACATTTTACGCCAGAACTTCTTAGGAGTGCCGAAAAACAGGGAGTAAAAATCATCAAAATCACTCTACATGTTGGGCTTGGCACTTTCCGCCCAGTAAACGTCGAAGACGTCACTAAACACAAGATGCACACCGAAGAGTACTTCGTATCTGATAAATCCGCAAAAGAAATCAATGAAATCAAGAAAAATGGCGGTAGGATCTTCGCTGTTGGCACCACCACTGTTCGTACTCTGGAGACTGTCGCTAAAAAACACGGTAAAATCATCGCCGATAGCGGTGAAACCGACATTTTTATCTACCCAGGCTTCAAATTTGAAGTTGTAGACGGGCTTATCACTAATTTTCACCTCCCTAAATCGACCTTAATCATGCTAGTTTCCGCCTTTTCCGGCCCCGCTGGGCGTGATTTGGTGTTAAAAGCCTATAGACACGCAGTTGAAGAAAAATATCGCTTCTTCAGTTTCGGTGATGCTATGTTGATTATTTAGGAGCAAAATGAAAGTTGAATATAAGTTAATCCATAAAGACAAGAACACCGGTGCAAGATACGGCAAACTTATTTTTACAGATAAAAATGGCAAAAAACAAGAATATGAGACACCAATGTTCATGCCGGTTGGTACTCAGGCAACGGTAAAAACCTTGAGCCCAGAACAAGTTAAAGCCACTAACCCTGGCATCATCCTTGCTAACACCTATCATCTCTGGCTTCGCCCCACCCCTGAAGTTGTCGAAAAAGCCGGTGGTTTACATAAGTTTATGAACTGGGATGGTCCAATCCTGACCGATTCTGGCGGATATCAGGTGTTTTCACTTGCTCACAACAAAAAGAAAGATATTACCGAAGAAGGTGTTCACTTCAAATCTGAATTAGATGGTAAAAAACTCTTCCTCACCCCAGAAGAATCAATTAGAATTCAAAATCTGTTAGATAGTGATATTGCGATGAGCTTTGACGAATGCCCGCCAGCTACGGCTGACTATAACTATCTCAAAAACAGTGTAGAACGCACTCTTCGCTGGGCTAAGCGCGGCAAAAAAGTCCATAAGAACAAGAACCAGAACCTTTTTGGTATTGTTCAAGGTGGCCCGCATCAAGATTTAAGGGGATATTCCGCTAAAGAAACCGTCAAAATTGGTTTTGATGGCTATGCGATTGGCGGTGTTGCCAACGATGGTGAATGCAAAGACGATATGTATAAGGCTATTGAATATTCCTGCCCGTTTCTCCCTGAAGACAAGGTTCGTTATTTGATGGGCGTCGGCGAGCCAGTTGATCTCGTTGAAGGTGTAAAGCGCGGAGTCGATATCTTCGACTGCGTCAGCCCAACGCGTCTTGCGCGCCATGGCAACGCTCTCGTTCCAGGGCTTAGAAAAGATAAACGCGGAGACACGAAAGAGAATCGCATTAATCTTAAAAACGCCAAATTCAAAGAAGACTTCACACCTTTAGACCATAGCTGCGATTGCTATACCTGCAAAAACTACACCAAGGCTTATATTCATCATTTAATGCGTTGCGACGAAACATTCGGCGCTACACTCTTATCAATCCATAACATCCGCTTTCTAATCCACCTCACTGAAGAAATGCGTGAAGCTATCAAAAACGATAAGTTCAGCGAGTTTAATTTGCAAGCTTAATATACATGTCGGTTAGGGTGCCTTTGAGTGGGCGTTGCATCGGGGTGTTATTTTCGTCTAGAGGAGCAGCGCCGAACCATACTGTGGTATCAAAGTGTTCAGCAATATCAAGAAGACTTTTTGGAACAAGTTCCGTGAACGTATCGTCATTGTAAGAGTAAGAAATAGCTCCATTTTCTCTCTTTATTCTTACGCGACTAACGGTTGATGCCAATGGATTAGTTTCAGTAGTTTTTGTAGTACCATGGAATTTACTGGTTAACTGAATACTATTACTCTGTCGCCTTACTACAAAACCCGGAAAAGCATCGGCTTTTTCTTGCTTTGAGTTTACAAATGTAGCTTGAGGGTTATCATCGCCTTCGTCTTGGTCTTTTGGAATGTAAGATACGATATCAAATCCTAATTCAAAATCTTTATTATAATTATCTTCTCCACCATGTTCTATGTCAGAAAACAGCATGACTCCGGTATCGATAAAAGTATTAACTCCGTCTGCAAATCTACAATGTTCTCCAGTAATTGGATCTGCACTATACATTGAAGTTTTGTTAAACGTACAGGCATTTATCTCATGGAATACAATCGGAAAACTACTGCTATTCTCAACCCATCGAGCATAGAAAGTCACATCGTCTTCGATTATTGTTTCCGCGGTCACTTCACCATACAGTTCAGGAGTTTCATACCATCCAAAGAACATATATCCTTCTCTTTCAGGTGTTGGCAATGTCCCAATCATATCTCCAATCTCAACCTCGTGATCATTGATCGCAGTGCCGCCATTAGATTCGAACGTCACCGTCTTTTTTGGCAAATTTCTTTTTTCGATCATTGAATACGGCACCTCAATCACAGGTTTTGGAGCATTCTGTTCTGTTCTACTATTGATTGTTGTATTAACGGAACGAGTATGGATTCTGCTAGCCTTGGTAGGAGGGTTGTCAGAAATCAACCATATACCATCCGGCTGAGTGCTAGTCGAAAAAGCTGAGTTTTCTAACAAGAATCGTCCTTTTCCTAATAAATATGATTTACAATTCGCGGCGGTGCTACTGCTAGTACATGAGGCATCCAGTTCAGACTTATCTGCAAATCTTGAAACCTTGCCGTCAATTTCTCGGAGATGAGGGTTTGTCCAGTCTGAATTCGACGTTGTTGGCAATAATGCAGTCGCATCAGCGTAATACATACTGCTGCTTCCTTCTTTAGGGAGAAGGCTGTAGTAAATCAAAGAAGCATAGCCATCATCAGTGTGGTCGAGGAAGTAAAATCTCTCTGCTGAAATAGTATCACCGTCACCATCTAAGACCGGATCCCCATTTCCATCTACGACTACGTCGATTTCTCCATTGTTGTTAACGTCGCAGTCATAGGCAATCCCATGCAATGAAGTGATTTCTTCGTCTCCAATCAGCTCGCCGTAGGTGATTGGATCATTAGCCCGATAACCATTAGTCAAACACCCACCAGTAGATGCACTATTACATGGTTCAACATGGAGCTTTGTCGCAAGCTTACAAACTAAGCCAGTATTAAAATGGGCATAATAAGTGACATTGTGAGTTACGGTAGCGCCTTCAGTGAGCTCTATATCATCACCAGTGAACCAACCAATAAAAGTATGGCCTTCTTTTACTGGGTCTTCAGGAATAATAATGGTGTCGCCATAATGATAATCAGATTTTTCAGAAATAATTGTTTCATCGTCGTCGCTCTTGAATATAACATGATAATTAATATAAGTAGGTTCAAAGGTCGCAGTATAGGTTTTAGCCTCAGTCACGGAAGTGATTTCTGGAGACCATCCGTTAAAGCTGTACGTATATGTATTATCGGCTGGCTTCGTTGGTGTTTCTCCTGTGTATACTGGTGTTTGTCCATACTCAACTTCAGAACTTTGTAATTCTGTGCCGTCATAATTCTCAAATGTAATTGTGTACTTATTCTTCGTAGCGGTATAAGTAGCGGTATATGTAGCATTGCCAGAAACACTTGTTACTTCGCTATCCCATCCAGCGAACGTATAAGTATATTCTGCAGTCGTTTCTTTTGTCGGATCAGCTGGAACAGTTACTGTGTCTCCGTAGTGATAATCAGTTTTCTTCATTATTTCAGAGCCATCGTCATTCAAGAAAATTACAGTATAATCAATATATTCTTCACTGAATGTTGCGGTATAAGTTTCGGCTTTTGTTACGGAAACTATTTCTTTATCCCATCCATCGAATGTGTAGTTATATGTATGGTCGGCTGGTTTAGTAGGTGTTTCGCCATTATATGCTGGAAGCTGTCCGTATTCAATTTCGCTACTTTGGAGTTCTGTGCCGTCGTAGTTTGTAAAGCTGATAGTATATTTATTTCTAGACTGCAGATAAGCAGCAGTGTAAATGGCGTCACCAGTCACGCTCGAAACATCCGGTGTCCAGCCATAGAAAGCGTAGGTCCATTCGGCTGTAGAATCTTTTGTCGGAAATGTTCCATCATAGGTTGGAGATTCTCCATAAGGGATATTTTCATCAGTTTCTAATATGGTATCATCATCATTCTTCCAAGTTATAGTATATTTATTGACTGTCTCACTGAACTTTGCCGTATAAGCAGCCTCACCAGTCACGCTAGCTATTTCTGGTTCCCAGCCAGAGAAATTATAAGTATATTGTGCGGTGGCTGGTTTCGTTGGAGTTTCACCACCATATACTGGCGTTTGTCCATATTCAACATCAGAACTCTGCAATGTGCTCCCATCATAGTTTTTGAAAGTGATAGCATATTTATTCTTCGTCGCAGTATAAGTTGCGGTATAAGTAGCATCGGCTGTGACATTAGCAATTTCTGGTGTCCACCCAGCAAACGAGTAAGTATACTCTGCAGTCGCTTCCTTTGTTGGATCAGCAGGAACAGTTACTATATCGCCATAATGATAATCTGTTTTCTTTGATATCTCCGTACCATCATCGTCGTTAAAGGTCACAGTGTAATTAATATAATTTGAATCATAAGTAGTAGTATAGGTTTTAGCCTCAGTGACTGTAGCTATTTCTGGAGACCAACCAGAGAAACTATATGTGTATGTATTATCAGCTGGTTTAGTAGGTGTTTCACCGGAATAGCTTGGAGTTTGTCCGTATTCAACTTCAGAATTCTGTAGTTCCGTACCGTCATAATTTACAAAACGAATTGTATACTTATTTTTAGTTTGCGAATAGGTAGCAGTATAAGTAGTATCACTAGAAACGCTGGTTATTTCAGGCTCCCAGCCCGAGAAAGTATAGGTCCACTCAGCTGTAGAAGATTTTGTCGGAGTATCCCCATCGTAAGTAGGAGTTTCACCAAACGGAACATTCTCGTCGATTTCTAATACAGTGCCATCTTCATTTTTCCATGAGACGGTATAACGGTTAGTGACATCAACAAAGGTTGCAGTGTAGGTTTTGCTACCAGTTACGGCTGTAATTTCCGGGTCCCATCCAGAGAAGGTGTAGGTATGCTCTGCTGTAGCAGGTTTGGCAGGTGTTTCTCCGTTGTATGCTGGTGTCTGCCCATATTCAACCTCAGAACTTTGCAGAACAGTACCATCATAATTCTCGAAAACAATCGTATACTTATTCTTCGTTGCAGTATAAGTAGCGGTATATGTAGCATTTCCAGAAACAGTAGTTATCTCATTATCCCATCCAACAAATGTGTAAGTATATTCTGCAGTTGCTTCTTTTGTCGGATCAGCTGGAACAGTTACTGTGTCTCCATAATGATAATCTGTTTTCTTTGATATCTCCGCGCCATCATCGTCGTTAAACGTAATAACATAATCTATGAAATGGGGGACAAACTTGGCCGTGTATGTTTTTTCTCCCGTAACTTCAATGATTTCAGGAGTCCAACCATCAAAGGTGTAGTAATAAGTATTATCGGATGATTTAACTGGAGTCTCCCCAGTATAAGAAGGAGATTGCCCATATTCAACTTCTGAACTCTGTAAAACCGTGCCGTCATAATTCTCGAAAGTAACCGTGTATTTATTTTTCGTTGCAGTATAAGTGGCAGTATAAGTAGCATCACCAGAAACAGTAGTCACTTCATTATCCCATCCAGCAAATGTATAAGTGTATTCCACCGTTGCTGGTTTAGTTGGATCGGCCGGGATAGTCACCGTATCCCCATAGTGATAATCAGTTTTCTTAGAGATTTCTGATCCGTCATCGTCTTCAAACGTGATGGTATAGTTAATGAAATTCTGGTTAAACTTAGCAGTGTAATCTTTAGCTCCAGTGGCTGGAGTAATTTCTGGTTCCCAGCCCGCAAAACTATAGGTATAGGTATTATCTGCCGGTTTTGTTGGTGTTTCACCATTATAGACCGGAGTTTGTCCATGTTCTATTTTGCTATTTTGCAATTCGCTGCCATCATAGTTTAGGAATCTGATAATATACTTGCTAGCTTCGTATATAGGTGTAATCTCAACTTCTTCATCTGGCATAGTGAAGGTTACCGGGTTGCTAGTAGAGTTATTGAGCAAGCTTTGATTACTTGACCATTTTAAGAAAGTAAACCCAGGCTTTTCAGCTGCAGTAACAATAATCGTTGAGCCCGGAGTGTATTGATTAGGGTCAATAGTCTTAGTTTCACCAGTAGTAATATCATATTCTTCTGGAGGCTCTGGAGTTGGAGACGGCTCTGGTGTTGGCTCCGGGCTTGGCGTATCGCCAGAACCACTTGAAGATGGAGTTTTGCCACGGTTCTTACTTTCGGACGGATTTTGAGGTCCATCATCACCATAGCTTTGTTGACCGTCGTGTTTTTTGTTCGAATCTTCATCGTTGGTCGGAACCTCGTTCGTTTCAGGAACAGGGATATACCCATTGTCTGGTGGAGTTATTCGAATAATCTCGAGAATTAAGTACGGGGCAGCAATTATAGTGATGAAGGCCCATATAGCCCATGACCTAGAATCAGTATAAGTCCGTTTACGAATGAAAAAAGCGGTGATTATAAGCAATAAAAACAATATAACCCATCGCAATAGTCCAAACAGCGTGGCAACGCTGACAAACACAAGCCTATAGGCTTCCACTTTTATCTCCACTTTGCATAAGTATTATTATATGCTTGTGGTTTAGAAAAATCAAGGCGATATTGTAAATTTTACTCTGTTTTTTTGTCGTCTTTCATGATTTCGACAATATCTTTTCCGTCTTTTATTGTACTCTTTATATTAGCCATCGTAAGTGCTGACAGTACTTCGACAGTACCAGCGGCCATTGTTAATACGCCCATCACAATATATCCACCAATATCAATTGAATTTGAAGCGAAAATGAAATAAGGACCAACAATCAATTCGATAAACATCAAGAGCAAAGTTAGCTTCCAACGAAGGTCTTTGTTTTCGCGATTCTTCCACACATAAATAGCTCCAAAAATACCGTTTAGAATCGTGAAACCGCCAGCCATCAAGTCTAGGGCTTTATTTGTGAATTTTTCGTCTATCAATAAGAAAATTCCTAAAAATGCAATTGCAGTATAAATCAGAGTTTCTCCCATTTGCAAAAATAAAACTTTTCTTCGGGCTTTGTCTTTTTCAATCCCATCTAAAACTAATTTGTCGTAATTCGATTTAATGTAACCGAGCTTATAAAAACCCCAAAAAGCAAATATAATTCCACCTAGAGTTATGATAAGAGGAAGGGTTTTAGTGTCGTTACCGCGTCCATTAATTGCGCCAATGAACATCATGATGCCAGAAAAAAGCATCAAGAAAGACATTGCTAGTTTATTTTTTAAAAATACTTTATAGGCAGAAAGCCCTCTTTTGACCAATTTATTCATAATTATATTTTAGCATAAAAAATGGAGCCGCGAACGAGATTTGAACTCGTGACCTCATCCTTACCATGGATGCGCTCTACCAACTGAGCTATCGCGGCAACTAGATATATACTAACACGTTTTTTGCTAACCAGCAAGTTCTCTATTTATTCGATTCTGTAAATTCATCAAATGCTGGATTTATAAAACTCTCATTAAACTTCTGACGTTGCTGTTCCATTCCATTTTTTGCATTTATATACATGAATATACCGAAAACTGTCATTCCTATCATAATGATAAGTACGATTACAAAGAAAACCTTTGAAAAAGAGCGGGCTTTCATATAATCGTCCATAAGTTTAAGCTGAATATCTTTAGCTTTTAGCTGTACTTCCGGATCAATAAATCTAGTTTGATCATATTCTACTGCATACGTTCGGCGACAATGTGGACAAACGATATCTTGTTCTCCAACTTTAAATTCTAAATTAGCATTACAGTTTGGACATTTCTTTTCAAAAATTTTCATTGCCATCCCTTTTAATATAATCTATTGTGGTGCCCGAGATGGGACTTGAACCCATATGGATTTCTCCATTCGATTTTAAGTCGAACGCGTATACCAATTCCGCCACTCGGGCTTCGCTTCGCTCAGCCCGACGCGTCCTAAGGGGCGAACGGGCAAGCCTTTGCTGGAGGCACCGACCGGAATTGAACCGGTGTACGCGGTTTTGCAGACCGCTGCGTAACCACTCCGCCACAGTGCCACGAAATTATTTTACCATATTCCAGACA
>JAEEKR010000001.1 GCA_016282495.1 Candidatus Saccharimonadota bacterium
CAAACCACGCTCGATCCAAAGAAGGCTCTTGCCTACATCGAAAAAACCGCTACCGGCAAAGAAACGCTCATCTTCAAGGGTAGCCAATATCTCGAATGGATTATCGAAAAACTCCTCGAGAACCCAGAAGATGCCGCCAAGTTGCCGCGTCGCGAAGCCGCCGCCATTAGGCGCCGTAAAAAGAGGGGATTAGACTCATGAAAAATCTCTATATCATCCATGGTTGGACTTACACCGTAGAGCCTTGGCGCACTACTTTTGAAATTCTCGCCAAAAACGGCTTAAAGCCAAAGATGCTCCGCGTGCCAGGCCTCACCGAAGAATCCAGCAAAGTCTGGACTATCGATGATTACGCCAAATGGGCCAACAAAAATATCCCTGATGGTGCCATTGCTCTTGGCCACAGTAACGGCGGCCGCATCCTATTGAATCTCTTATCTAAAAAGCCAAACAAACTAGAGCACTTAATCCTGCTCGACGCCGCTGGCGTTTACGAAAAATCCGCCAAGAAAACCGTAGTTCAAAAAATCTCTAAACTTGGCAAACCTTTAAAGAATAACAAGTTTATCAGCAAAGTCTATCACAAAGTCGTTGGCGCCACCGATTACGAACGCGCCCCAGAAAACATGCGAAAGACTCTCACCAATATGCTCGAGTCCGACAAAAGCCTCGATCTCTCCAAAATCACCGTCCCAACCACTATTCTTTGGGGCGAAGAAGACAAGATCACTCCGCCACGCCAAGCCGAAATTATGCATCAAAAAATCAAAGGCAGCACCCTTAAATTCTACAAAAAATGGGGGCACGCGCCATATATCTCGCATCCAACCGAACTTGCCAAAGCAATTCTTTCTGTGATGGAGAAACTTTAATGTATTTCTTGGGGAAAGCCGCAAACTTCACGCGCCAAGAACGCAGACGCCACACCTTTGCCATTGGCCTTCCAAAAGACAGCAGGAACCTAGAAGAATATCTAGCTCTTCGCTATTTTGCCACCAAAGATAACGTCGCTTTAACCGCTAACGGCCGTTCCGCCATCGCTATCGCACTTAAAACCTTGCTCCCTAAAAACAGCAAGGTATTAATCAATGGCTTTACCTGCCATGCCGTCCTAGAAGGCGTGCTTGCCGCCAAATGCACCCCGATTTATGCCGACATCAACAAGAAAACCCTCCACTACGACGCCAAAATCCTAGAAGATGTCCTCTCAAAATACAAAGACCTAAAAGCTATCATCATTCAAAACTCACTTGGCATCGCGGTAGATATCAAACCGATCGAAAAAATCGCCAAAAAACACGGTCTTGTCATTATTGAAGACCTTGCTCACTGCATCGGCGTGCATTATGTAGACGGCCGCGAAGCCGGCACCGTTGGGGACGCCACCGCGCTCTCATTCGGCAAAGGCAAAGCCGTCGATACCATCAGCGGCGGCGCCGTCATTATCCGCGGAGAAGAAAACAAGCTTAAAATCAGGCCAACAAAACGCCAAAAATTCTCCCACACTTTCCGTGCTCGTTGGTACCCGTTTTTCGGAAGTTTGCTACGCGCCCTAGATAAAATCCACCTCTGTAAAATCTTCACCGCTGTGCTTCTTAAAATCCACTTTATCGAGCGCTCCGCCGACGCCAAATTAGACATCACAAGAAGAATGCCACACTGGCAAGCCAAACTTGCACTTGGGAAACTAGAAAAACGTAAAAACGCCAAAAAGCCGCTCCGAGACTTTTTCTTAGTCAAAGATCGTGATAAAGTTTTAAAAGAGCTAAAAGCTGCTGGCTACGATTTCAGCGAGTTTTGGTACGAAGTCCCAGTGTCTCCAGCCCGCTACTACAACAAGGTTCATTTTCCAGAAAAAGAATGCGTAAATTCCGTAAATGTAGCAAAATGTATCATAAATACCCCTGGTTATTACAAAAAAAGCGAAATTGCACCAGCAATAAAGATTATTAAGGAGAATTTGGATGAATAAGGATTGGAACAAAAAACTATTCAGCCACGAAGAGGCAAACTTTTTGCAATCCTTAGAGTGGGCAAAGGTCAACGAAATAATTGGCCACAAAGTAATCTTTCAGGAATTCGACGACAAAAATCTCTGCATGATGATCATCAAAAACGCCAAGCGTGGCCGCTACATGGAGATCCCGGGCGGGCCAATCATCGACTGGAAAAACACCAAAAAAGTTGAGAAGGTTTTTGCCAAGATTAGAGAGATCGCCAAAGCCGAGCACTGCGCCTTTATCCGCCTCCGCCCACAGCTCGATAACACCGAGAAAAACCGCGAAATCTTAAAAAATCTCGGCGCCAAACCTGCCATCATGCACCTTCACGCCGAGCACACCGTAATCTTAAATCTCGAAAAAACCGAAGACGAGCTCCTGGCCGACATGCGCCGCCAAACTCGCTACGACGTCAGAAGGTCTAGTAGACTAAACATCAAAGTTAAGTCCGATACCTCAGAAGAAACCTTCAAAAAATTCCATAGCGTTCAGGCCAAAACCGCCGAAAGACAACATTTTGTTCCGCCAGATCTAAAAACCTTGCTTGCCGAACACGAAGCCTTTGGCAAAAACGCCATTATCTACACTGCCTACACCGAAGAAGACGGCAAAGAGCAAGACATTGCCTACGGCCTAATTTTAATCGCTGGAGACGAAGCCGAATACTTTGAAGCCGCCTCCACCGACCTAAACCACAAACTTCCAGGCGCCCACGCCATGCAGTGGCAAATCATGAAAGACCTAAAAGCGGCCAAAATCAAGCGTTACAACCTTTGGGGTATCGCTCCACCAAACCAGCCAAACCACCGCTATGCCAAAGTCACCACCTTTAAAACTGGTTTTGGCGGCGAAGTAGTTGAATTTGTTCACGCCCACGATATTGTGGTCAACAAAATCCAATATCTACCAAACCTAATCGTCGAAAAAGTTCGTAAGAAAAAGAGGCATCTATGACATACACCATCGAAACAGCAGAGGACCAAGCAAAATGGGACAAATTCGTCACGTCTCACGAAGAGGCCAACTTTCTTCAATCCTGGGATTTTTACGAATTCCATAAATCTCGCGGCAACGAAGTTGTAAGGCGCATTATTTTAGAAGACAAAAAAATCGTCGGCGCCTATGCCGGCGTTGTAGAACACGCCAAACGAGGCAAGCATCTCGCTATCGCTGGCGGTCCAATCCTAGACTGGACTAACAAAAAACTCATTAAGACTATTTTTGAAGACATCAGAGAACAAGGCCAAAAATACGGCTGCACTTTCGTTCGCGTCCGCCCGCAACTCGAACTATCCGAAAAATCGCTGAAACTATTTAAAGACTTGGGGCTCAAAAAAGCGCCGATGTATCTTTCGGTTGAATATGCCGGCGTTTTAGATCTAAATCTATCCGAAGAAGAAATCTTAAAAAACGCCAGCCAAGGCTTCCGTAGAAAACTTCGAAAAGCCGCCAAGGCCGATATCATCATCGAAAAATCCACCGATCCAAAAGACATCAAGAAGTTCTATCAAATCCAACTAGAAACCGCAAAGCGTCATGATTTCTTCGCTTTTTCCGAAGATTTTCTCACCAAACAATTCGCCGCCTTCGCCAAAAATAACGAAGTTACACTCTATATCGCCAAGCAAGGTAAAGAAATCCTCGCCGAAAACTTTATTATTTTCTACGGCAACGAAGCGTCCTATCACTACGGCGTTTCATCCGAACTCGGCACCAAATTATCCTCCGCCCCACTGCTCCACATCGAAGCCATGAAAGACGCTCGGGAACGGGGAATCAAACGCTACAACTTATGGGGCATCGTTGGTCTAAACGAGAAAAAGCATCGCTTTTACGGCGTTTCCGAATTCAAACGAAGCTTCGGCTGCACCGAGCTCAAATACACTCCAGCTCACGATCTCATTTTAAACAAGCCAAAATACCTCGCCACCAAGGCAATCGAAACCGCCAGAAAACGCATTCGCCACGTCTAGGTTTTCTCTTTTTGAAAAGTGTGGTAAAATAACCATAAGCAATATTTTTCATAGGAGAAAAAAATGACAAAACCTAGCAATCGTAACTACATAGACAGCCACTGGCTAGTATTCGCCGTACAAGGCGCCTTGGCTCTAATCTTCGGCTGGCTGATGCTGTTTAATCCATCTTCCAAAATCAGCTACATGGTAACTTTGGTCGCCATCTTCCTAGCAGTTATGGGGGTCGTGGAATTATTTAACGCTCTTCACCGTGAGCACAAAAAAAGCAACTGGGCAGTTACACTCATCATCGCAATCGTAGATCTAGTTGTTGCAGCAGCACTTTATTTTACCCTCAAAGAGAATGCCGCTTGGCATCTTACGCTAGTTGCAGTTTATACTCTAGTCCGAGGCATCATTGAGCTATTAATCGGCCTTAAAGTGCCAGATGATGCCACCGACCGCTTCATTTGGTCTGTCTGTGGTATTTGTGGCGCCATCATGGGTATCGTTATTTTCAACTCTGGTCATCTCCCAGAAGCAAATTTCGTCCGTTTCTTCGGCGCTTATATGCTCATTCTTGGTACTTCCAGTCTCATCTATGGCATTCATAACCGCGCTCAAAAATTAGAAGCTAAAGCTGCTCGTGCAAAAGCCGCTAAATCCCGCGCTGTTTCCAAAAAGAAAAAATAACATGCTATAATGAGGTTTCAAAGGAGACTTTATGAATTACAGAACACCAACCAAAGCCATCATCACTGATGCCGGCTTTGCCAGCCGCTACCTGCCAATTACTAAAACTATTCCAAAAGGCATGCTCCCAATCGGCAACCGTCCAGTTATCCAACTCGTTGTCGAAGAATGTGCTAAATCTGGTATTAAAGAAATCATTCTTGTCGCCACGCCAGAAGGTAAACCAATTTACGAAGATTACTTCACTAATAAGGTTCCTCACATCGAAAAACAACTCGCCTCTCAAGGCAAAGAAGATCGTTTTGAGCCAGTCAAAAAAATCTTTGACTTGCCAAAAATCACCGTTATTACTCAGGACCCATCACTTCCTTATGGTAACGGTTCGCCAATCGCCTCGGCCAAAAAATTCATCGATGATGACGAAGCATTTCTCGCCATCTATTCCGACGACGTCGTTTTTGGCAACCCAGCCGTAAAAGACCTTATGGATGCCTTTAAAGATCATCCAGATGCCACTGCAATCATCGCGGGGCAACTCGTTCCACACGAAGAAATCAAAAAATACGCCTCAATCGATTACGACGAAAACACCGAAAAGTTAAACGGCCTCGTAGAAAAACCAAAACCAGAAGAAGCCGCTTCAGATCTTGCATCCTATGGTCGCTATCTTCTTACTCCAGAAATTTTCCAATATCTAGATCCTAGCCTTACCGGCCTAGATGGTGAGCTCTGGACTGCAGACGCCATTGCGCGCTTAATTCCAACTGGCAAAGTCTACGCTCGTAAAACTTCCGGCACTTGGATGACCACTGGTGACCCAAAGAATTACTTCATGGCGCTACTTAGCTACACTTTAGACAACGAAGATTACACTGAAGAAATCAAAAATATCATTAAAGAAAAGGAGTAAAAAATGAACGTAGCAGAATGGATTTTAGTAGTATTTCTATCATTAGCGTTACTCGTTTTTCTAATTCTCGGCATCATATTGCTTATTAAGCTCATCGAAATCACTAAAGAGGCTAAGAAAATCATCATCACCGGTCAAAGCATCGCCGAAAAAGCCGACGACGTAGTAGATAACGTCAAAGATATGACTTCTATCGGTGGCGTCGTTAAAACATTCGCAAATAGGTATACAGCAAATAAAAGTAAAAAAGGCAAATAGAAAGGGTGGCCATGGCAAAAGCAAAGAAAGCAAAAGCCAAGAAAAAGAATAGCAAGCTCCTACTCGGAGCAGTAATCGGCGCAATCGCTGGCGGTATCGCAGGAGTTCTCACCGCACCAAAATCCGGCAAAGAAACTCAAGCCGACATCAAAAGGGAAGGCAAAAAAGCTATCAGCAAAGCTAAAAGAGAAGCAAGAAAACTCCAAGGCAAAAAGCCGGTAGCCAAAAAGCCAGCCGCAAAGAAGCCAGCTGCCAAAAAGATTCCAGCCAAGAAATCTGGTAAGAAAAAATAGCAACAAAAAGCCCCCTCTAAAAAATAGAGGGGGAATTTTTTAATCTGTTTTGCCTCCTTTGTTCTTGGCCTTCTTTGACTTAATCTGATTCGATTTAAGTTTAAATCCAGCCAGTCTGAGGGCATTACTCCAACTTCCAAAATGACGCGCATAAGTTACTGTAGATGGCATATTCGAATCGGCTTTTACCATTCTATTAGTTGGCGTTTTACCATTCTTCTTACCACATTCTTTCAACAATTGGAGTAGCTCATCATCAGTATATCGATCCACCAAATCAGCCCCAAATCCAGCCAACCTGAGAGCGTTATTGAAATTTCCAAAACGCTTTTTATATACGCTTTGGCTAGGCATATCTGGATCATTATCGACCATAGATAAAGTCGGAGTTCTGCCATTCTTCTTACCACATTTTTTCAACAATTTAAGTAGCTCATCATCAGTAAATTTACGCTCCTTATATTTATTCCCTTTAAATCCAGCCAATTTGAGAGCGTTATTCCAACTTCCAAAACGATTTTTAAACACGCTTGCGCTAGGCATATTTGGATCATCATCAACCATAGGTATAGTCGGAGTTCTATCATTCTTCTTACCACATTCTTCCAGTAATTGGAGTAGCTCATCATCAGTATATCTGCCTTTTTTATTAATTTTAAATCCAGCCTGCATGAGAGCGCCATTAAAACTACCGAAATGTCCAATATAGACGTTTGAACTTGGCATATCTGGATCATAATCGACCATATGCATACTCGGCGTTCTACCAGTTTTTTTGCCAAAATCTATAAGCATTTGAAGTGCTTCCTCCTTGGTACAAATCATATAACGCTTTTCCGAAAGTTCCTTCGCTTTCTTCAAGTATTCCAGAATTTTAATTTCATTGGCTTCAAATCTAGTTGAGCCGATCTTAACGATAAACTTATCCCTTTCGGTCGGGTTACGTTTTTTGCCATTGAAAGCCTGCCTAGAGATTGTTAAGAATTCCAGCAGTCTTTCGCAGTTTGCAACGAAGTCAAGAACCAGCACGTTGTCTTTGCCTTCAACCGGTCTCAAACCTCTACCTAGCTGTTGCTGAATAATAGTTTTTGAACCGCTACTTCTTAAAAAGACAACCACATCAGTTTCTGGGATATCTACTCCTTCATTTAGCTTATTTACCGAAACGATAGTACGTAGGTTCCCATTTTGAAAACTTTTGATATTTTCTCGGTTTACATCTTGTGGGAGCAGAGAATGAACAACTTTTGAATCCTTTATGAGCTTTGAAATATTTTCTGCGTGTTCAATCGATGAGCAGAAAATCATTGTTCTTGGGTTCTTTTTACCCTTTGAATGAGCCTTTATCAGTTTGACAATTTCCTCATCTCTCTTCGGTACGAACACTTTTTTGTTCAGCTCTCCGAGAGTGAGTTTTTCATCATTTGTCTCATTTACAACATCGAGTAATGCCTCAATGTCATCGAGAATCAACCGATATTCAACATTTGAAAGAAGGCCTTCTTGAATTGCTCCATAAAGATCTTTCCCAAATGTCGGCTCACCGAAAATCTCAGTGATATCACGTCTATCCATACGTTCTGGCGTTGCCGTTAGACCAAGGATAAACTTAGGTTTAAAATAGGTTGCTACCTTTTCCCAACCATCAGCTTTCGCGTGATGGCACTCGTCAACAACGATATAGTCAAAGGTTTCGGGCTTGAATTTCTTCTTGTCTTTTAACATTGTCTGGAAAGTGGCAAAAAGAAAATCAACTCTCTTGCTACATTTCTCAAAAGCGTTACAGAAAAACCCAAAGCTGTAAGTATCACCGAAAAATCCTCTAAATTCATCTTTGGCATGAAGCAAAATTTCGGCACCATGGCAGATAAAGAGAATTCTGGCATCTTTATGCTTCTTCAGATACGCTTTTACATCCAAAGCCGCAACTCTGGTTTTTCCGAGACCAGGAGCCATAACAATCAGCCCCTGATTTTTTCCGTCTTTGTGTGCCTTCTCCAAGGCTTTAAGTGCTTCGTTCTGAATCTTTGTTCTTACGTCCATAAAAAAGTCCACCTTTCAAAATTTCGTTCGTATGTATGGAAAACAGATTAAATTTTCAATGTTCTAGGCCTTCTCCTTTATAAAGCCCTATCTGTTCCATTATAGCACAAAACGCTCAAAATGTCAATGCTTATCCCATAAACTTTAAATAAATCTATAGGGGTATTACAGAGAAGCTATGCTATAATTAGCTTATGACAGAGAAAGTGGAGCTAAAACCTAGTGATTTTGTGCATCTGCATAATCACACCCATTACTCTCTTCTTGATGGCTTAACCAAGGTCCCAGAACTGATTGATTTTGTGAAAGAACAGGGGATGGAAGCCGTTGCCGTTACCGATCACGGCACTATGTCTGGCTTAGTAGAACTCTATAAAACCGCCAAAGACGCCGGTATTAAACCAATTCTTGGCCTTGAAGCCTACGTCGCTGCCCGCAAGAAGACCGACCGCGACCCAGCCCACGACAAACAGCGTTTTCATATCACTTTGCTAGCCATGAACAACAAAGGTTTTGAAAACCTCTGTAGATTAATGTCTGAGGCCGAAATCAACGGCAAATATTACCGCCCTCGCACAGACCACGAAGACCTCGAAAAATATAACGAAGGCATTATCTGTCTCTCTGGTTGCGCCGGCTCCGAAATCTCCGAAGCTATCCGCGCCGACGATTTTGACCGCGCCGAAAAGCTCATCAAATGGTATTCTGGCGTCTTTAAAGACCGTTTCTACCTAGAGATGCAAGACCACGGCCACCCAGATTCGCCAACCCACTGGGAAGAGCAAAACAAAATCAACCAGTGGCTGATGGATTATTCCAAAAAATCCGGCCTACCTCTGGTAGTCACCTGCGACGCTCACTATCTCAAGCACGAAGATCAAGACGCACACGAAGTGCTTCTTTGTATCGGCACCGCCGCAAATCTCAGCGACAGAAACCGCATGACTTTAAGAGACTTTGAACTCCACGTTATCCCGCCAAAAGAAATCATTTCTCGCTGGGGTAAAACCTGCCCAGAGGCAGTACTAAACACTAAAAGAATTGCCGAAAGATGTAACGTAGAACTAGATCTTGGCCGCATCCTCATTCCAAAATTCCCAGTCCCGAAAGGCGAAGACGAAAAAACCTATCTAGACAAACTCGTTTTCCGCGGCCTCGTTTTCCGCTATTGTGGTAAAACAGAGAAAGAAGTAGAAAAACTATCTATTGAAGAGTGTCGTAAACTCCTAGAAGCGCACGACAAAAAAACTGAGGACGAAACTAAGAAAATCCTTCCGCGCATTGATTACGAGCTCTCCGTAGTCAACAAAATGGGCTACAATGGCTACTTCCTTATCGTACAAGACTTTATCAACTGGGGTAAAAACAACCGTATCGTCTATGGCCCAGGTCGTGGCTCCGCCGCCGGTTCTATTCTTGCCTACGCCCTCCGTATCACCGAGCTCGACCCTCTAAAATACGATCTTCTCTTTGAAAGATTCTTAAACCCAGACCGTATTTCAATGCCAGATATCGATACCGACATCCAGGATACTCGCCGCGACGAAGTGATTGAATACTGTACCGAAAAATACGGTAAAGAGCGCGTTTCAAACATCGTCACCTTCGGTAAAATGATGGCCAAAAACGCCGTGCGCGACGTGGCACGCGTGCTAGAAGTCCCTTATGCCGAGGCCGACCGCCTAGCTAAGATGGTCCCAGATCCAGTCATGGGGCATCACGTTCATCTCCCAGACGCCATCAAAGAAGTCCCAGATTTAAAGCACGAATACGAAACCAACCCTGTTTCTAAAGAAGTCCTAGATTTTGCTAGTCGCCTCGAGGGCACCATTAGAAACCACGGCGTTCACGCCTGTGGCGTTATTATCGCCCCTGATGATTTGGTAAAATTCCTCCCACTCGAAGTTTCTGCCAAAGGCCCAATCGCCGCCCAGTTCCCAATGGGCACCGTCGAAGAACTCGGCCTTCTTAAAATGGACTTTCTCGGCCTTTCAAACCTTTCCGTCATCAACAACGCTCTCCGCATGATCCGTAAAGTCTACCACGACGACATTGATCTATATTCCGTCCCGCTAGACGACAAAAAGACTTTTGAACTATTCCAGCGCGCCGAAACCACCGGTGTTTTCCAGCTTGAATCTGCCGGCATGAAACGTTATCTCAAAGATCTCAAGGCCAGCTCATTCGAGGACATCATCGCTATGGTCGCACTCTATCGCCCTGGCCCAATGCAGTTTATCGATTCGTTCATTCGTAGGAAACACGGCAAAGAAGCCATCACCTATCTCCATCCGGGCCTCGAAAATTCCCTTAAAAGTACCTACGGCATTCTGATTTATCAGGAGCAGTTCATGCAGATTTCCAAGGAATGGTGTGGATTTACGGGCGGCCAGGCTGATACACTCCGCAAAGCCGTCGGTAAAAAGAAAATCGACCTCATGAAAAAGGTCAAACCTGAGTTTATCGAAGGTGCCGTTAAAGTTGGCGGTGCCACCAAAGAAATCGCCGAAACTTTCTGGTCTCAACTTCTAGAATTCGCTAACTACTGCTTCAACAAGTCCCACGCCGCTTGCTACGCCCTTATTGCCTATTGGACTGCCTATCTCAAAGCTCACTATCCAGACGCTTTCATGGCCGCCCTCATGACCGCCGACATGCGTTGGACCGACCGTCTCGCCATCGAAATCAACGAATGCAAACACATCGGCCTCAAAGTCCTTGGCCCAGACATCAACCAATCCTACGGTGATTTCGCCATCGTTGGAGGCGAAAAAACCATCCGCTTCGGCCTTTCTGGCATCAAAAACATGGGTAAGGCCCTAATCGAAGATATCGTTATTCCAGAGCGCGATAAGAACGGCCCATTCAAGTCTGTTTGCGACTTCGCTAAACGCGTAGATAGCACTAAGTTCAATAAAAAATCCTGGGAAGCCGCCATCAAAACCGGCGCGTTCGATAGTTTTGGCTACTCCCGCTCCGATCTTCTCTTCAATCTCGAAAATATCCAAGCCTACGGCGCTAAATGTCAAAAAGACGCCTCATCTGGTCAAACTGATCTCTTTGGCGCGTTCGGCGATGCCGGCGCCATCCCAGAACCAGAAATCAAACCAGCTCCAACCAGCTTCTCCGAAAGAGAACAACTCCTCTGGGAACGCGACCTCATGGGTCTCTACCTCTCCGCCCACCCACTCGACAAATACGA
The DNA here is from genome assembly GCA_016282495.1 of Candidatus Saccharimonadota bacterium. Lineage (GTDB taxonomy): Bacteria > Patescibacteriota > Saccharimonadia > Saccharimonadales > Saccharimonadaceae > Nanosyncoccus. Next base: position 11,355 of record JAEEKR010000001.1, read on the forward strand.
CACTTTCTTCGAAGAACAAACCCATCCATATTCCATCGTTAACGCCGAAAACGACGGCAAAACTGTCACCATCGGCGGCATTATCACTAACGTCCGCACACTCCTCACTAAATCCAACACCAAGATGGCCTTCATTAAAATTGAAAACAAAACTAGCGAGCAAGAAGTTATCGTTTTCCCAAGTATTTTCGAACAATTTGGCGGCAAATTAATCCAAGATAATGTTGTTAAAATCACCGGACGCGTCAACGCTAAAGATAAAAACGGAAACACTACCACCGACATTAAAGTTCTAGCCGATTCCGTAGAAGTCATCTCGGACGAGACCCTAGAAAGCTACGAGCCAACTGGCACTAAACTATCAGAACCAAAAGCTGCTCCATCTGCCAAAAAACCACGCAGTAAAAGTTCCGCTGAATACATCAGTAAAGCCAAAAATAAAGAACCCGAACCAGAAAAAATCACTCCGCCAAAAGATCACCGCGGCGAAAAGCTCTACGTTTTGATCAAAGACAGCGACAACGTCAAACTTCTCACCGAGTTCAAAAACATCTGCAGCAAATACAAAGGTTTGCAAGAAGTCGTCATGGTGCTAGAAGACAATGGTAAAAAACAAGCCCTCAAAATGCCATTCAAAGTCGAATTCGATCAGGAACTCCTATCCGAGCTTAAAAACCTCCTTAGCGACGACTGCGTTAAGATTAAATAGCTAAAAATAAACCATCCCGAAGAGTATAAGCGTAGTGCAGCCGGAGTGCGAAGCACTCCGCGCGTAACACACGAGAGACGGTTAATTTTTTAGCTTTCTAAAATACCATATAACGCAATGCCTGCCGCGACGGAGACGTTGAAAGATTCTTTTTTACCGTGCATTGGAATTTCTACAAAAATATCGATTAGATCATATAATTTTTGGTCTATTCCGTGGACTTCCTCACCCAAAATCAAAACAGCTTTATCGCCAAGTTTATCGTGTAGGTTTTCGTCTTTTAAAGAAAAAAGTCGCCCATCCTGAATATTATTTTCGAGCCCAATAATCTTCCACCCCTCGTCACGATATTTAGAAATCGTCGAAAATATATCATCAGAAGCATAAATATCGAGCATATCCTCCGCGCCAAGCGCAGTTTTATGGATTTGTTTATCTAATTTTTCGCGCAGGTGTGGCAAAAGGGAATCATCGTGCACTCTTGGTGTCACACCAGAAAAAATCACCGATGACACGCCAAAACCCTCACAAGATCTCAAAATCGCCCCAACATTATAGGTAGAACGAATATTATCCAGCACAACAGCAATTTTCATAGAAATAATTTTAACATAGATATCCGATATATTATTTTGAGTTAGTAAGACTTGGGCTAGCGCCCCGGAGCGCTAACTCAAAATAATATATCGGATATCTCAATACAAGGTATTTCTTTTATCTGTTTTTATGGTATAATTTCGTTATGGAAAGATATGACCCTCTTAAAATAGAAGAAAAATGGCAAAAAATTTGGGAAAAGGAAAAACCTTTTAAGGCAACAGATGGCAAACTCGGTGATGGCCGTCAGAAAGTCTATCTCGCCGAAATGTTCCCATACCCTTCCGGTGCCGGTCTTCACGTAGGTCATGTCCGCAACTTCACTATTGTTGATGTTCTTACCCGTTTCTACACTCAACAAAAATGCAACGTTCTTCGTCCGTTTGGCTATGATACTTTTGGTCTTCCAGCCGAAAACTACGCTATCAAAACTGGCGTTTCTCCTCAATCTGCCACTAAAACCAACATTGACAACTTCAGAAAACAAGCCAAACGCCTCGGCTACGCTATCGACTGGGATCGCGAAATCAACACCTCAGATCCAGAGTATTACAAGTGGACCCAGTGGTGCTTCCTTCAGCTTTTCAAAAAAGGCCTCGCCTACCAGAAAGAGTCCTACCAATGGTGGTGCCCAGTTGATAAAACCGTTCTTGCTAACGAACAAGTTGAAGGCGGTTGCTGCTGGCGTTGTGGCCACGAAGTCGAAAAGAAAAAAATGAAACAGTGGTTCTTTAAAATCACTGCTTATGCCGATGAACTTCTAGAAGAAATCGATGCCCTAGACTGGCCAGAAAAAATCAAAACCATGCAGAAAAACTGGATCGGCCGCTCCGAGGGTGCCGAAATCGATTTTGAGGTTAAGGGTATCAAAAACAAAATTAAAGTCTTTACCACTCGCCCTGATACGCTCTTTGGCGCCACCTTCCTCGTCCTTGCTCCAGAACATCCAATGATCAAAAAACTCCTCACAAAGGAAACCAAAGAAACCGCCGAAGAATACATCAAAGCCGCCGTTAAAAAATCCGAAATCGAACGCCAAGAAAACAAAGAGAAAACCGGCGTATTTACTGGCTCTTACGCCATTAATCCTGCCACCGGCGAAGAAATCCCAATCTGGATTTCCGACTACGTCCTTATGGGTTACGGCGAGGGTGCCATCATGGCCGTCCCAGCCCACGACGAGCGCGACTTCGAATTTGCCAAAAAATTCAAACTTGAAGTTCGAAAAGTCATCGAAAAATCCGAAAACATCGAAGACGATAGCCTCTGCTATTGTGGCGAAGGCGAGCTCATCAACTCCGGCCGTTTTAACGGTATTAACACCGCCGAGGCTAGAGAGGGAATCATATCCTGGCTAGAAAGCCAAAAAATCGGCAAAAAACGCGTCACTTACAAGATGCGCGACTGGCTCATTTCCCGCCAACGCTATTGGGGTTGTCCAATTCCTATTGCTTATGACAAAAATGGCAAACCACACGCCATCCCAGAAGATCAGCTTCCGGTTATGATCCCAGAAGTCGAAGATTACAAACCAGACGATTCTGGCCGCTCCGCCCTTGCCAAAGCTAAAGATTGGCTAAAAGTCACTATTGATGGTGAAGAAATGACCAGGGAAACCGATACCTTGGATGGCTATGCCTGCTCTAGCTGGTACCTCTGGCGCTACGTTTCGCCTCACGATAAAAAACACGCTTGGGATCCTAAAGCTATTGAATACTGGGCTCCAACCGACGTTTATGTTGGTGCCGACCACGCCGTCGCCCACCTGCTTTATGTTCGTTTCTGGTGCAAATTCTTCGCCGACGAAGGCTTCTTGCCATTCCGCGAACCAATCAAAAAACTCATTTATCACGGTTATATCAACGCCCCAGACGGCAAAAAGATGTCCAAATCCAAAGGCAACGTCATTGATCCGCTCGACGTGATCAACGATGGTTACGGCGCCGACACTCTTCGTACCTACGAAATGTTCATCGGCCCAATCGAGCTCGATGCCGCCTGGAACCCACGCTCCGTTGGTGGCGTCTACCGCTTCCTCAACCGCTGCTGGACCCTCTGTTTCGACACCGAAATTTCCAAAAAAGCCAACAACATTGTTCTCCGCAACAGAACTATCAAGAAAGTTACCGACGACCTCTATCGCTGCTCATTCAACACCGCCGTTGCAACCTTGATGGAATATGTCAACGAACTCTATAAATCCGGCATCGAAAAAGACGACCTCATCGCTCTCGCCAAGCTCTTAAAGCCTTTTGCTCCGCATCTCGCCTGCGAAATGCTTGAAAAACTAAGTATAGAAGATGACGAATGGCCAGTTTGGGACGAAAAATATTTGAAAGACGAAACTGTAGAAATTATAGTCCAAGTTAACGGCAAACTTCGCGCCAAGCTCTCAATTTCTACCGACGACATTGAAAATGAAGAAAAAATCACCAAACTCGCACTAGAGAACGAAAACGTCAAAAAATTTGTCAAAAAACCAAAGAAAACTATTTACGTCAAACGAGCCCACATCCTCAATATCGTCGCTTAGACTTCCTCTCTTGACTTTTTGGCTAAGATGTGCTATAATGTAAAAATGGTCTCTTGACCATACGTCCATCTAACGAAACCAGATAGCACATTAAGGAGGTCTGCATATGCCAGAAGATAAAGAGAAGGATAAGAAGTCTTTTTCGGTTCCTATTATTTCCATCGGTGGTCCACTGCCCGATGAAGTTCTCGGAGTTGCAAAGGAACTTTCAGAACTAGCCGGGGATATTGTCCCAGAGCTCTGTGATAATATTCCGATCAGCGACGACGAAAATGAAGGTGAAGAAGATAAAAATCTTCGCACTGCATTAAGCATAACGGAATTCGTCGTAAAAGATATTCTTAACGCAGCAAACAAACTTCAAGACGCGGTCAACACTTTCCTCAGTAAAGACCCTAAAGCAGAAGCTGAAAAAGGAGATATTCTGCGACTTGCCTTATCGGCAAAATTCGCGAGCCATTGTATTGGGAATACTGCCGACTTGCTTGATGATATGGGGTCACTATTTGACACTGTAATATCATACCTGCTCATCAGTGATCACTCAATAACCAATGAAGAGTTGCTCAACAAAGAAAACCTCGATTAACCTCCGCAAAAACCAGCCCCAGGGCTGGTTTTAATTTATATAAAAAATCCCTCATTATGAGGGATTTTCGGATTTAGTCGTCAAAAGGATAGCCTCAAACTATAATACCTGTTAACTTCTCTAAAACCGACCTAAGGATCGGTTTTTTCATGCCTAAATGAAATCGCTTGCCAAGCATCCAATTTAGTGCTAAAATAATATCAAATTTATATCATTAAAGGAGCATTAAATGCCTGAACCTAAAAAACAAAGCAGCCCACGCAAAACCGGCCTTCGTCGTAGCCACTTGCGTTTAAAGCTTGCTCGTTCCGTTAACAAAAAATCACCAGTTAAGGCTTTCGAAACCAAGAAGAAAACCCCTAACTTAAAAGTCAAAACTTGCGCCTGCAAAGCTTGCGGCTGCAAAAATTGTAAATGTAAAAAATAGTTATGGCTAGTAATCGACACTTAGGACGTATCATATCACTACAAAGTTTGTACGAATACGAATTTCGTAGTAAGGCGGGCGACGCCAGCGCCGATATCGACACCATTATTGCTAAAAATATTGAGCCTTACGCTAAAACTCTCGGCGACACTGAATTTGTTTACAACCTTACTCGTAGCGTAGTAGAACACACCAAGGAGCTAGACGACGCTCTGCGTCCACTCGCCCCAGAATGGCCAATTGAGTCTATCGCCTCAATCGACCGCAACGTGTTGCGCATCGGTTTATACGAACTTGCCGAATGCCGAGACAAAGTTCCGCCTAAAGTCGCTATCAACGAAGCGGTAGAACTAGCTAAAGCTTTTGGAGCTGAAAACTCATCAAAATTTATCAACGGCGTATTAGGTACCGCCTATCGCCAGCTAGGTATTGATGAAGATTCAGAAAATAATCATGAATCAGAACAACCAACTGACGACTCGTCCACCGAAGGCGAGCGAACCCAAGAGGGCTAGAAAAGTCCCTGAAGCATTGCCGACCAAGCAATACAAAGAGTCGCCTTTTGCTAAAATTTTCCGCAAAAAACCTGCTATCCAAGAGATAGTGCGCGAACCGACCGCCGGCGGCATTGTTTTTCGTATGAGCAAAGACCAAAAAGATATCGAAATCTTACTCATCCAAGATTCCAAAAACCGCTGGACCATCCCTAAAGGCCACATCGAACCAGGCGAAACCGCCAAACAAACCGCAATCCGCGAAATCGGCGAAGAGGCTGGGCTTTTCCATATCCAAGTTTTAACTTGGCTCGGTAAAATTCACTTCAAATATCGCCGCATCGACAAACTTGTTCTTATGACCACCCAGATCTACCTCGTCCACTCCACCGACAACCACGAAACCCCTACCAAGGAAAAATGGATGAACGGTATCAAATGGTTCAGTTTTGCCGACGCCCTCGATGCTATCGAATACGAAGACATCGAAAAATTAATGTTAATTGCAAAAAAGAAAATTCGCTCAGGAAACATTTAAATGAATAGAGATCAAATCGAACAATACGAGAATTTCGCCAAAGAAAAGCTCGGTTTTAATTTTAACGACATCAACCTGCTCATTACTGCGCTCACTCACCGCAGCTACGTTAATGAGCACAAATCCGTTAATGCTCACAACGAACGCCTTGAATTCCTCGGTGACGCCGTTCTAGAGCTCGTATCTTCAGATTTTTTGTACCGCAACTACGAAGAACCTGAAGGTATTATGACCTCTTGGCGCGCCGCCCTCGTCCGCACCGAATCCATCGGCGCCGCCGGTAAAGAACTCGGCTACGAACCGCTAGTTCGCCTCTCTAAGGGCGAAAAACACGGTAGCGACCGCGCTCACGAAGTCATCCTCGCGGACTGTTTCGAAGCTGTCATTGGCGCCATCTACCTCGATCAGGGGTACGATGAGGCGAAAAAGTTCATCGAAAAACACATCCTCAGCAAAATCGACCAAATTCTAGAGGACGGAAGTTGGCGCGACCCTAAATCTTATCTTCAAGAACTTGCTCAAAAAGTCGACAGTATCACCCCAACCTACAGAGTAATGAAAGAAGAAGGTCCGGATCACGACAAAACTTTCACCGTTGGCGTTTACGTTGGCCAACACCTCCGTGGCACCGGCACCGGCCACTCCAAACAAGAAGCCCAAACTGCCGCCGCGAAAGAAGGTGTTAAGTACTACAAAAAGCTCGAAAAATAAGATATAATTTAGCCACGGGTTTTTCTAGCACTTTAAAGGGGGAATAACAGATGAAAAAACAGCCCAAAACTCTTTTTGAATTCAATTTAAAAGATCCCAAACAGATCGAAAAAGAACGAAAAAAGGCTGAAAAAGCCAAAAACAAGAAGAAAAAAGAAAAACCCTAACAGGGGTCGCAATCGCGGCCCCTCTTGCTTTTTTTAGCATTTTGTGCTATAATAAGGATGTTGGATTTAATTTTCTACATAAGGGGGAATTTATGTGCCAAAGAAATCCAAAGAACCCATCACAATAAGTTTTGAAACTCAGGAGTACTGGGATAAAGCCCAGGAAATCGTCAAAAAAGCCGGAGCCTACGCATCGGCAGAAAAACTCCGCATCAATCTCGACGACGAGGCCACCAGGTGGAAAGTTACAAGAGTTCTGACCAGATACTACGAAGGAGATGAAAATCTCCTCAGAAGCACAATCCACCATAAGAGACGAGAAGTGATGAAAGCGATTACCGAATTCAACACTCTGGCCGCCAATAACGGTCACCTTGAAGTCACAAAGCCGAATTCTTTAATCAACCTCTTGATGGATGAAGACCGCAGAAGAAAATACAAAGCCTTCTGCGAGAAGCATCGCAAAAAGAACGAGATGGTAGACCTCCAAAAGGTCGAAATGGAGTTCCGCGAGTGGAGAAAACAGCGAGAAAAAAAGAAAAAGTGATGAGTTTATCTAAAGGTCCGCCCTACGCGGGCCTTTTCTCTTTACAAAATCGCAAAAATCGGGTAAAATAGAAAAACTTAACAAATTAATAGGAGAAACCTATGCTAGCGATTCGCATGCAACGTAATGGCCGTACGCATTACCCAACGTACAGGATAGTCGTCCAAGAAGCGCAGCGCCACCCTCTTTCGGGTCGTGTTGTTGCCGAGGTCGGCAATTACAACCCACAAACCAAACAATTAACTCTAGACAAAGAAAGCGTCGAAAAATACCTTTCTAACGGTGCTCAACCATCCAGCCGTGTCGCCTTTATCCTCAAGAAAAATGGCGTCAAGCTACCAAAATGGTATAAAGAGCCAACCCAGAAAAAAGCAGCCGCTAAGCACGCTGACAAGCTTCGCAAAAACCAACCAAAAGAAGAAGCTTCAGCTGAAGAAGCAGCTCCAGCAGAGGCTCCAGCCGAAGCTCCAGAAGCACCAGCCGAAGAACCAAAAGAAGAAGTCAAAGAATAGCCAAAAAGTCTCGATTTTATCGAGACTTTTATTTCTTTTATGCTATAATTTCAGTATAACAACTTAACTCGGAGAAACCAGAAATGGCAACCATTGACCAACAATTTGTAGAATACATTGTAAAGACACTTGTCAACAATCCAGACAAAGTAGAAGTCGAACGCAAAATCGATGAAAAAGGCGTTCTCTTGTCCCTCAAAGTCAGTCCAGAAGATGTCGGCAGAGTTATTGGCAAACGCGGTGCTACCGCACAATCTATCCGCACCCTGCTTCGTGCTCTTGGCACTAAAAATGATGCTCGCTATAATCTAAAAATCGTCAACACTGATGGCTTTGAAGGTGGCGAAGCTCCTGAAAAACCAGCTGAAGAAGCAAAAGAAGAAGCTGAAGAAGCCGCCGAAAACAGCGAACTCGCCGAAAAAACTCGCGCCGAACTCGCCGATCTCGACGATCTCGACATTTAAGGCAAATAACACATCTCAACCTCACACACGAAAAATTCCCCCAAGTGATTTGGGGGAATTTTTTATCGGAGTTCATTCACTATCTGTTCAACTGCCCATTCCATCTCAGAAAACCTTTTTTCCATACTCTCAAGCAACCTAAGTTGGTTTACGGCACGAACAAGGTTGTGGTCTTCAAACTCACAACGGAAATAAGTATCGCCGTTAAGATAGTCGTCCAAAAAACGCATCGCCAGTTCCAGGGTAATAGTCCGGCAGGAAAAGGCCAGGTTCTTAATTTCCATCGGTTTCAAAATACCATACGTTTCTTTAAGATAGTTCTTAGTGAAGGCCCAGAAATAGTCTAGGTTAATTTCAGGGTTCGTTCCATCTTCTGGTTCTGTAGCCGCACCTGAACGAATTGCATCACCGAAGTCAAACAGAATAGAACCCGGCATAACCGTATCGAGGTCAATAACACACAGTGCATCATGCGACTCCTTATCGAACAACACATTAGAAATTTTTGTATCATTGTGCGTCACGCGTACTGGGATAAGTCCAACTTCCATATAGTCCACTATACGGGTAAGGTCAAAGAATCTCGCATGAATTTTGTTAATTAACTCCAAAGTATCTGGTACACGCCCGCATGGGTCGCGTCTAACACTTTTTAAAAATTCGCGATAACGTACCTTTGAATTGTGAAAATTTGGAATTGTCTCGTCAAGTTCTTCGATGGGATATCCATCTAGCATCTTTGCGAACCGCCCAAAGGCAGTCCCCGCCGAGCCAAACATTTCTGCATTTTCTAGCTGGTCAAAGAATTCACAGTCAGTTACAAAATTATAAACGCGATAATACTCGTTGCGAATTCTAAACAAATTTTTACCTTCTTTTGTCTTAACGATAGTCAAAGTCTCGCGTTCCGGGTCGCCACCATTTTTTAAAATTGACTCGCGGCAATAATTGGTTACACTGTCGATATTTCTCATCAGAACATATGGCTTGGAGAAAACATTCGTGTTAATTCTTTGCAGAATATACTTTTTACCTCTGTCTGTTGAGAAAGTAAAAGTAGAATTAACATTCCCAGAACCGTATCTTCTAAAGCTCGTCAGTTCGCCATCAATTGCAAATTGTCCAGCAACAGCTCTCATGATAATTTCATCCATGAATTTAACTCCTTTTAAAGTACTAAGAACCCCTGTACATAGGGATCTCGTTCCTCTGTTATACTATTTTTTTCAAAAAAAGGCAATTTTGTCTTGACAATATCAAAACTCTTATGTATAATCACTATAAGCTAACTGCGAGTCGGCTTTACATAAAAGTTGATAGCTTATCTATGTCTATAAATCCACCTTTTTAGGTGGTTTTTTGGTGCAAAATTGTG
>JAEEKR010000022.1 GCA_016282495.1 Candidatus Saccharimonadota bacterium
ACTTCGTGGGCTTTGCGGTTTCGGAGGTAATCTACCGCGATGCGGCGAGCCATGTAGGCTGCGGAGCGGTCTACCTTGGATGGATCTTTGCCGGAGAAGCAGCCACCGCCGATGGCGACGCGTGGGCCGTAGTTATCAACGATGAGTTTGCGGCCGGTGAGACCGGTGTCGGCGTCGAAGCCGCCTTGGCTCCAGTCGCCAGCAGGGTTGATGTGAAGCTCGAGTTTGCCGGTGAGATTATTTTCTTTAATAAATTCTTTAACCATAGCTTCTAGTTCGTCATGTTTGACGTTTTGGAAACTGGCCACGATGGAGCTGATGGTGTCGTCTGGAGCGATGGTGACCTGAGTTTTGCCATCATATGGGTATTTTTCGAAAATGAATTGGTTTAGTCTGCGGGAGAGGACAACTTCTTTTGGCAAGAGTTCTGGAGTTTCATCGCAGGCGTAGCCGATCATAATTCCCTGGTCGCCGGCGCCACCGGTGTCGACGCCTTGGGCGATTTCTGGAGATTGTTTAACAATCTTGGTGTGGACTTCGATGTTGTCGCCAGCGATGCGCTTGACGATTTTTTCGATGTCGATATCGTTAGCGGTGGAAGTAATTTCGCCGGTGACGAAAACTACGCCGTGGCCACCACAGGTTTCGGCAGCAACGCGAGCGTTTGGATCTTTTTCGAAATAAGCATCCAGGATGGCGTCGCTGATTTGGTCGCAGAGTTTATCTGGGTGTTTTGGTGAAACGCTTTCAGCGGTGCGGTAAAATTTTACTTGATCTAAAGACATATATCTTTCCTTTCTTTGGCTGGATTTACCACCTTGCAAATGTAGGTTGGTAGGAAGTCGTTGGGCCAGTCCCTCGTTCCTTCTTGATATTAAATTGTTAACGTTATGATTATAACACGTATGTTGTATAATAAAAGGTATGAAAAAGCTGAAAATTGCGATTTTTACAGACGTGTATTTGGAGGTAGCTGGAGGTATAGCGTCTTCAGTAAGGGCGCAAAAAAAAGATTTTGAAGCCTTGGGACACGAAGTTGTTCTGTTTTGCCCAGGTAAATCATGCAATGAGAAAGACGTTGTGGTTGTACCAACGCATAAAAAACTGCATTTTAATAAGGCTCCAGTCTCTTTAAATCCTAAAAAAGTACAGAAATTTATTTTAAAAAGATATCCAGAATTTGATTTTGATGTAGTACATGTGCATTATGAAGCGTCTGCGAGCTTGGCTGGTATGCTTTTAGCTAAGCGTTTCAAAAAACCACTTATTGTAACGATGCATGGTCGTGAAGATAGTGCGATTGCTGTGAATGTTCCTCACCCGTTCAAAAACATAGTTGGCGTGGCTTTAAATTTCTTACACGGAAGATATATTCCGCATCTTAAAAAAGTGAAAAAAGATAATTATCTTGCCACGACGTTAGCTAGAGCTAGGATGTGGACACTGATGGTAAATCATGCAAATTTTGCAGATGTAGTGATTACGCCGTCGCTTCATTTTAAAAACAAACTCACACATTATGGTGTGAAAAAACCTATCGAAATTATATCTAACGCGCTCAATAGTGACCAAAGGTCGCCAGATTTTAAAGTGCGCAAATGGGACAGTAAAGACTATTTGAAAATGATTTGGAATAGCCGTTTGTCTAAAGAGAAGCGCATTATGGAATTTCTAAAGGCCTTGAACGGTTTTGATAATTATGAATTTCATGTTTTTGGAGACGGTAATCAGTTGCGTTCGGCGGAGGCTTATACGAAACGCCACAAAATGAATGTGAAATTCTATGGAGCAGTACCAAGAGATAAGATAATGGATAAGATGAAAAAATGTCATCTTGAGGTAATGACTTCTTATAACTTTGATAATCAACCGATGACTTTAATCGAGGCTGCATTTACTGGTCTTCCGGTGTTTTTCTGCGATGCCGACATGAAGGAAGTGGTGCCTAAAGGCGGATATGTGTTTAGTGCCGGACCTGGCATAAAAGAAATGCACCAGGCGTTAGAAAAGGTTTTTGCTGATCCGAATACGATTGAAGAAATGAGTAAGACGATGTTCGAGAAGCATTCTGTAATAATGCAAGAAGTTTGGACTAAAAAACTATTGAAGATTTATCAGGACAGTATTGCGGCGGAAGTTGCTTCTAAAGACTGATTTGGATTATAAAGATTAAACGCGGCGATTTTGCAGGCGAGCGTGCCATCACATAGTGTTAGTGGAGTGTAGCTGGTTTTTTCGATCGGTGTGGTGATGATTTTGCCGTTACTTGCTACAATGATTTGGTTTTCGTGGAAAGTGATGATGGTGGCGGGATAGCTGATGGTGAATTTATGGAGTAGTTCTATGGCCGGAAGAATCGGCATGGATAGTAGCAACATTTTTGGATAATATATGGCGCGGAGTAGTTTTTGGAGCTGAAGCATCGAGCCCATGATAAAGAGATTTTCTCGTTCGATAATACTAGCTGCTTCTGGCAAAACCGTGCCGAGTGAATCGCGCGCGAGAATGATTGGAGTGCTAGTGTTTTTGATTGCTTCTGAAATAGCGACGGTGGTGATGGAATTTTTGGACATGTCGCCGGCAAAGATGGAAAAATCTGCATTTTCGATGATTTTTTCTAGGTCTTTGTCTTTTGCAAAAGAGCCGGAATCGGTGGATTCTAGCATGATGATGTTTGGGAGCGGTGGAACTTTGTTCCTTAGAGAATCTGGCAGGATGACGTTGGTTCGGGAAATTGGATAGTTGCTACTGATAAACTCAGCAGTTTTGATTGGAGCGACAAACGATTGGGAGTTACCGCCGATAATATTAACCGTGCCGGTCTTTTGCTCTGGAATGTTCCAGGATAGGTTTTCGAAAAGTGGCTTTTTGTCCTGTTTTTGCCAGTAATTAAGCTTTTCCATCAAAATCCATTTCTATTGAGACTGGGCAGTGGTCTGACCCCTGTATTTGTTCGTGAATTTCGGCTTTATTTAGCGCGCTCTTAAGTTCCGACGAAATAAAGAAATAATCGATACGCCAGCCAACGTTGTTTTCGCGGGCGTGGCCCCAGTGCGACCACCAAGTGTAACGCACGGAATCAGGGTGTTTGAAACGGAAAGTGTCGATAAATTTAGCACCTAGAATATTAGTGATTCCCTGGCGTTCTTCATCTGTAAAACCGGCCGAATGGTGGTTGGTTTTTGGCCTGGCGATGTCGATTTCTTGGTGGGCGGCGTTAAAGTCACCGCAGGTGATGACTGGCTTTGTTTTCTCTAACTCTTTGAGGCTTTCTAGAAAGATTGGATCCCAACATTCTTCGCGGATTTTAAGACGCGAGAGGTCTGGTTTGGAATTTGGAGTATAAACGTTAACTAGGAAAAATTGGTCAAATTCCAGAGGTAGAACACGGCCTTCTTCGAGTAAGGCATTGAAAGTTTCGGAAGTTTGGAGCGCGCTTGGAAAAGGCTTGGCTTTTAGCGTTTTTTTAGCCAAAGTCATCGTGCCGGCGTAGCCTGGGCGTTTGGCTGGATTCCAAAAAATATCGTAATCTGGAAAATCTAATTCTACTTGGTCTGGCTTAGCTTTAATTTCCTGTAGACATAAAACGTCTGGATCTTCCGACTCGATCATTCTCTGCAGGTCTTGTCTTTTTAAAACAGCACGAAGGCCATTGATGTTCCAGGAATAAAGTTTCATTAAAATCTCCCGCGATCGATATCGCGATTTTTAATGGTTTGGCGTTTGTCGTATTTTTTCTTACCTTTGCCAAGAGCAATTTCGAGCTTGATGTGGCGGCTAGCGCTGAGGAGCTTGGTTGGGACGATAGTGTAGCCCGTGATTTTGTTTTTCATGAGACTCTGGATTTGTTTTTTAGTGGCGAGGAGTTTGATGTTTCTGGCAGTATCGGCACCGAGGGTGAGATTATTGAGCCAGAGCTCGTCGTCTTTGATGGTAACAAATGAGCCTTTGAGCTGAGCGTGATTATCGCG
>JAEEKR010000023.1 GCA_016282495.1 Candidatus Saccharimonadota bacterium
CATCTTCAGCCATAAAATCGATCTTGGGGCCATAGAAAGCAGCTTCGCCCTCTTGTTCGAAATAGTCTAGCTTATTATCGATAGCGGCCTGTTTAATTTGATTTTGGGCCATTTCCCAAAGTTTTTTGTCGCCAAGATACTTATCTTCATCAGAACGATAAGACAATCTTGCGCGGAGTTTTTGCATGCCAACAGTAGAGTATAATTCTTTAACAATACCAACTAAACGCTTGACTTCATCTTTGATTTGATTCTTGCGACAGAAAACATGAGAGTCATCTTGGGTAAGAGCACGAACACGAGAAAGACCACCTAGCTCACCGGTTTTTTCATCGCGGTAATCTGTGGTTGCCTCCATATAACGTACTGGCATTTCACGATAGGTACGAGGATGAGAAGCAAATATCTGAGTATGGTGTGGGCAATTCATAGGCTTCATAGCAAAATCATCGCCATTTACCTGAGAATGCACCATAAACAATTCATCGCCAAATTTGGCAAAGTGGCCAGAAGTTTTATAAAGGTCAGTTTTCGTAATGTGGGGGGTAAATACTTTTTTGAAACCTTCCCTACCGCGTAGACTAAGAGAATAGTTAGCCATAAGCTCGCGTAGTTCAGTACCACGTGGAGTAAATAGTGGCAAGCCAGCGCCAACTAAATCTGAGAAACAGAACAAATCTAATTCTTTGCCTAATTTGCGATGATCACGTTTTTTGGCCTCTTCTTGGCGCTTGAGGTATTCGTCGAGCTCTTTTTCAGTAGGAAAAGCGACACCATAAATACGAGTGAGCATTGGGCGTTTTTCGTCACCACGCCAATAAGCCCCAGCAACACGAACTAATTTGAATGGGCCAGTTTCGGAAAGTTTTTTAACATGGGGCCCTCTACAAAGATCAGTGAAGAGATCTTCCATATCATAAAATGAGATTTCTTCATTTTTGGGGAGTTCTGTGATTAGTTCAATTTTATAATCCTGCTTGTTATTCTTAGCCCACTTGAGAGCTTCATCTCTTGATACGACACGTTTTGTCATGGGGAGATTACGCTTGATAATGGCGCGCATCTTTTTCTCGATTTTTGGTAGGTCGGTATCAGAAACTTTGGCTTTGCCAAAATCAATGTCATAATAAAAACCATCATCAATGGCTGGACCGATACCAAATTTAGCATCGGGATATAGTTCCCTCACGGCTGCAGCGAGCACGTGACTAAGAGTGTGTCTCATCTCCTCTAAATCATTCATTTTAGTTTCCCTTTTATTTGTATTTATTATATCACACTAATCAGTTGCTGGTTATTTGAGTTTTTTCATCCCGCCTTTAATTTTTAGGATGCGACAAATTTCCCTTACAGAATCATTAAACCCATCGTGGATTTTAACTGTATTGCCAAAAAGTTTAACCAATTCAGATTTGATATCATAAAATTGTGAACAAAATAAGAATATTTCTTGTGAGCAAGTAGAGCGGTCAACTAAATCTTTTAGCGTATCGTTTATTTCGGAGAAGTTTAGTTCTCCATCATCTATTTTTTCCGGCCAGGAATTTAGCACAATGGTTTTAGGCTTATGGTTCAAATGCAGAATGAAATTATAGTAACTAATTGTTCTGGTGACGGCTTTTGTAGTCAAAATAATTGTACTGTCCTTTGTGGGAGTTTTTGGTTTTTTGAGGCCAAGCCCGATGAATCGTTGGTTTTTAAACTTACGCCGAAAGAATTTTAGGCTAGTAGCCGTTATCAAATGATTTGCAAAAACAATAAGATCAACTCTACCAATATAGGGCCTGAGATCTTCCCTGGCGATTCGTCGGGCTTCTTTAGGGCTCGTTAATATCTTATCTGCGTTGCGCCAATCAATGACGCGGATGACGTCTATCACTGGTAATTCCTCTTCAATTTTGTCGGCAAGGAATTCTCCGCCGTAGCCACTATCAAAAACAACAATTTTTAACATAATAAAAACCTTTCTCCTTCCACTTGTGATGATTTTAACATTTTATTTAGATCGCTGGAGGACGAGAAAGTGAGTTCTGCGACAAATGTTGCAAAACTCAAAAATCGGATATAAGTAAAATGGTTATGATATAATGGAATTGTTATGATGAAAAAACAAGAGCAAAAACTATACAAAAAGTGGTATTTTTGGATATGTGTTATTGGAATATTGATTTTATTCATTTTAGTGCTGTTGTTATGTTTTAACAATTCAGGTTCTTCAGGACATAAAGTTACTATTTGCACAAACAGGGACTATCATGGTGATGTTGGGCCGTGTATAGAAACGAAAGAAGTAGAGATAGTAGCTAATCCGGAAAAATCATCAGATTGTCCAGCTGACACTAAGCCGGCGTACAATGTTGTAGGAGGGGTTGTGGGGATAGAATTTATTGGCTGTACTAAATAGAATAAGCCCTTTTGGGATTTCTTTTATTAATTGGTGGTGGTTGAATTTGGCAGGTTTTAACGGACTACAAAGAAGATTTATGCCAAAAATTTGGTATAATAACAGATATGATTTATCTAAAAAAAGCGACTCTTAAGGATGCCAAAAAGGAGTATGATCTGGCGCAAAAAATTCCGGCTCAAGAGATTGGCTATGAGAATAAGGCCTACGGTGCTTCTTTTGAAGACTTTGTAAATATA
>JAEEKR010000024.1 GCA_016282495.1 Candidatus Saccharimonadota bacterium
GGGCAATAGAAGAAGCCACCAAAAAGAAGAAGCAAGACTTCTCTAGGGTGGAATTTTTAACCTATGACGAGGGCTTATGTGTTCAATGTATGCATATCGGAAGTTACGATGACGAACCGGCAACAGTTGAGTTAATGCACAAATTCGCCGAAGATAACGGCTATGAGCTAAATATAACTGATACTAGATACCATCATGAGATTTATCTAAGCGATCCTAGAAAATGCGACGCAAATAAGCTTAAAACCGTAATAAGGTACCCTATCAGAAAAACGTAATATGGCAAGTACCAAAGAATATCGCGATTTTGTATTGGAACAGCTATCAGAAGTCCCAGATGTGACTTGCTGCCCGATGATGGGAGAGTTTTTACTTTATTCGGCTGGTGTCTTATTTGGTGGTATTTACGACGACCGTCTACTTATTAAAATTGTTCTAGGAAACGAACAATATAAAATGTCAGAATCTATCCCTTACGATGGCGCTAAACCTATGTATTTGGTTGAAGATGTAGATGATAGAGAAAAACTAGCAGAGATAGTGAAGAATACAGTAAAAGGATTATTGAACAAAAAATAAGAGCCCCTCTAGGGCTTTTATCGTGCTTATGCTTGGCTGGGATGGCAGGGTTCGAACCTGCGAATGACGGGACCAAAACCCGTTGCCTTACCACTTGGCGACATCCCAGTATGTCACGATTATATCACAAAAATAAGTATAATTCCACCATGAAAAACCACCTAGAAAATCTAGGCGGTTCTCGAAGTAAACGACTATTTGGTAGAATCAGCGCTTACCGCTAAGGCGTGATACGCCGCTTCCATTTCTGCAGTGTCGCAGACTACCTCAAATTCCAGTGTGGAATTCTCCACAATTTTTAGTAGTTTCGACAGCGCCCGGATTTCGCGCATCTTGAGCTCCTGGCACTCTTCACGATTCACCAATTCCTGATACAGGGTATCAGCACCGGTATCGTCAAGATTGACAGTAACAGATTCATCCATCGGCGCTATAGCACCATCGGTGTAAGCACATATTACTATCTTCAGCATTTCATCAAGCTTCCGGCGTTTCTCTTCGAGTTCCGCCTTCACTTCATGTTGCTTTTCTAGAGCTTCATTTGCTTTTTCTATGATTTTAGCGTCTCTTTCTGCGAGATTATTATATTTTCTCTTTAAGGTCACTATTTTTTCGCGCAGCGATTCCAGCTCCTCTTCCAGCCTACCCATTTCTTCAGCCGAGTCGTGATGCTTAGCCAGCCATCTCTTCCGTTCAGTTTCAAGTTTCACCGCCTGTTCTTCGAGGTCACGAATCTCACTCTCAAGCAAGATTTTACCTGGAATTTCTTCCTTTGACTCATCATCATTCTCGAGCGTCATAAATTCACTAAGCGACATGCTCTTAATCTCAGAAATCGGTACACCTTTATACTCCGTTACCGGCTGTTTAGCGCGTTCTTTGACACGCTTCTTCTCGTTTTTTGCGATGTCCCTCAATAGCGTTTCAGCGGTATCCTTGTTATTTTTATATAGAACCATTACCGCGTTTTGCATTTGCTCCTTGTCCATCCCATATTTCTCCTGGAATTCTCTAAAACCGAATCCGTTTTTAATTCCTAGCTTCAGCCCTTTTCTATCTATTGTCATTTCCATTATTAGCCCTCCTTGGCCGTTAGCTCAACATCTTCAGCAATAGACTTTTTGATTGATCCCAGCATTTCATCAATTTCCGCAATTACGATGTCGCAATGCTTATTGAATTCTTCTGGGTTCAAGGCTTTCAGAGCTTCTCTTGAAACTCGCTCAAAAGATGCGTGTTTCTTATGTGCTCTATCTAGCAGTTCCTTCTTGGAAACTCCTCGCTCCTTTGCAATATCACCCAGTATCTTATAATAGTGAGGTACTGAAACACCGCAGTATTCCGCGATTTCGGGATGGGACATTCCCTTAGCCCGTAGCTCGTCAAATAGACGTTTTACTTTTTTAGTGCTTTCGCTTTCTCCCCGCATTGTATTATGCCTCCTCTCAATAGTAAATAGGGAAATAACGAACTACTATAATTATAGCACAAAACCCATAAAAAGTCAACCGCACACCCCTGTTCCATACCTCTTGTGTTTTTTCATAAAGTATGCTATAATAAAACCATGGCTACCAAAAAGCGCAAATCAACAAAAAAAACCAAAAAGCGGAGCAAATCCCGCGCTAAGGAAGCTCCAGTTGAGCACGAGCTCCCAGGTGGTTTCTGGCGCCAAGTCAGTGCAGTTCTCATGATCGCCCTAGCGCTTTTCTTTGTTGTCACTTGGTTTGGCCAAGGCGGTACAGTATTAAACGAAATTCATAAATTCATCTTGCAGGGCCTCGGTTTTGCCACTTATTTTATTCCAGCTCTTCTTGTTTATCTCGCTATCAAAATCTTTCGCTCCGAGGACAATCGCGTTGCCACCCCAGTTTATATTGCCACTATTTTAATGATTATTTGGCTTTCTGGCATCGCTGCCATTTTCAAACAAGGTGGCATTGTTGGTGATTGGCTTAACTCTCTCATGCTCAACTTCCTCAGCCAAGGTGTAGTTATTTTTATTTATTTTGTGCTCATTTTTATCACCGCCCTATTTATCCTACAATTATCACCCATCACATTCTTCAAGGGCACTAAAAA
>JAEEKR010000025.1 GCA_016282495.1 Candidatus Saccharimonadota bacterium
CTCAGCTGGCTAGAGCGTACGATTCACATTCGTAAGTTCACAGGTTCGAGCCCTGTAATCCCCACCATAGAAAACACCCAACCATCTGGTTGGGTGTTTTCTATAAGCAAAAGAAGCCCTGTAATCCCCCTAAAACCAGGTAGGGGGGTTGCAATCCCTCTGGACCTGTGTTAATAACAGTGCGGGTTGACTTCGGAGTTTAGTGGTTGTGATTGACCGAAGATCCACAAGCGCAAGATGATTAGCTTGTGTAGCACGAGGCAGCCATTAAACGGTATCCTAGGCATCCAGGTTGCCAGAAAGGAGATGAAATGACCGTAGAGATTAATCTCTTTCGCATCATCCTTCGTAGGCGCAAAAACCGCCGAAGTAAAACTGACTAGCCTAAAAAGCTAGCCAGAAAATCAACCTAGGAAGTGTTTTCTAGGAATACTTCCTGACCTTAATTGTAACGCGATCTTGATAAAAAAGCAACTCCACCTCGCATCTTGCTCCTAATATCGCACCCTGTTATAATAAAAACAAGCTATGAACATATATCTAGACATCGACGGAGTATTAAGAGGAGCAGCATCACCCGTAGAAGATAGGGTGGAACTACTTGATTACATTCTAACGAATTTTTCTGATAGCACTTATTGGCTTACCACTCATTGCCGGCAAGACTACAATCACACTCGTGCCGCACTTTTTAATTCGGATTTACCCAAAGAATTAGTTGAGCGGGCAAGCACAATAATTCAACCATCAAATTTTGCAGTATTAAAAACCGACGCGATTGATTTCGAAAAACCTTTTATCTGGTTAGACGATAATCTATTTGAAAGCGAGCAAAAGGTCTTAGAATCACACGGTTGCCTTGTTAACCACTTTTACATGAACCCCCGCGACCCAGAAATGGCCAAAAAAGCTCTCATACTACTTAAAAACCTAAAGGAGGAAAATGCTAACACCAACTGAAATCACCGCTGCAACTATTAAAACCGGAAAAGTAAAAGCCAACCTACCTTGGTGGAAGATGATCTTACTCGGTATCTTTGCTGGTATGTTTATTGCTTTAGCTGGTGTTGGCGCCACTTTTGGCAATCTCTATGGTGGCAAAATCGCCGGCGCTTGTATTTTTACTGCCGGTCTTGCCATGGTCATAGTTGCTGGTAGCGAGCTCTTCACCGGTAATAATCTCATGGTCATGGCTCTATTTGATCGTAAAATCAAGTTTCACCAACTTCTCAAAAATTGGCTTCTAGTTTTCTTTGGTAACTTCCTCGGCGCTCTTTTAGTCGCTAGTATAGCTACCGTTAGTGGCACTTTTGACAGTGTTGCAGACACCGTAGTGGCCACCGCTACCGCCAAAGTCAATCTTGGCTTTTTTGAAGCTCTATTAAAGGGTATTATGTGCAATTTTCTAGTCTGCATCGCTGTCTGGATGGCTACTGCTGCTAGCACCGTTACTGGCAAAATTGCCGCTGTCTTTCTGCCTATCATGCTTTTTGTCCTCTGTGGCTTCGAACACTCCATCGCCAATATGTTTTACATTCCAACCGGCATCATCACCGGTACTATTTACAGTATTCCTGCTCCTACCATCACAGAATTTCTTTTAAATAATCTCTTGCCCGTCACACTCGGCAACATCATCGGCGGCGCCGTCCTAGTGGCTAGTGGCTACTATTTAGCCTATCATCACTCAACAAAATTATAGCGCCTGAATATTGAAAAAATAAATCGAAAATAGTAAAATAAAAATAAGCGTAATCAAAAGAGGTTTTTGTAATGGATCCAAATAAAATATCAAAACCAGATTTCCAGGCTGCTGAACAAAAGATTCAAGAGGATCATAAAAAAGAAGTCGAGAGGCGTTTGTCCCGCATGGCGTGGCGTTCATTTGAAACCGATAGCTATCGTAGCGATGATTATCGTAATGAGCCAACTCCAGATAATGAACTATTTGAAGCAGACGATGTTTTTGACGAATTAGATGAAATAGAAGAAGTTGAAAACCTAAGCAACAAGACATCAGAACGACTAAAGACTGCGGAAAAAGCTATGCGTGATTTAATACACGACAATTTCGTGACTAGCGCCAGGGAATATAGTAGACTCACGAAAGCCGAATCTGATAATAATCTACTACTCAAAAACGCTATTCAAAGAGCTAAGATGGTAAGCAAAGAAAGGTTATCTACTCGTACCACATTAACAGATAAACTTAGAAATAACCTGCGAGAAATTGAACTTCAAAAAGAAAGACTTACTTACGAATCGCCCGAAAGCTACACAGTAGTGCGTGGTATGGAATTTCGTGATTATATTAAAGAAGCTCAAAACAAAGAGATTGTTACGACTCCATACGTAAAGAAAAATTTTGATAGATTACAAGAAAACATGGAAGAGGGACGCCCTACTTTCATACATGGACACCTTGGCAGCGGTAAAACCGAACTTGCGATTATGACAGCAAAATATACAGCAATTTCCAAAACCGCTCTCGGGAATGCAAGAGAAGAATTGAAAGAATATATCGATGCCCATCCAGAATCATCTAAAAGAGAACGACGTGATGCATTTGGTAGATTCTATCGTCTCAATGAAACTAAGCTTAAAAAAGCATTACGCAGTGGTGATAAAGAAACAGTTGATAAATGCACCCCATTGATCATTAGTGGCTCTAAAGATACCGAAACTCAAGACTTATTTGCGGACAAAACA
Organism: Candidatus Saccharimonadota bacterium; assembly: GCA_016282495.1. Taxonomy (GTDB): domain Bacteria; phylum Patescibacteriota; class Saccharimonadia; order Saccharimonadales; family Saccharimonadaceae; genus Nanosyncoccus. The sequence continues at coordinate 2,710 of JAEEKR010000025.1, forward strand.
TTAAAATTAACCAAGTTTAACGGTAAAGAACTTTTAGAACATAAGAAAGACCTCGATACCGAAATCGAAAAATGGAAAAACGAACATCAATATGAACTAGACAGGCTCGACGAAAGAGAAAGAAATATCAAAATTCGTGAAGAATCTCAAAAAATTATTGAACTATTCAAATTAAAAAACCATGCTTTTGGTACCGAAGTTGAAATAGTAGAAAAAGCAATTTATCAGGGGATTAAGCAAGGTCGCCCAGTCATCATAGATGAGGTAAACACAATCCCAACAGGGATTTTGTTATCACTTAATGATGTATTGCAACGCCGCCCAGGTGACCAATGCTATATTCCAGGCGTTGGTTCGGAAATAATAAAAGATGGCTTCTCTATTACTATGACCGGTAACCTACCCTCTGGTAAAGTGATGTATAGAGATCGTGAGGAGCTAGATCCAGCCTGGCTTTCTCGTATGGACGTTTTTGAACATGATTATTTGCCAATGTCTCGCAGTGGTAGACGTCTAGAGCAGGCGAACATGGAAGGCAATGAACTCTTCCAGGCAATCATAGCAAACCTAGCAGATCGACAGGGTAATTTAAAACTCCCAGAAATTGAAAAATCGCTAGATAAGATTTTTGCACTTTGCCAAGTGGCACACGTTTCACAATCGATTTTCAAAGATAATTGGAACGAAAGTATAGAAACATCTTCTGGCGATGAAGTAGAGGTCGATCTTGAAAACTCGGTCTTATCTATACGAAACTTACTCAATGTAATAGAAAAATGGAATCGTGGTAGCGAAATGAGTCTTGACAAAGCCTTGTGGGAGGGTTTTATTAGCCGAATGACAGTACCAGAAGACCAAAGAACTACGCTCATGATTGCACGAAACTACGGTTTCTTTTCTGAAAAAGATGGTTGGAAAATCAACTTTGATGATGAATCTATCAACAGCAGTGTTTCATTAAACAAAATCCATCCAGGAGCCTTTTATTATGAACCAAAACCACCAGAAATATATAGTTTACAAGAAGTCATTGACGCAGTTTACGGCAAACGTCCCGAAAGGGAAATCTACCCAGACGATATTGACTTTGAAGAAATTGAGGATTTAGCAGATGATAACGTCGATTTGGATGATCTTATCGAAGCAGAAGAAAAGATTAAAGAAATATCTAAAACTATCAAAGCCCTTGAAGTATTAGCAGAACAATGCGGTTGTAATAATACTGATAGTTCTGATGAGGCCGAATAATGAATTGCAACGAACTTCGTAAAGATATCAACGAACTAAAATCTTCCCGCGTCGCCCTACAAGAAAGATATAATCGCATGAACAACGAGCTATCCGGCAAAGCCAAATTCAGAAGAGAACAAGCAAAAACAGAGCGACTAAGCGACAATATCTTAGAAAAATATCTCTCAGATTTCGTTGAAAAGAAACCTGAACTTGGCAGTTGGCATATCGTCAAAGAGATTGAGACATTCAAAAACTATTCTAACCTTCCCGTCCAGAATATTTCAGACATCAAAGCATCACCAAACGGTAATATCGTTGTGCTAGGACAGCCAGAATTTGGTAGAAGCCAAATCTTTGAGTATTCATTTGATGAAAATGGCAACCCGATGCTAATAAAAGAAAGTGATCCTATTTCAGCTCCTGAACTAGATGCCGTTTTTCCTTTGTCTGACGGAACAATTTTAGCTACAGGGGAAAACGGTATATTCATATATAAATACAACCAAAAAAAGAGGCACGGAGACGATAGAATTACAGAATTATATGGATCAAGAATTGAAGGATCAAGAGGCCTGCAATTCATTCTTGGTAAAAAATATGCAGCTTGTCAATTATCCGAAGAACGCATATTAGTTGGAGGATTTGGGCTAAATATACTAACAAGAGAAAAAAAATCCGAAGATGGGACCTATGGTGAATGGAAAGTGACATCAAATGTATTTAATGGAGCGGAAGTTGTAGAGAAGATGCCAGATGGATCAGCACTTATTGGTGCTGGTAGTTCTGTGCAAGAATATAGAAAGGCCTATAATGGAGGATGGGAGTTAGGAAAGAGAAAATACGGTATTTATACTACCGATGAAATGGACATGCCAGTATGCAAGATTATTCAACTCTCTGACGAAAAAATGCTTATCGTTGGCCAGAATTTTCCTGAAGTTCCAATATATGAATATAATAAGAATCCAAAAAATGGCAGATGGGAAATAGGTACCGACAAGATAGTCCCTCAAGAATCACTATGTGACTTTCGAGCAGACGTTCAAAAAATTTCTAATAATGAAATCCTAGTTTACGGTTGTAAATATAAAAAAACACAAAATGATGATAAATGGAAACTCATAGAAGACGGAAATAATTTTCAAAAAGAATACTTTGAGCGATGCAACCATTATCCAAGTTATACAGTCCAAGTAAGTGACCAGAAAATTATTTTGCATGGCTGGAGAAATCAATATCAAGATGACATGCTTCTTGATACAGAGCCTGTTACGTTTGAAGTTTCGCGTATACAACCCACAGTGGACAAACTTAAAGCACAATTTGATGATATTATAGCAAAAGGAGAAGCTCAATGAATTGCAATGAATTGCATAAAGACATAGAAGCAATCAAATCTTCCCGTTCCATCTTGCGAGAACGATATAATCATATGAACAAAACCGGCGTCAGTGGTAAGACGGATTTTGTAGAATCTAGAATTGCAACCGAAAAACTAGCTGACGAAATCCTAGAAAAATACCTCTCCGATTTCGCCGAGAAAAATCCCGAGCTTTTTAACTGGCGTCCTAGTCATGAAATCAAACTCAAAGAAAAAGCTGTTTTTTCTATCAATATTAATAACAACAATGGAAAGATAATCGTAGGACAACCAGGCTCTATAACCGAAGTATCTACCACTAAGAATGGACAGTACGAAGTGAGTACATTTGATACGTATAAAGAATGGGATATAATACCTATGCCACAAATAAACGTGTTGACAATGTTCTCTACGAACAAGATGATATTAGGCGACGGTTATAAAAAAGAAATAAGTGTTTGCGAAAAAGACGCAATTGAAAAATGGAACCTAGTTAAGACGATCAAGAGACTTAATAATGAAGAGGGAGAAAATTGTAGCCCACACACAGCGATTGAACTCCCAAACGAAAGAATTCTTATTGGGGGTGATAAAGGAATGTTGAATATATGCGGTCGTGACCTATTTGGCAGATGGAAAATACTTGAAGTAATACCAGGATTAAGAGACGAAGACGGGAGATTAAGCAGTGTAAAATGTTTTTATTCTCTTTCAAACGACGATGTATTAATTGGTGGAAGCCGAATTATCTATAGATGTTCAAAAAATAAAAATACCGGTAAATGGGAGTTGTCCAATGAAAGAAAAACATTTTTCAATGATGATAAAGATCATTATGTTGAGGATATTAAGACGATGCCAAATGGAAATATATTAATCTGTACCGATAAAACTATCTATGAAGGCAAATATAATAATGAAAATAATTTTGAACAAATAGGAGTATATGGAGAAGAATTTTATTATTATGGTATAGAGGATGGTCAGAGAGGAGAATATTTCAGAAAAGTATTACCAATTTCTAATGACAGCATCATTGTTCTGTCAAAAAATACTGCTTACGATACTACATCTCTACATGAACTAAAAAAGGATGATAACGGAAAATGGTTTATTGCTCAAAAGATAGGCTATTTTGATAGAGAAAAAGATGAAAACGGTAATATCATAGCTGAAAATGAAGTAGAAGATATTGTAGAGTCCGCAAACGGAAGCTTCATCATGGCAAAGAGAGGGGCATTAGTTGAATACATTCGCCGCCCAGGCTCAGTCGAAGAACTGAAGGATAATCTAGACAAGATAATAGAACAAGGAGAAACATAAGTGGAGAATATCAATAATAAACCTTTAATTGGCGAAAATGAAGATTCTTCCAAAAAACATGTTGAAGAAAAAATTGGCTCTATGGTCTTGGCGGAGACAACCAAGAGCGAACCAGAAACTAACATAATAGAAAACCAAGAACAATCCGGTAAACAAAAAGCCGAAAGGTTTATCAACCGGCATCGCAGAGAATTCAGCATTTTTGCCAGAGACCCTTCACTAAAATATATAACATCGCCAGACGCTGAAACATTCATGTTTGATGCTAGTAATATTCAAGTGATTTTCCCAGAGCAGTGGTTTAAAGAGGATGATTATTCAGAAGATGAAAAACTATTTTCTTCATATCACGAATTATCACACTTCACAGACATGCGAGAAAACCCAGAAGTATTCTTAGATAATTTTGCTCAAATGGGAAAGGACGCAGATTTATTAGCCAAAAAATGGTTAAAGAAGCACCCAGATAGAGCATCCCAAGATGCAGTTGCTCGGGTTTATTGTAAAGAATTGCACTGTCTATACAATTGTCTCGACGATATTTATGTCAACAATATTGTTTATGATCGAAGCCCACGCTTTGCAGAAGGCAGTGACGATTACGAAGATGTTATCTCGCTCTACAAAAAGCTTGGTTTTGAAGAAGCTGACTTGACCAATATACCACTCCATCTCCAGATGTCGTATTCTTTACTTCGAGATGAGATGCTAGGAGATGCTTGTGGCAAAAGTATCGTAGACGACAAAGTAAATAATGCGTTATCTAAAGTTGTTTTAGGCCAAACTATCCCAGAGGCAGTAGACTCAAGGTTAAAGCCTGTACCAGGAACTTCCTTAGTAGATCCAAAAGAAAGATATGATTTTATTCGCCATTTTATCCAGCCTCAATTTATAGAATTATTAGAAGAATCCCTAGAAAAAGCAGTAGATGAAGAGTCAGATCAATCACAACAAAACCAACCAACCGAGCAACAAGATCAAGACGAGGAAGCAGAATTTGACCCATTCAAAGACTTTAGAAAGAATTCTAGATTTCGCGATTTTCTAGATAACAACGACGAGAATATCGAAAAATCACTCCACGAATGGAAAGAACAAAAAGATTTTGAGAATATGTCCGATGAAGAGCGTAGGAAATATGAAGAAGAAAAAAGAATCAAAGACTTTGACGATAGGCATAATATTACCGAGAGTCAGCGCAAAGAAGACACCCGTATTCAAAATAAAATCAAAGATGCGCGCAACGAAATGCGTAAATTCTGGAGAAATCTCGTTGGTAAATCTGTGGAGTATCGCAAAAACCGGATAAAGTACCAGCGCAAAGGACACTTCAATGTTTCTAGTTACATTGATAGATACGCTGAAACAGAAGAACGAAAGTTACAGGGTAATCTCCGCACAGCAGAAGTATATGACCGCAATGAAATGAAGCGAATTATAGTAGATCAACCAGAAACAATTGATATATCCTTGCTAGTAGATTGTTCTGCCTCAATGTGGGGAGATAAAGAAGAAATGGCTAAGCAAACCACAGCTTTACTTATGTATTCGATCAAAGACTTCAATCATGAATTAGATCGCGGACGTTACAAGACCAACTCCAAACTTCGCGCTAATACAGAAGTTATAAATTTTGGTAGCGATTATGATGTCGTCAAACCCTTTGAACGTAAAGCCAAGCGCAATGGGGAGAATAATAATGCGAACATAATTAAAACTATCTCATCAATTAATAATGAATATGGCGGGACGGATGATTGCAAGCCACTTGATTATATTCAAAATAGTATATCAATAGAAGAAATGAAAAAAATCAAAGAAAAGAAATTAAAGAAAATTGTTTTCGAGATCACGGACGGCAGACCATACGACCCACACCAAACTTCTGACAAAGTCAAACAACTCGCCAGAGAGGGCGTTATTGTAGTCGGATTTCAAATCGGTGACGTTGGCCAAAACGAACGAGATATATTTGAACAAATCTGGAATAACGACGAAGTTCTAAGCAACGGTGGCAAAGGCATCTATATCGGTCAAGATATATCATCACTTCCCACTAAGTTGATGAAAGAATTGTCTGATTCCTTGAATGATATTATTATCTAAATCATCCTAGCGCAATATGATACAATATGACTAATGTTAGAGATTAGAAACATCAGCTTAAAGGTCAAAGGTGGGTCTAGGGCAAATATCCTAGACCATATTTCGCTGCGCATTAAACCTGGTACTCTCGCAGTTATTACTGGACCTAACGGCAGTGGCAAATCTACTCTTGCCGAAATCATTATGGGTATCAAGACTTCCACTTCTGGAAAAATCTTATTCAATGAGTCTGACATTACTACTCAGAGTATTACCGACCGCGCCAAAGCTGGCATCGCCTACTCATTCCAACAGCCAGTGCATCTAAGAGGCATTTATGTCTATACATTACTAAATATTGCCAGCGGGGAATTAATCACTCCAGAAA
>JAEEKR010000026.1 GCA_016282495.1 Candidatus Saccharimonadota bacterium
AACAAAAGCAAATTTGGCTGAACTCTTCACGTTTATCAAGCCTGAATTTTATAATCGTAATTATTCGAGCACCGAACTAGCCGAAAAGTTTAGTATTGATGAAAGTTTAGTCCAAGATCTTTTAGTTTATTACAATTCTAAACATGTTAACATAAAGCTCACGCCATCTCAATTCATTAGTTTTATTAAAAATGATGTTGCAAAAAGCAAATATGCAAACAATATTGATAGTGCTGTTTTATCGAATCTCAATTCTGTCGAAAAATACACCGACATTAATACGGTAACTCGTGCAATGAGCTATTCTGAAATGGCAAGCTTTCTTGGCGTTTCTAGCAACGAGTTGAAAGAAGTTTATCTCTACTATATCCTTATTAATACTTTCCATACTAGACCAAGCCTTACTAATTTTATTGCTATTCTCAAAAATCCAACTCTTTTAAGTGAGAAATATTGCGTCAATAAAAGAAAACTTACACCAAAAGAATTTATATCGTTCATCATGAGCCATAAGGATGATTGGATTATGAAAAATCGAATTGACTCTACGATGATTAGTAATCTTAATACTTTAAATTCAATGATTGATAACGTCACTTCTGGTAGAACGTATTCCGCAACTGAAATTTCTCAATCTTTTGGAGTTGAAGAACAAAAGGTCAAATTGCTGTACTCTTTATATGATATTAAGAATAATCACAAAAATATGACAATTAATCTAAGAGAGTTTATTTCTCTGCTTGTAAATGATATCGCTAATAACCCAGAATACAGTAGCCAAATTAGCCGTGACGACCTTGCCAAACTCCACTTCCTTCAAACACTAATCAACAATGAAGTGAATGGAAAAGCATACACTGCGAGCGAAGTCTACCAAACTCTTTCTGGTTTTAGTTCTGAATTAGATCAAAATCAGATTGATTTAGTTTATCTATACTACGGAAGTATTAATAACTTTAATGATAATTCAACGATGACGATTGAAAAATTTGTTAACTATCTGAATGATTCAATTCTTTCCGATTCTAGATTCGATAATTATATTAATGAAGATTTAAGAAACACAATTTCGGAAGCCAAAAAAACAGTGGATGATGGTAAAAACCAACTAATTGGTGAGCACTATTCTAGATTTGTGTTGAACACTGAATATCCGGTAGAAAGCGAGGAAACATTTGCTTTCGTGGCCAAGGCTGAAAGTGAATTGAAAGAAGCTGGAGTTAACGAGTTTTATATTATTGGCAACTCACCGATGTCATATGAAATTAGCCAAACTTTTAACGATGAATTGAACTTTATTACTATACTTACAATCATTTTTATCTTCATCGTTGTGTTAATCACTTTTAGGTCATTTAGTGTTCCTGTTGTTTTGGTTTCATTAATCCAATGTGCCGTGTTCTTAGCGATGGGTATTATGACTTTACTTGATGGAAGCGTTTATTTTATCGCATTGCTTATTGTGCAAAGCATCCTCATGGGAGCAACCATCGACTATGCGATTCTCTACACTTCTTACTACATCGAACATCGCAAAATCTATGATAAAAAACAAGCTTTGATTAAATCTTACGAAAAATCTCTTGGAGCGATTTTGACATCTGCCCTTATCGTAATGCTTGTCACACTTGTTGTGGGTTACTTTACTTCGGATGCAGCTGCAAAAATCTGTATTGCACTTTCTCAGGGTGCATTCTGCTCACTAATTTTAGTTGTTTTCTTGCTTCCTTCACTCCTTTCTGCACTCGATAGATTTGTGACGCATCAAAACAGAAACCATAATTAGTTTTAATGATATAATGACTTTATGAAAGCATTAATCACTGGTGCTTCAAGCGGGATGGGCTTGGAGTTTGCAAAATTATTATCAAAAGAAGGCCATGAGACTTTTTTAGTCGCCTTAGACAAAGATGGGCTCGAAAAAGCTCAGCAACTTCTTCCAAACAAGAGTTCAATTATGGTCAAAGACCTGAGCAGAGCTTCCGACTTGAAAGATGTTTGCGAGTTGATTGAAAAGGAGCATATTGATATTTTGATAAATAATGCCGGTTTTGCTGATTATAATGAGTTCTATAAGGCAGATCTTGATCGTGATTTAAATATGATCGACGTTAATGTTAAGGCTGTTCATATTCTAGCAAAATATGCACTTCGCGAAATGGTTAAAAGAAATAAAGGTTTTGTGTTAAACGTTGCCAGTTCGGCTGGTTTAATGCCTGGTGGGCCAATGATGGCAACTTATTATGCTACCAAAGCTTATGTCAGAAGTTTATCTGAATCGATCAATCATGAAATGCGTGCAAAGAATAGAAATATTGTTGTTTCGGTGCTTTGTCCTGGCCCAGTCGACACTAATTTCAACGCTACCGCTAAAGTTCGTTTTACTATTAAGCAGATGACACCTCAGCGCGTAGCAAAATATGCATTGCGTCAGATGATGATAAAGCATAAGATGTTGATTATCCCTGGTATTAAAATGAAGCTGGCCAAGTTTGCATCAAGATTTTTACCTGATAAAACCGTGATAAAAATGACAAGAGGTATTCAAACTCGTGGTAAATAAGAAAAAAAATCGTAAACTATGGTTTTATGTTTTTGCTATTATATATTTTTGTTTTTTAATTCTTAGCTTGGTTTGGCCTAGTTCGTTGATTGTCGCTATATTAAAAGTTGGCAGTATTTTCTTATGTCTTCTTTACGTTTTAACCTATAACTTTAAAGATAAGCTGTTAGTTATTGCTTTAGTAGCAACTTTTGCCGCAGATGTAATTTTAGCTATCAACAACGTTGCTGTTTCTGGTGTAATTATATTTATAATTGCCCAAATAACACATTTCACGAGGCTATCACAAAAACTCAAGAGGAATTTGATTTCTTATGGTATCATAATCTCCTTAATGGTTGTTTTGGCCATTGTAAGACGCGCCGACATAATGTATGTAATTGGTGGAGTGTATGCCTTATTGCTTCTTTCTAACCTATTCATGTCATTTCGATGGTATTTATCATCGAAAAAGCTTTCTTCACGATGTGCTTTTTTTGGATTTTTATTATTTCTAGCATGTGATTTGTGTGTGGCAATTTCTTATTTGTCGTTAACGGGTATTTTTTCTTATTTTCTTTACGACATCGCAAACTATCTAGCATGGGTATTTTATCTTCCTTCACAAATTTTAATTTCCAATAGCTCAAAACATGTGATACAATAAAAGCATTATGGAAGGTAAAAAAAGTATATCTCGTGCCATTCTCGTTTTTGGCACACCGTGCAGTGGGAAAACAACGTTTTGTGAAAACTTCGCAAAGCGATTTCATGCGCCATTCTACAATCTAGAGGATCTGATGGCAAAATACAGCTTTAATCATGAACAGATTTTGGGTTTTGTAGATGAAGTTGCAAAAACTGGGCAAACGCTCATCTTTGAAGGTCTACTAGATACAGAAAAAGACCGTGAGACAATAAACCAAATTTTAAGAGATGCGAATTATGAACCGTCCTTGATTTGGATTCAAACCGATTCTAGCACAACTAAACAACGTATGAAAATGCGTCTTAAGTCTGTTTCCAAAGCTAAAACTGAGTACGATGCACGCATGAAACTTCTAGAGGCTCCTTCTGATAAAGAGCCTGCCATCGTAATATCCGGTCGTCATACTTTTGAAACTCAGCTCAAGCACGTATTGACTCAACTCTAAAATGATTTTACAGGATCCTGAATTTGGCGATGTTATCGTCAGAAAAAACCCTTTATCTTCCAGTGTGAGGTTTTCTATATCAACTTCCGGCAAATTACAGATGTCGGTGCCTAAATACACTAGCAATTTTTTATTAAAGAGACTTCTAAACACAAATCGTGAATTGATTAAAAACAGCTTGCCCGTAAATAACCCTAAGACACAACGTGCTAGAGATGAAAAGAAAAAAATACTAACAAATCAAGCAAAAAAATACCTTCCTTATCGCTTGGAATACTTAGCTAAGTTATATGGCTATGAATTTGACAAATGTCGCTTAACACATGCTAATACAAGATGGGGAAGCTGTTCTTCTAATCGAACGATCTCTTTAAACATTGGCCTAATGCAGATACCAGAAAAGCTACGAGATTATGTTATTATTCACGAGCTTGCGCATCTTAACCATATGGATCACTCCAATGCGTTTTGGCAAGAAGTCGGCGAGCACGACCCACATTATAAGGAACATCGTAAAAAATTAAAAATGTTTAGTCCTGGTGTATAATAAGGCTATGTATAGGTTGTCTTTTGTAATTAGCGAAATTTATAACAAATATCTTCCCTTGGCAGAAAAGGCAGGTATTTCATTGAATCTTGACTTCCCTGATACTACGCAAAAAGTTAAAGAACCATCTCGTGTAAAAAAACATTTAGATGATTCTATGGATTCAGCACTAAAACGCACGGTCAAAGGCGAAATCAAAATTGAAGTTAAGAAAAATCACATTATTGTTCGTGACACAGGGACGGTTTTAAGCAAGCCGATGTGCGAGTTGCTTAGTGGAGAGCATGTTAAAGTCGCCTCAAGAGTTGGATTTGGAACAACCGTGACTATTAATCTATGATATTCTGTTAGCAAATACTACAAAACGATGCGTCGCATCGCCACCACCTACAGATCTTCCTGCGCAAGTCATAAGTGAAAGATCATAGCGTGCACCGCCATAATTTGCATAGGCAATTCCTGCCATGTTCTGTTCAACTTTTGGTTTTTCCATTGTTTCGGTGTAAGCAATCTGATAAGTGTGCAATTCTCCATCCATCAGCACGGTAAAAGTTGCACCTACAGAGAGGTTTCTTATCGGGCCAAATACGCCAGACGTATTATGCCCATATAAAAACTTTCTACCCCAACGATTCACGTGATCTGTTGAATCAATCAAAGTGTCGTTAACATCTTCTATTCTAAGTACGCGTCCCGCTATGTTGATATATGAGCTATAGGATATATTCGAAGAAGTATTGTTGCTCACATTGGCGGCTGGTATATTAGTAGATTGGTACGTACTTGCAATCTCAAATTGGTACTTGCTCTCTACTTTGTCTATTTTGTTAAAATTATCTATTTCAGTTGTGCTTTCGATACTTTCTTGATCGTCAAGATAGAACCCCCCATTTAATGGTTCTATTCCTTGTTTCGCTATTGAATCATGAAAGTTCAAAAATGAAGCTACAAAAATAAATGTAGCGCACAAACACAAATAAAAAGAGTTTAAAAAATAATGCTTTTTTCCCATAAAAACTCCACATCGACAGATTTTAGCCGATATTACTATTATTATAGCATACTTTTGACTTTTTTGCAATATGTTTATGTTATTTTAGAACAAAAAACCTCCCTTTACAGGGAGGTTTATATTTCTAAACTATCGCTTTTTCTCTTTAACTTCGTTGCGGCCAAGGTTTTTCTTAGTCTCGGTGAAAACAACGTGTTTTCTAAGAATTGGGTCATATTTCTTTAGAGAAAGCTTATCTGGGGTGTTCATGGTATTTTTCTTAGTGTAATAGGCACGAATACCAGATTCCTCTGAAACGAGACCAACAAGCTTACGTTTTGTATTATTCTTTTTTGCCATACTGTTGTTATTTTATCATAATGATTGAGAAAAGTAAACAGCAAATTATCTTACCTAACCGATCCTGGTCTAAAGCTGTTGTTTACGCGCATGACGTTGAATTGTTTATGTTTGATTTCTTTCTTCTTCAAGAATATCGCGGCTGTGACCGCACCAGCGGCGATAAATACCCCCGCGACGGTGAGAATAATCGGAAGAATATTAAACCCTTTGCCATTTGCTGTCGCACCTAGTACTCCAGGATTGCCTTCAGAACTATTTTTTGTAACTAGGGCACCTTCTGAGCTAGACGGACGTGTTACTTTGACTGTGTATTCCTTGGTTTCACCATTTTCGGCAATTACAATAATTTTTACAATGTTCTCGCCAAAATCGATGCTATCATTACCTTGAATTTCGACCTTAGCTTTTGTGTTGTTAGGTATAGCGCGCATCATTAGCGTTTCGGTATCAGGTTTAACAGTAATTTCATAGTCGGTGACACCGTCTTCTAATTTAATGTCATACCCAGGAATTAAGATATCGGCGAGCTTATTATCGTTGGATTTTTTACTATTTCCACCACCTTCTTTGGTAGATGCTGCGGTACGGCCAGTGCTATCTTTTCTTTTAACCTTAATTACGTACGAGGTGTTTGCACCAGTTTCTGCAGTCGTAGTGACAGTTATCGTGTTTAGATAATCCCTAAGGGAATATTTACCAATACCAGAGATTGTGGTAGTGCTATTTGCAGCAGTTGCGGATACTTCTATAGTCTCAACGTCGTGTTCTAAGGTAACTGTATATTCATAGGTATTCTTATCAAAATTGATTGAGCCTGGGCTAACCTGAAGTGAAGATAATGCGGGATCATTATTTTGAATTGTAATATTGATGTTCTGTGTCTCATTGATTCTTACACCTTGCGAGCTAATATAACCCGTAAATGAAACGGTCACAATTGCACTACCAGACGAAACACCTTGGACGATGATAATTGAGCTTTTGTTTCTGACAGTACAACTGCTTGGAGAATCACAATTAAGTAGTCTTGCGGATGCTACTGAATTATCCGAAGAATACACGGAAATATCACCATTAAAGTCGGTCGTGTCGACGTCAATTCGTTCACTCTTGTTCACGCCTATATCGATATTTGTCGATGAGAAACTAATGGCTGGTCTCACGGCGAAGGCATTTCCAAAAGTAAGAAATGCAAATAAAGTTGATAATAAAATAGAAAATTGTACTGTTATTTTGTGTTTCATTTTTGTATGTGACCTTTTTACTCCCCTATAATACTACAGCTTTTTAAAAATGTAAATACTTTTTATGGTTTTTTTGAAAAAAAATTAAAAAAGAGCACCAAAGTGCTCTTTATCTCTTGCTTTCTCATGGAGCCGTGTGTCGGCTCTGCCCCGACGACCTGCCGCTTACAAGGCGGCTGCTCTACTAACTGAGCTAACACGGCATAAAAGAAATATACCAAATATTGCGAGATTAAGCAAGTTTTGTTATAATGATTTACGTTGCTGGAGTCGTCTAGTGGCAATGACAAGAGACTGTAAATCTCTCGCTTTCGGGCTTCGTAGGTTCGAGTCCTACCTCCAGCACCAGAATAGTTGAATAAAACCCGAAGTTTACTTTGGGTTTTTTGTTTTGGATAAACAGGGGTGGCTGGTCGGAAAATATTGAAAAAATAAAAAAATGTGAAAAAAGTGTTGACAAAATATATCAAGTGTGCTATACTTAGAAAGTTGTGGCCCTTATGAGAGGATCATGACGTAACTTGTAAATGGATATCGATTATGGTAAGTTGATTGCCCACGATGATGAGTAACCACTCTCCCGTACGTTCATCCACGGGTATTTAGTGTGAGTATGGCATGCAAATGCCCCGCCTATTACTCTAATGTGGAGCCATGATAGCTGGGTCTGAACCTAGGCAGCGCGAGCCGGTGGGAGGTGTCAGTCTGAACTCTTTAAAGATTCACTCTTCTTGCGATCGCTAGAAAGATTCACTCTTCTAGCGATCAATAGAAAAATGTGCGGATGAGAATCACATTAAAGGTTATAGCTGTAGGCCTCGGCCAGATTGATACTCCCGAAAGGACGTGGTATCTGAAAGATGCACCCAGTGATACACATTTACAAGCGTTCCTTTTACTCGCCGCGATACAATTGTTCGCGGCGATTTTTCTTGTATTAAAACAAACCCGGGCATATTGCTCGGGCTTTTGGATATCAAGTTTTTACGACTTGACGCTTCCTTGATTGAAAAAGTGCGGTTCTTTAATTGCTGTTAAATCGACATCAAAGTTGATTGACGGATGTTCATAGTGAATCAATTTGTTTCCATAGCTTATAGGAATAAGTTTCGGGCTAAATAGTCGAACTACCCATAGAGGAATATCTTTAGTCTCGTTACTCCTCTCGGAAATGATAATTGACGTAAGATCGAGATCTCTGGCTGCATCCGACAATGTTTTATCGATTGCCGGAATACTATCCAGTTCATCGCCTGACCAGAGCCAGCTAATGTTTGATCTTCTATTCAATAGCCCGGCATAATATATCCCATGATCGTGTGGTGAAATAACTGCTTTCTTGGGTAAATACATGTGCTCTTCCTCGTTTCCGGCAAAATCATAATAGTTTAATTCTGCCTCTTCGAGAGCTTTTCTGACTGCGTCCTCAAAAGAAATAAAAGAGGCTGCTGCTCCAAACGTAACGAAAGGATACCATCCGTTTGAAATAGCAACAAGTGCGGTCGGAATATATCCATTGAGGACTATAACGTGAACTTCTTTTTTTGCCCAGTCTCTTGCTTCGATTCGCCTTTTTTCGGCACAAACGTCTCGCGGTAAAAGATGCTCCGGAATGACCTCGGGACATTCATGCTGGAGATAGGTTCTAATTATCGCATCACGCTCAATCAGCTCCGAGAGAGCCCTAATTATGGCGTCTTCTCGACTTACTCCTGCAGCAGTCCCTGATGATGTGGCGTGATAAATAGAGTCTTCATCGTAGTCACAATACACCATGTCTTTCGGAACGTAGACTTTTTCGGCGGCTACAATCTTTTGCTCCGCATTTACACGAATTCGGCGACCTTGCACCCAGCGAATTGGCAAATCTTCTGTGAATTCTCCAACGCCCATTATTCTACGCTGCTTTTTGTTTAGTGGCACATAGCTTCTTGGATCGATCCAGGTACACCCAAAACGATGTGAGTCTGGATTTGAGAAATCTTCTGCTTTGACTAGTAGAGAATCTTGATAGAGGCGTCTTTCGATGCACCATCTTTCATATGCTTTCATCATGACTCTCATAATTGCTTCAAGCTGATCCCTCCTGGAAGTGGCCTTCACGATTTGCTGTCCATAACCAGCATCATACGTTGCGTATGCCCCGAATAGAGTCTCATAACGCTGAAAACCACAGGAATTAACAATTCCCTTTTCCACTAGAACGTCGAGGAAGTTCTTCCCTTTCTTCTCGTTCATTGTTGTTAACCTACCTTTTTCTCAAAGTACAATGAGGGGACAAAAAAGGCCCTTCATAGCCTATTTATATCTTAAAACAAAAACTAATTATTATCAATGACTATAGGATGCTTTTTGGATTTTTTAGTTCGAATCTTGTATATAATCTTTAAAAGATCAAACGGAATCACCGCAAGTAGTGCAAGTAGAACAACCAATCCCCAGTCTGATAGACTAATCGCGTTGGTATTTGCCAGCTTTTGGAAGAAAGGAACATAGACGACTGCAACGAGTATTAGAATCATTATAGTATTAATAGAAACTGAAATCTTATCTTTCAATGTTTCCAGAAAGTTTTTTATGGTAATCTCTTTAGAAGTAAGTTGGTGAGAGATAATAATAAATGAAGTCACGAGTGTAGCATAAGCCATCGTGGTAGCATAGGTATGATCGTCTGATTTCATTATAGAGAAACAGTAGACACCGAATACTACCGCAAAGATAGCAAGCCCCTGAATGACAGTTCTTATAGCGGTTATTCCCGTAATGATAGATTCTTTTTGGTCACGTGGTGGTTTTTGCATGATGTTTTTATTTGGCTTAATACGTTGGAAGATGATCGACGAGGTTGGATCAATAATGAGTTCTAACATCACTATATGTACCGGAATTAATAAATTCGGCAAACCAACTGATGGGATTACAAGCGCAAGTAACGCAACGGGTACATGGATAGCAAAAATATAAGATATAGAGCGGCGAATATTCTGATAGATCGTACGGCCGTTCAAAATTGCTGTTGTGATGGTGTTGAATTTGTCGTCCATCAAGATTAGATCTGCGGATTCTTTAGCAACATTGGTGCCACGCTTACCCATGGCAATACCAATATCGGCTTTTTTTAGCGCAGGGGCATCATTTACGCCATCACCGGTCATAGCGACAATTTCGTGATTTTTTTGCAAGGCTTCAACAATGCGAGTTTTATGATTTGGGTAAACCCTCGCAAAAATATTTACGTCTCTTACGGCTTTTTTCAGTTCTTGAGCAGACATTTTTTCGAGCTCGGCGCCAGTAATTACCTTGCCGCAGTTTTTGAGCCCAATTTTTTTAGCGATTCCCTTGGCGGTTTCGCCGTTATCGCCAGTGATCATGATGACGCGTACGCCAGCGCTATAACAAGTTTCTAGAGATGTTTTAATACTGCTTCTTGGCGGGTCTTCTAGGGCAATTAGCCCGGCGAATTCTAGTTTTGCTTGGCTAATTCTTTTTGGAGCTTCAGTAATTTTACTATTTTTGGCTACGGCTAGTACGCGATATCCTTGGCTCGAAAAGGTTTTGATTTTTTCTAGTATGTCCTTTTTATCTTCTTTCGATAGGTTGCAGAGTGGCAAAATTGATTCATAGGCACCTTTAGCGCAGAGTAATTTGTTTGGGCCATTCTGCCAAACTTGACCGGTCATTTTTGTTTCGCTGGTGAAGAAATATTCATAAACAAGTTTGAGTGGTTTTAGCTTGGCCGGTGTATTTTTCTCGCAATAGTTTTTAATTGCTATTTCCATTGGGTCGTAAACTACGGTTGGACACGACAGGTAAGCTACACGTACAAAATCTTCAGAGTAAGCATATGTGTTTTCTACTACCATATGATTTTCGGTAAGAGTACCAGTTTTGTCTGTGCAAAGAACCGTGATAGACCCCAGTGTCTCGATGGCGCGCATATTACGAGTAAGTGTTTTATGTTTGGCAAGATCCCAGGCGCCAAGGGCCAAGAACACCGTGACAATTACAGGGATCTCTTCTGGAATCGTAGCCATTGCAATGGTAACACCAGCGATGAGCGATTTGACAATTCGCTCGTGCATCTCAAGATCACTATTATTAAAGAAGTTGGCGATGATAACTAAAACAAAAAACGTAGCGCTAATAACGGCGCAGATTTTCACGAGTTTGTTGGTTTGTTTGATCAGCGGGCTCTTATTTTCTTTGATATTTTTCAATGATTCACTGATGCTGCCCATCTCTGTTTCTTTACCAACTGAGGTAATTCTAAGAACGCCAGTTCCACTGGTGACGGATGTACCGGAATAGCAATAATTATGTCTAAAGTGGTTTTTTAGATCTTCTTTTGTACTTTTATAGACAACGTCAGATTCTCCGGTAAGAAGAGATTCGTTAACACTTAAACTATTTGATTC
Organism: Candidatus Saccharimonadota bacterium; assembly: GCA_016282495.1. Taxonomy (GTDB): domain Bacteria; phylum Patescibacteriota; class Saccharimonadia; order Saccharimonadales; family Saccharimonadaceae; genus Nanosyncoccus. The sequence goes on from JAEEKR010000026.1 coordinate 11,257, forward strand.
TAGAACTACGCCATCGGCTGGGATTTTGTCGCCTTCTTCGATAAAAACTATATCGTCTACAACTACTTCTCTACTATCGATGTTTTTAATACTACCGTTTCTGAGAACTTTGATATTTAGCGCAGTGAGCTTATTAAGTTCCGACAAAGCCTGATCCGTTTTTTGCGATTGAAAGAAATCAATTAGCCAAATGCCGACGATGGACGCCACCATAATTAACCCATCAGTAATTTCGCCAACTACAAAATAAATGCTGGCTGCGATCACGAGCAGCAAAAACATTGGCTCTTTTAATATGCTGAAAAGCTTTTTGAGAATACCATCTTTCTTGGGTGGATTGATTTCGTTGGCACCATGAACCTGGCGTGATTTTAAAACTTCACGCGTAGATAGGCCTTTGTATTTTTCAGTATAATCTTCCATTCTTATTATGTTTATTTTAAGGCCAATGAGCATCGCTGTCAATCTGTTTTTATGGTATAATTTTGACATGAATAGAGTGCCATTAGCAGAGAGGATGCGTCCAAAAACTTTGGATGAGGTGGTGGGGCAAGAAGCGATTATTGGCGATGGCAAAATTTTGACTGAAATTATTAAGAAAAAAGAGCCAGTTAATTTAATTTTTTGGGGGCCTCCAGGCACTGGTAAAACTACACTTGCTAGAATTATCGCTAATGAATATAACGCTGATTTTATAGAGCTTTCCGCTGTTACTTCTGGCAAAAAAGACATTGAGGCAGTGGTTGAACGTGCACGCACAAATTGGAATCTAAAAACTCGCACAGTACTTTTCGTTGATGAAATTCACCGCTTCAATAAAGCTCAACAAGATGCCTTCTTACCGCACGTTGAATCTGGACTTATTATTTTGATTGGCGCCACCACAGAGAACCCAAGTTTTGAAGTTATTTCTCCGCTTTTATCAAGATCACGCGTTGTGGTAGTTGCTCCGCTTTCAAAAGAAGATATTGTAAAGGTTATTAAACGTGCCATCAAAGCCGAGAAAGCCACGAAACGTATTACTGCTGGTGGTATAGATTATCTTGCAGATTTATCTGGTGGCGATGCCAGATCTGCGCTCGGCACTTTAGAACTTGCTCTTTCAATTTCAAACAAGGTTGATGCCGAGGTGATTAAAACTGCTGCTGGAAAGAAAATTCCTGGGTATGACAAAAAAGGAGATAATCATTACGACACTATTTCGGCTTTCATTAAATCGATGCGTGGAAGCGATGTTGATGCTGCGCTTTATTATCTCGCTAGAATGGTAAATGCTGGAGAGGACCCAAAGTTTATTGCCAGAAGGATGGTAATTTTTGCATCAGAAGACATTGGTCTTGCCGGCAATGGTGCGCTTAGTCTTGCCACGGCCTGCTTTCAAGCTGTCGAGCGCGTTGGTATGCCAGAGTCTGGCTTAATTCTGGCACACACAACGGTGGCACTCGCGAAATCTAAAAAGAGTCGCGCAACAACCGATGCTTGGTTTAAGGCAAAAGATGTTGCTGGAAAGACTGCAGGGCTGCCAGTCCCAATTTGGCTCCGTAATGCGCCAACTAAAATGATGAAGGAGATGGGCTTTGGCAAGGGTCAAAAATGGGAGGCCGGCTTCCACCTTGACAAGAACTATCTACCAGATGATATTATAGACGAGAAATTTTTTGAAAACTAGCCTATTTTAGCTTATGCTTGACATTTTTTATAATGTGTGCTATAATTAAGAGATAGACGCTATTCTTATTTCAAAAACGCCCCTGATTGGCGAGACCAGAGCTTTTTGTAAGCTCCGTCTTTTTTGAGCAAATCTTTGTGTGTTCCCTGCTCGACAATTTTGCCATTGTCTAGCACCACGATGCGGTCTAAATTAGCCACAGTTGAAAGGCGGTGCGCAATAACGATTGCGGTTCGGTCTTTCATCAAATTATTAAGTGCGGTTTGAATCAAAGCTTCAGACTCGGAGTCGAGTGCAGAAGTTGCCTCATCTAGAACAAGAATTGGTGCATCCTTCAAAATAGCACGAGCGATTGCTACGCGTTGGCGTTGACCGCCTGATAGCTTCACACCGCGTTCGCCTACGAGTGTGTTATAGCCTTCTGGAAGTGTCTTAATGAATTCTTCGGCATTGGCGAGTTTGGCGGCACGTTCAATTTCTTTCATGCTTGAATCTGGTTTAGCGTAGGCAATGTTTTCAGCGATTGAACGATGAAAAAGTGCGGTTTCTTGCGGCACGTAAGCAATCGTTTCTCGCAAAGATTTTTGAGTAACTTTTCTAATATTTTGGCCGTCAATCGTTATTTCACCAGCATCTACATCAGCAAATCTAAGTAATAGTTTGGTTAGTGTGGTTTTGCCAGATCCGGAAACACCAACTAGGCCAACACGTTCGCCTGGATTAATGTCTAAGGCAAAATCACTAAAAATTGATTGCTTGGCTTCATGATGCTTGAAACTAATATTATCAAATCTAATTTCGCTCTTTTTGATTTCTAGTTCTTTGGCGCCTTTTTCGTCAACTACTTCATCTTCAAGATCAAGTATTTCGGTCATTTCATAGGCGTCGCCAAATACCTTATTCATATGTTTGAAAATATGGTTGACATCCCAAAGCTCGCCAAGGATCTGTTGGGAATAGTTGAAAATGAGGATGAGTGTCACAATTGGAAGTTTAAACCAAATTGAACCAAAGATTAAGAAGAGATAAACAGCGCCGTTAATGCCAATATTGACTCCGCTAAACATTACATCGCGCTTCAAAGTTGCGCGCATCACATCGTAACTAGCATTAAGTGTTGCTCTTTGAAAATTAGCATAACGATGGTGTTCATGTGCTTCGCGAGCGTAGGACTTGACTGAATTGATGTTCGTAATTGAATCAGCGAGCTGGCCGGTTTGGCGAGAATAGGCAGAAGCTTCTTCCGTATTTAAATGGGAAATGTTTTTGGATGTTAATCCAGAAATAGCAACATACACGATGATAAAAACGAGCAAGACTATTGAATAAATCGGCGCGAGTGGCCACAGAATCACAAAAACTGAAACCATGAGAGTTATCATTGGCAAGATATCCCAAATAATCAAATCCATAAAACTTTCAAAGGCGCTAGTGAATTTGTTGGTTTGAGAAACGAGCGAACCGGAAAAACGGTCATTATGAAACTGCATCGACTGAGAACAAACTGTGTCAAAGCACTTGGTTGCAAGATTGCAGATGGCTTTAAGTTCCATCTTCCAACAAAAATATAGTCTAAGCTTTTCTAATAAAAGGCTGTTTACCATATAAATAGCTAGAAAGATTCCAACTTCTGGTAAAAGTTCGGAATAAATTTGCTCTTGTGTCACTCCCTCGGAAATTTTGCCGATAATGTCGGCGGAATAATAGACTGTCAAAACGTTTCTGATTAAAATAACCACAGGCGATAAAATCAAGAATCCAAAAGAATACCCTTTATATCTTTTTATTTCTTGAAAGAAATAATAGAGGGTTCTCTTCACGTTAGTTTTTTTGCTTGATTTTGTCATAAAAATATTGTATCACATGTTTTTTCTAGGTTGCAAGGATTTTCTTGAAAATGGTGCTATAATTGTTTCACAAATTAATAAATGGAGAAAATATGGCAGATTTTAATAAAGTTTTAACTCCTGGGGATTACAAAAATGGCGAGCTAAATGTGGTGATCGAAATCCCAACTGGCTCAAATCATAAGATTGAATGGGATCGCGAACATGCTTGCTTTATGCTTGACCGTGTTGAACCTATCGCTTTCGCTAAACCATGCAACTACGGTTTTATTCCACAAACTATCGATGAAGACGGTGACGAGCTCGACGTTCTTATGATTACCGATCAACCACTTACTACTGGCATCTGGATGAAAGCCAAGATCCTCGGCGTAATGAAATTTGTTGACAGTGATGAAGTTGATGATAAAATCATCTGCGTTCCAGCTGACGACCGTAACAATGGTGACATGTATGAAACACTGGAAGATTTGCCAAAACAATTAATTAAGCAAATTGAGTTCCATTTCAATCACTACAAAGATTTGAAAAAACCTGGTTCAACTGAAGTTAAAGGTTTCTTCGGCCTTGATGTTGCTAAAGAAGTAATTGCCGAATCCATTAAGCGCTGGAACGAATCAGACCGTAAATAATTATTTACAAAAATAACCCCTGTATTTGGGGTTATTTTTTGTCTAAAATTGCTCGTGTTATAATTTGATAGAATGAGAAAAATAATTTGGTTTTTAGGTTGTATAGCTATTATAGTGATTGTCATTCTAACTGTTAGACATCCAAACTGGTGGAAAGAGTCAGAGTTTTTACCACCAAGGCCGACAAAATATGACTGCTCCGAGATAGAATCCGAAATTAATAAATATGATTGGGACACTGAACTCGCGCTTGCTGTGGCAAAAGCGGAAAGCGGTTGTTATGCCGATGCGAGAGGAGATGACGATTTAATCTATGTCGAAAATGGACGAAAATATGGCTATAGTGTAGGCGCGTTTCAAGTTCGAATTTTGCCTGGACGAGAAGACTGTGACACTTTCGATATCGAGAAAAATATCTTCTGTGCTTATACGATTTACCAAAGCGCTGATAATAGCTTCACGCCTTGGAGCATGTGGAATAATGGCGAGTATAAGAAATATTTATGGCATCCGCTTTTATGATTCATGATGCTTATGCTATAATCTAGACATGGAATTCTGGTTAATTTTGACGATTGCCGCATCGATAGCAGGTTCGCTGAGTGCTTTTTTTGATAACTACATCACAGATGTATACTTTAAAGGCAGAAATCCAGCGGCACAAAAAGTTTTTGGAGGCCCAATCAACCTAGTTGTTGGTATTATCTTTTTAGCTATCTATTGCATCATTTCTCCCGCAGTGTTTCCACCTGCCTTTAACGTCTTTTTGTTGATTATTTCTGGCATGATTAGCTCCCTTGCAACTATGTTTTATTACATGGCTCTTGGGTCAGAAGACACTACCGGTGCCATTATCTTTTGCCAACTATACCCTATTTTTTATCTCATTATGGGTTTCTTGTTTTTGGGAGAAAAAATTGTCGGGATGCAACTCGTGGCGTTTTTGTTCCTGATGGCGGCACCTTTAACAATTTTACTTTTCACCGGAAAACGTAGAAAAAAGATGGAATACAGGGCAGCTCTCCTGCTATTAATTAATGTGATATTGTCTCCACTCGCTGCTATCATTTTTGTTTTTGCTGAACGTGATATCCAATGGTCGGTCGACAACGATTATTCTATCGTACTTGCAATGGGCCTCCTATTTATTGGAAAGGGCATATTTGATATCACTGCATCAATTTTGAGCAAAAAGTGGAGAAGGAGAGCTAAACGCGTTCTACTTGAATCCAAAATGAGAATTTTTGTTCCTATTTTAATAAATGTGGTTATTTGGCTTTTCGCAGATTATGGAATTAGAAAGGCTATGCTTTCCGAACAGGTAGCTATCGTATCAGCAGTTAATCTTGCTGTCGAGCTTTTGGCGACTTTTATTTTCGGATTAGTTTTTACGATTCTTTGGCCGCGTTTCGGTCGAGAAAAGCTAAACAAACGCACAGTTGCCGCGCATTTTATAGCCACCATACTAGCCATAATTGGCATTATTCTGGTTGAAAAACCTGATATTTTGTCTGGAATATGGTAAAATAATTTCGTGGCACTGTGGCGGAGTGGTTACGCAGCGGTCTGCAAAACCGCGTACACCGGTTCAATTCCGGTCGGTGCCTCCAGCAAAGGCTTGCCCGTTCGTCCCTTGGGACGCGTCGGGCTAAGCGAAGCGAAGCCCGAGTGGCGGAATTGGTATACGCGTTCGACTTAAAATCGAATGGAGAAATCCATATGGGTTCAAGTCCCATCTCGGGCACCAAAATAACACAAAATGTGTTATAATAGGTAAAGGTGCCGCGATAGCTCAGTTGGTAGAGCGCATCCATGGTAAGGATGAGGTCACGAGTTCAAATCTCGTTCGCGGCTCCATTCTTTGTGTAAAGAGCTGGCATCCTTTCCGTAAGGCGGTAAGGATGAGGTGGAGAATCTTAAATTCATATCCGATTCTTTTTTATGATAAAATAAAATTATGAACAAGTTGGTTAAAAGGGGGCTTTCTGCCTACAAAATCTTTCTAAAAAACAAGTTAGCAATGTCGTTTTTGATGCTTTTTTCGGGCATTATGATGTTTATTGGCGCGATCAATGGGCGTGGCAATGACACTAAGACTCTTCCGCTAATGATTACTTTGGGTGGAATAGTATTTGCTTTCTGGGGATTTTATAAACTTGGTTATATTAAATCAAATTACGACAAATTGGCGCTAAGCTGTGCTGAGAAGGATAGGGCTAGGAAGAAAGTTTTATTCTTGCAAATGGGAGAGACTTTAATTTACACCGCTATTGCGTTTTTGGGAATTTTCTTATTGGTGGACGAAAAATTTACAAATAAAGCCCTTGATCTAATGGCTGGTGGCTTCACGATCCTAAATGGCGTACTTGGCGCAATTTACGTATGGAAAAATCGTGAGAATAAAGACTTGCGTTGGAAGCTGACTCTAATTTTAATGTTTATTGAGTTGATCGTCGGCCCATACTTTATTTTTACATCAAGCTCAATTGATATTGGTGGGTATATCGTGATGGGGGTATTAACGATGGTTGCTGGTACCGTTGAGGTATTGTCGGCACTCACAATGGCAAACATTAAAAGCACCATCAAAGACGGCAAGGATATTGTCGAAATTATGAAAGATGACAAAGAGCCAAGAAAAGAGTAATTAAATTACTTTCTAGTTTTATTTTTCATAAAAGTCGTTGATAAATTCACTGAACTTGTCGTTTTTGATGGCTTCGCGCATCTGCTCGGTAAGGCGAATTAGGAAGCGAATGTTATGAATGGAAAGAAGCGTAGCGCCAAATGTTTCTTCGCAACGCATTAGATGATGGATATAGGCTTTGGTGTAGTTTCTGCACGTATAGCAGTCACAGACATCGTCAAGATGTGTAAAATCTTCTTTGAATCTTGCATTTTTAAGATTGATACGGTTTTCTTTTTTATCTCCACGTTCGTCGGTTCTAAGACCCGGAACAAGGGCATTACCATGACGAGCGAGACGAGTTGGGCTAACACAATCAAAAATATCGACGCCGCGTTTTACGCCCTCTACGAGATCGACCGGTTCGCCAACCCCCATCAAATAGCGAACTTTATCTTCAGGGAGAAACGGGCAAGAATATTCAATAGCCTTATACATGTCATCCTTGCATTCTCCGTCATTGGCAACGCCACCAATAGCATAGCCGTCAAAACCAATTTTGACGGTTTCTTTGGCAGAATATTCTCTCAAATCTTGATGCGGACCACCCTGAACGATACCAAATAAATTCTGATTCTGGTTGTCGTGAACTTTTTTACCACGCCTAGCCCAACGCAAAGTGCGTTCAACGCTATTGCTGAGATAATCATGATCGGCCGTGGCTGGCGGACATTCATCAAAACTCATCGCGATGTCACTATCTAATTTGTTTTGGATTTTAATCGATTCTTCTGGGGTGAGGAAGAGTTTTTTGCCGTCTAACTCAGATTTAAAACGTACGCCTTCTTCGGTAATATCTTTTTTCTTATTGTGAGCAAGCGAGAATACTTGATATCCGCCGGAGTCAGTGAGAATTGGACCATCCCAGTTCATGAATTTATGCAGACCACCGGCTTTTTCTACTACTTCAGGAGTGGGGCGAAGCCAGAGGTGGTAGGCGTTAGCGAGGATAATGCCTGGGTGCGTGGCTTTAACTTGCTCTGGACTCAACGTTTTTACTGTCGCCTGAGTACCAACCGGCATAAACATCGGTGTTTCATATTCTTGCTTTTTGCCGTTTTTATCCGTAAAAATTAATTTACCATATCTTGCGCCGGTGTTTTTGTCTTTATGGATTAATTTATATTCTACTTTCATTTTGCTCCTAAATAATCAACATGGCATCGCCAAAGCTAAAAAATCGATATTTTTTTTCAACTGCGTGTTCATAGGCTTTAAGCACTAAATCGCGCCCAGAGAGGTTATTAGGGGTCTTAGGAAGCATTTTTTGCTCCAAAAAGGCCGAAACTAGCATAATTAGAGTAGATTTTGGCAGATGGAAATTAGTAATAAGCCCGTCTACGATCTGGAACTCGAAACCCGGATAGATAAAAATGTCAGTTTCTCCCCTGTCCGCAACGATTTTGCCGTATTTTTTGGCAACGGTTTCCAGAGTGCGAACAGTGGTGGTGCCAACGGCAAAAATCCTACCACCGTTTTGTTTAATTTCATTGATTTCTTTTGCTGATTTGTCGGATACTAGGTATTCTTCGGTGTGCATCTTGTGTTTAGTAACATCTTCGACGTTTACGGGGCGAAAAGTGCCGAGACCAACATGGAGGGTGATTTTAATGATTTTTATTCCCTGTTTTTCGGCATTTTTTAAGAGTTCTGGGGTGAAATGTAAGCCAGCGGTAGGGGCAGCGGCGCTACCGGGGTTTTTGGCGTAAACCGTTTGGTATCTTCCCTGGTCTTTTAATTTTTCATGGATATAGGGTGGAAGTGGCATGGTGCCGAGTTTTTCTAGGATTTCAAGAAAAATACCCTGATATTTAAATTGAACATGTGTTATTCCTTCTTCTAAGGTGTCTAGGACGGTCGCAATTAGCGGATCTTGGTGTGATGGCTCTTTTTCTGATTCCCTGCCAAAAACGACCTCTGTGCCCTTTTTTAGGCGTTTTTGGGGGCGAGCAAGGCATTCCCAGATGTCATCACCTAAATCTTTGAGTAGTAAAAGCTCAACTACGCCGCCAGTTTCTGATTTTACCCCTATAATTCTTGCCGGGATAACCTTGGTTTCATTTAGAACTAGAGCGTCACCAGGCTTGAAATATTCTAAAATATCAGTAAAATGCCTATCTTCAAAAGACCCCTGTTTTCTATCAACGACTAGAAGCCTCGAGGAGGAACGGTCTTTTAGAGGGGTCTGAGCAATTAATTCCTCTGGTAAGCAATAATCAAAATCATCAGTTTTCACTCTTTATGTTATACCATATTTTTGACATTTTTGCTATGGGCAGGCTGCTATAAAAATAGCCCCTCTATAGGGGCTATTCAAGAAACTTATAAGATTAAATCGCACAATTTACTTTACCGAGATATTCCGTACAATCGCCGCTACTGATATCATAGTTTTCTGCGTAGACCTCGGCTATTTTAGAGAACAGACCTTGAAACCTCGTAGAAACAGCGCTTATGTTCTCTAGGTTAATTGGGGCAATCTCTGTAATATCTGGCTCCTCATTTTTTACGTAGCTCTCGAAAGCTTCTTCTGCGTCATAATAAGCATTTCTTTTTTCGTAATAGCCATTATCCCAATCGGCGTCATACCAAATCTTGTACGCTTTAGACATAGCTAAGGCAAGTTCTAGCCATCTGGTACCGTAATTCTTCAGTTGTTCATTGCCAGATTGGATAAGGATGTTCCCGGCCGTATTGTAAGAGGAGTCGGTACTATTGCCGTTCAAATCGTATTGCGCGACTTCAAATGAATGCCAGGTTTTATAAATTTCTAGCTTGCTCTTGAGTGAGTCGGAATTAATAGCGAGCTTATCGAACGACTCCTTAAATCCTGTATATAGTTCTAGGATTTCGTTATTACGTTTAACACCAGATGTTTCGCCAAGCTCATTTACTAAATCGCTTAACCCTTCTGTAGAAGCGAGACAACTCTCGACATAGCCGTTAAACTCTTTGTTGGTGTAATATACGTCATCATAATAATTTACTACTCTATCACAGTCACTATTGTAAACAAGCGCGTCGATTTTTTCATCTACCTGCTTTGCTTTTTTGTAAGATTCGCCATAGTCGACTTTAAAGATAATCGGTAGGAAGATGACAGCCAAAACCGTTAAAGTTACTACGACGACTCCGATTACACAAAGCGTGATAATGGTCTTCTTGGTCTTTGGATCCATTGGCTTTGTTTCGGTTGTTCCAGTTGACGTAGCTGGCTCAGTTGATGCAGGTGTAGGCTGCTCGGTGGCTGGAGTTGGAACTGTTGATTCTGGTGTTGGAGCGGAAGCGGGGGTCTCTGGCGTTGGAGTGACGGCGGGAGCCGGCTCTGGTGTCGCCGTGTTAGGTTGAGTTGGATTATTTTGATTGTCGTTCATTTGATACCCTTTTTCTTTGTTTAATTTAATTTTACCATAAGAATTTTATTTAGGTTCAACATTGATACTAAATATTGCTGGGGCATTTTCTCCAGTTTCAAACAATGAATATATTCTGCTCGTTTTATTGAGTATGTCAATTGTACCAAAAACGCTTATCCTGAGGCTATCATCTTTATTGTTGTAAAAATCTAAGCCGATAACGCCAAAATCGGAACTGAGAGTAGCTCTTAGCTTTGCTTTAGCTGTATCAAAATCCGTATTGTCTTTGAATTCGCTAGCGCAAATAGAAATGATATAGCCATTAAGATTTTGCTTATTCCTCTGGACTTCAGTACCAATTTTATCTAGCTTTGTGGACATATCACTAAAATCTATTTCTGGACTTATGCCTTTAATAAAACCACTAATTTCTCCAGGAATGTCTAATAAATTATCAACGCTAATTTCGGTGCAACTATTTTTTAACTTTTTAAACGGGTTTTTGGCGTTGAAATCTATCTTTTGTTCTCTCAAGACGTCTTTTGTCTCTTCTGGCGCAATAGATACGACGAAATCAATGGAATCTAATAACTCATCTTCTAGAGTAATCATGATGTTTTTAGATTCATGATTGCTTAAGTAATTCACTTTACCGTTACCTTGCGTTAGCTGTTTATCTGGCTCGTCAGCCTGGTACATAGTGACCATTGTACTATTTGGAGCATGTATGATAACGCTTGTACTGGCAGAACCTGGTATCGAAAGATAAAACTGCCTTGGAGATGCTGTCTCCATTGAAAGTTTCTTAGTACATAACCCACCACAACGAATAATTTCGCTCTTCGAACTTTTGTCCTGATCAAAAGCATCTTCACGAATTTTGTTATTAATTATCGGGGCGACAAATATGAATGACGCTGAAATAATTAGCGCGAAGACAAGAGCGCGCCATGCGCCCCCACCAATTAGCTTACCGATAATGCGACCGACGCCATAATGACGTCGTATAATACGCAAAATCCAGCGCACTACACCCCAAATAAGATTTAATGCGCCCACGATGATTGAAATCCAGAAGAAGGTTTGACCAAAGCTCAACTGCGCGCCATGAGTACCGTCGGCATAGGCCGTAATTCTTTCACTGCTTTTTGTGATAAATATGCTGACTGGAAGCATGACGGCGACAAAGAGCCAAATAATAATTCTGATGATTTTGAATATCTTGCGTTCTTTTTTAGGCGTAGCAATAGGTGTGCCAGCAGTTTTGCTTCGATCATCAGTTTGTGCTAATTGCTCAGCAAAGCTAGGTGCGTCGACACTTTTTGTGGGCTTCGAGGTCTTTTCTTTATCATCTTCAAGGCCACTAATCGTAGGCTTGTTTGCTTCTGACTCAAGGTCTGGTTCTGATGTTTCTGGCTCCTTGGTTTCTTCTGTTTTTTCGATCGGTTCTTCCATAGCTGGCGTTAAATCTTCAATGGGCTTTTCTGGTTCTTCGGCTGAAGTTTGCGCTTTTGCTTGCGCCATTTCTTTGACGACGGTAGCTTCTATCTCGTCTAGCTCTTTTTCCTCTTGCGTTTTTTCGGCAGGCTCAGAGAAACTCTGAGGCTTAACTACATCCATCACTAGTGGTTTTTGCTTAGGTTCTTTTTCGCCCATTTTTACCTCTCTTAATTAATCTATTTTTGTCAAAAATATTTCGACAAAAACCTCACCTTATTTAATGCAATTATAGCATAAGCAGAATAATTATTGAATGATTTTACGGTTTTTAGGTCGAATTAACTTTTTTGGCTTAGCAAGACGTGGTTTTGGCTTCGTTGCAGTACTTGCTGTATTTGATTCGCTTTTAGCAACACCTAGTTTTTTGCTCCTGGCGCGGCGCTTTCTAGCAACATCTTCTGCGAGTTGTTGCTCAATTCTAGCAGTAGTGGCAATAATAGCTTCTTCATCTCCAGCAACTTCGTGCAAAGCTAAGATTTGACGTAGCGTAGTGGTGCTGTGGTCTAGTTCGTAGGCTGATTCAAGTGCAGAAATAGCATCTTTACGACGACCAAGTTGTTCTTTAGCTTTAGCGAGCGCAATATATCGCGCCGGGATATCACCTTCTAATTCCAAAGCTTGTTCAAAGGCTAGTTCGGCCTTTTCGTAAGCACCAGTTTCTAGATAAATCAACCCGGCGTTATGAAGAGAAGATGGGTTATTATCTAGTGATTGGGCAATTTCGAAACATTCAATTGCGTCATCAAACTTTTGCTCTTTGGCATACAAAATACCAAGACGGTTATAGGCCGCAGCATTTTTTTCGTCAAATTTGAGAATAGTAAGCAAAGCTTTTTCGGCGCGAAGTGGCTTACGCTCTTTCATGGAAGTCTGCGCAATGGACCAGAGTTTTCGCATCTGAGCAGCATATTTAGGGTTTTTGGGTTTTTCTTCGGATTTGTCTGGTTTTTCGTTATAGAAAAAAATTAAGAATACAGCAAAGACAATCAGGGCAAATACACCTAGCATAAGAATATTTTAACACAAATCAGCAACAATATGCAACTTAATGTGTCCGTTAGCTTTGATATTCTCGTATAACTGAAGGAGTTTTTCGAGACGTGGCAAGAATTTGGTGTCGTTGGTTAGGAAAAAAGTTTTATAGAGCATATTTATGGCCGTTCCAACAACTTCTAGAGCAAAGTTGCGATCTTTTTTGCTAGAAATTTGCGTGGCAAGTTTTGGCAGTTCTCTGTTTTTGGCTACAATTAATTGTTTGGCAAGATCTTTAACATCTTCGGATGCATCAATTTTAGATGATAATTCGTCTTTAATTTTTAAAACGTAAACTTGGGCACGAGAAACAACCGTAGGAAGAAGTGCAGAAAGATTTTTAGTGACCAGAATAAAAATATCATGGTCGTTTGGCTCTTCGAGATTTTTTAGAAAAGCATTCTGAGCAGCCTCGTTCATGGTATCGGCAGGGGAAACGATAAAATATTGATCTTTGATATTTTTAGTGCGGGCCTGGCTCACAAAATCGCGCACCATGTCAACGGTGATTTTGTTGGTTTTTGGGTCTGGATTTAAGTAAAAGGCATTCTTGATGCCGATTTTAGTATCTGTTGGCATTACAAAAATGGAGAAATTAGTGTTTTTGGCGATTTCTGGGATTTTATCGATATCGTCAAAGAACACTATCGAACTCCTTTGGGGTTTTGGCTACAAAGACTTTTCTATCACCTTTCGGAATGGTGATTTCTAGAGAATGAGCGTGAAGAAATAGGCGCGTATCGTTTTTATTTTCACTATAGACACGGTCGCCCAAAATTGGCGTACCAATATACTTGAGATGAAC
>JAEEKR010000027.1 GCA_016282495.1 Candidatus Saccharimonadota bacterium
AAATGAGATGATGAACAGTCCATAAGTCGTTACCTTCGGGAACGCAGGACAGGAAAGGAGCTAGCTATGGCTAACTTTAAAGCAACTTGGTCCGGTAAATACCCTTGTCTTTGCGTAGGTGAATGGACTCTGTACCTTGACGGTGTAGATGTCTCTGACGTAATCCCTCAGATTCTCAGAATCTCTCCGATGGGTACCCGCAAGGAGTACGCCGCCGTGAGGGTTGATGAGAACTGTGACGAGACTTACGAACGCTACTGGGATGGCCTTTCGGCCAAAAAGTGGATTCGTAAAAATCTCTACTGGGTTACTAAGATCTGTAAGACCTGGGGTGAAGCCTTTGAGCTTTACCATGCGATCAATGATGCCGATTGGCGCCATTCTTCGTGTGGGGGCTGCCTGTAAGGCAGCCCTTCCTGGTGAATAGACATTCACTTACGATGTAATAAATATAGAATGCTCCGACCATGAGCGGTAGTGCGAGGCCTTGCAGTCATAAGTCAAGGCGAGGCACATTGGTCTGTTTCTTGCGACAGTATCACATGCAAGAATCTGCAGTAAAGGCCAGCAGGATGGCTGGTGACCCGTGGCGCGAAAGGCCAAGAATTTCTGTCTTGGTGGACGCACCGAGACAGGAATTCCTTCTCGGGCGGACGCGTCAGGGAAGAAGGCTATAAGTAGCGGGTGCAGATTGAGGAAGATTTTTGCAGTGTTTTTCCAGCCGAAAAGTAAAATGAGTGGAAAAATCTGAACGATCGCGGTAACTGAACTGGGAGAAATCCCCCGCGAGAGTGTGGACAGGAGTTAACAATGGCCTGTCCTAGAACGATTCAACCATCCTCCGGTAGACTACCGGGGGATTTTTCTTTGGGAACTTTACTTAGCTCGTCTTGGTCGGTGTTTTTACGAATATATTTTTTAGAGAAGAGAAAGAATTGGCGCATAGCGTCGGCTATTTCGGGGGATTCAATGATAGTAGACATACTGTTTTTTTCATAGTTTATGAAAGCAACATTGTCTCCAAAGATGTCAATTTCTACAGGAGAATCATATTCGCCATGTGGTAGGAAAGTACGAGTAAGAAGATAGTTCTTTTCCATGTCCTTATTACTAATCTCATTAGAAAACTCTGAAGCGGTAATATTTTCAGCTTTGATATTGTTTTTCACCCTTGAAGAAACAAATTGTTTGAACCCCTCTTTATCCACAGTGTTGTCGTATCTGCTTCTGACGAAATAAAAAGTTTTTTTAGTCGCTATGATTTTGTCCCAGATTATTTTTATGCCTTCTTTCCCGTAAAATGTTTGTGTGCCAGGTTCGTTTTGATGTTCGTTGTAAAAATTAATTAAACTGGGGAGATTGCTTTCTAAATTGCGGGCTTGGCGGGCCATTTGACGAAGGCGCTTTTCGGCTAAGCTTTCTAGAACGGATGGGTGGTTCGGAATATAGGCTGATATTTTACCGCGATCTTTTTGCGAGATGATGCCTGTTTTTTCGAGCTTTTCAAGAGCAGAGTAAACAGTAGTTCGATTCTCGTCGACACCTTTAGCGATCTCTGATGCGGTCTTTTGCCCATTTTCGATTAGATATAAATAGATTTTTGCCTGTATTTCTGACAGGCCTGCTTGCATTAATATTTCTTTATCCATATTGGCATTATAGCACATAGTTTATAGTTTTGTCGACTCTATTTCGACAAAATTTTTAACTATTACCTCTGTTAATATTGAAAAAAACGTACTAATATTGACAAAATGCAAGTTTTTTGGTACAATGGTTGCAACAATCATGTGGAGATTGCGTGATTGTTGCAGACAACATTAAAAACTTTTTCGTAAAAACAAGCTCAACTTTGGCGAGTTGAGCTGGGCTGAATAAACTCCCTCTTTATTCTCCCAGCTTTGCTCGTCAATTTTGCGGGTGAACATTAAAAAATTGATTAGAGCATGAAGAAAGAAGAAAAGGGCCTTTAAGGTTCCGCCCATCCCAAAAGGGAATGGGTGCCGCTTTTATGGTTATAAGCGCTCTAGCGTGAAGACCACGGTTGGAAGGGACTTCTATATGAAGTACTCTCCTCTTTCCCTCGCCGCTTTGTACGCAATCTTCGCTCTTCGTCCTTCTGAGTTTGAACACTCAGGAAGTCGACAGGACGGACATTACTACAAAGTGTACTTCCCGAACGGCTTCGGCGCTTCGATAATCAAACATTCGGGGTCTTATGGCCGCGAAGATGATTTATTTGAAGTTGCCGTCCTCTTTGAAGGGGACATCTGTTACAGGACTCCTATCACGAATGACGTGGTGGGCTACTTAACAGATGAAGACGTCGCACATATCTGCAGGAGGATCTCTGACCTGGAGCTCTCTGATTTGTGCGAAGAAGATGATGAGTGGTGATAAACACAACTCATCATCTCAGGGAACTTAACCAACAGAGCTAAAACTCGGGGCAAGAGAGCTTGCCTGGCAACAGAAGTGGTTTGGAGAGCCACAATAAAAAACTCCAAAAACCTCCGACCGATAGGCCGGAGGATTTTTTATAGGGATAAACATAAAAACTATTGACATTTTTGATTAAGTGTGCTATAATAATAAAGTTGACCTTTGGTTGACATTGCCTGGCTGCGTATGTAGCTAGAGTACTTTTATAAGGAGGTATTCGTATGAATACCAATAAGTTCGAGATTACAAAAAGAAGCTTTGGAATCAAGAACGGCCCCAGCAGGGACTTGCTCATCGACTCGCTGAAATATGCGTATGACAAAGGCAAGGTTCTCCCGGTAGACTTTTCTATTGCAGTAGGATACACTACTCCTCTTGACGATCCGGGCTGTGCTTTTGTGGCAATGAAAATTGAGTCCTTGACCATTACATCTCTTGAGCATGAAGATGGTTCAGGATACTCCTTTAATCTTGCCGGGTATTGCAGAGCCACTTTGTCTCCTTGGGGAGAAGTTAAACCCTACAAATTTAAGGCCTACTATAATGCAAAAGTCCGAGAAGGCCGTATCGAATTTACCGACTAACACGACAACTACTCCACTTCATTGCGAATCTCCTTCTTTCTCCATGGCCCGAGCCTTAGCGCTCGGGCTTTTTCCTTTTTTAGAGATAAACCTCTATGTTATAATACGGATATGGAAGAAGATACGCGGAATCTTGTGGACGAATACAAAGGAATGGAGAACGAACAAGTTTTTGATGCGCTCTCGAAAAAGCGTAATTCTCTAGAGGTAGCGATTGAAAATGTTTCTCACGATTTTAATGTGGGAACGATCGTGAGGAGCGCGAATAATTTTAACGTCTCTAAAGTACATATTGTGGGTAAGAAGAAGTATAACCGTAGGGGTGCGATGTGTACAGATAAGTATATTGAGATTCTACATTGGGAGAGTTTAGCGGATTTTTTGAAGGATCAGAGAGAAAGGAAACGAGAAATTGTTGCAATTGAGAATAATACAGAGAGGGTTTTGCCTTTATCTCGAGGTAAATTACCAAACAATGCGACTTTGGTGTTTGGAAGTGAGGGTGATGGGATTTCTAGGGAATTATTAGAGGAGGCAGATGAAGTGCTTGAAATTGAGAGCTTTGGATCAACTAGATCGGTGAATGTTGGAGTAGCGGCCGGGATCGCAATGTATGAGTGGGTGAGGAGGAATGTCCTTGGAAGAGCAGGTAAAGAATAAGGCGGTAAATATTGAGAAAAAAGATGAAGACCGCAAGAAGCATCAGTGGTTAAAAATAGGGATTCCGTTTGTCGTTTTGCTTAGTTTTGTGGGGTGGTTAACAGGGTGGCTTAGAGATCAAGCGATGGATGCGACTACTATTTTGTCGATTTCGGCACCGATGCAAAAGCAGGCTGAGACACTATATAAGAGGAATACGTTTGGGAAAAAGTTGGTGGCTTTGACCTTTGATGATGGGCCATTTCCAGCAACAACGAATAGACTATTAGATATTCTGCGCGAAAAAGAAGTTCGGGCGACATTTTTTGAACTAGGAACAATGGCAAGTAGATATCCGGATGTGACAAAAAGAGTATATAACGAGAAACACGAGTTAGCGAGCCATACAATGTCGCATAGACAGCTAAATAAGATTAGCGCTGGCGAAGTAGCGGCTGAAGCTGGACAAGCACGAGATGTGATTAGGAATATAACAGGGGAAGATCCGATGCTAATGCGCCCACCTTATGGGGCGATCAATAGGATTGTAGCGGGGAATGTTGGTGCGCCGATGATTTTATGGACGGTAGACACGGAAGATTGGAGGTCTAAAGATGCTGGATCGGTGCTAGAGCGTGCAAGGTCTGCGGCATTTGATGGGGCGATAATCTTGATGCACGATATTTATGAATCGACCGTGGATGGAGCAGCAATGGTAATTGATGCGCTTAGAGAAGATGGTTACGAGTTCGTGACAGTGAGCGAACTTGCTAAAATGAGAGGTGTAGAGCTAAGAAACGGGGAAGCGTACGGATCTTTCAAACCGTAGGGTGCTTTATAACGCTTGATTTTTTGCAGATAATGGGTTAAAATTGGTGGAGTTGGGGATATAGCTCAGCTGGTTAGAGCGCGTCACTGATAATGACGAGGTCTGTGGTTCAAGTCCACATATCCCCACCAGTTAACAATTTGGGGTAATAGCTCAGTTGATTAGAGCGCTGCCTTTGCAAGGCAGAGGTCCAGGGTTTGAGTCCCTGTTACTCCACCAAATTTGAATATTAAAGCCGGGAATCCGGCGTTTTTTCTGCCTTGCTCTATGTATAATAGCGCTGCGGCAGAAGAAAACGCCTCTTCCCGGCTTTAATATCCAAATTAATGCTTCTGGAAAAGCCCAATCTACCGGCTTTTAATTACGAAATTACAGCAGGAGATAAAAACACCGCAGTGATTGGCTGCGGTGTTTTTTTATGAATGATTTATTCGAACATTGAATCGTCGTATTCAACGTAGCTACCATCAGACAGTACGAATACCGTAGTTATTCCGCCGCCAACTTTATCTTCCTCGAAAAAGCTAATGTAATTAACTACGTCGGTGACAAAACCGTCTATTTTTGCTTTTTTCACAGTGAAGTCTGATTTTCCAAGAGCATTGTCAAGTGATAGATATTCTACACTGCCATTTTCTAATATAAACCCTATACTATCACCACTTGCATCTTGGCCTCTTTCGATTTCAACAGCTTTGTAAATCTTTCCGGAGAGCCCATTGATGTTGCAATTCGATTGTCGGGTGACGTCCCCGCCGATTTCAACGAGGCAAGAGTTGATTTCTCCATTTTCAATAGATATGGATATGCTTGAAGGCTCATAGTTTTCTGGAAGATATATTTGGTTTGATTTTAATTGAAGACGGTAATGCCTTGGGCTAGTAGCAGAGATAATAGGGTTAGATTTTTTAACATTAGTGTCAGTGATGGTGACGGTTGTGGTGCCGTCTGCGGTTGTAATTTCTGGGGTTTCTAGAGTAGTGGTTGTGCCATCGGCGTTTTTGATTTGGACCTTTAGGTCGGAAGCCTTATCGTCTTTCTTTTGGCTTTGCATCATGCCAAAGACACCGAAACCGATGCCACAGAGGGCAATGATTGCCATTAATGCGGTGGCGATTTTTAAGCCTTTGCCACTCTTTTGTTGTGGGGCCCCGCCCATGTCCATTTGGGGCATAGCGGTAGTCATATCTTGTTCCATTTTACCTCCTTTATAACAAAATACTTATGACTATTATAGCAGAAAAGGGTATAGGAAAGACAAAAAGTGCCCGAATTGGGCACTTTTTATAACTTCTAGAAGTTATCCGGTATTTTGAGTAACCTCGCAGTTTTGTTTACTCAAAATATACCTCTATAATATATCACAGAATGCATAATGTCAATGCTTTTTCTATACATATTATAACATATTTTTTAGCAAAAACGTATTGACAAAGCAAAAGTAGTATGCTATAATGTTTGTAACACTCTAAAAAAGGGTGGTGTTTAGTAATGATTAATAACTGGTGGGCAGAAAGTGAGTTTCAGAATGGCTGGAACCAAAGCTGGTGGCTTAAAAGCTGCTGCTACCAACAAATCCAAATACGGCAAAGAATTTTATGCTCGTATTGGTCAAAAAGGTGGCCGCAATGGTCATACTGGTGGTTTTGCCGCTAACCCTGCTCTTGCTAAGATTGCTGGTGCTAAGGGTGGTCGCATCTCCCGTCGTGGCCCTGCTAAAAAAGCTGCTTAATTAGATAAGAATTGAAAAATAACCCCGTTTTGGGGTTATTTTTTGATGTATAATGGGGAAAAAGGAGGAGTTATGAATTTTAATGATTATCAAGTGGCGGCGGCAAAATATGATACTTTTAAGGACATAAAACCGGAGGTAAGCGATCCAGGTGTAATAGAGAAAGTATTGGGTTTGGCGGGTGAAACTGGAGAGGCGTGCGAAAAGTTTAAAAAGATTTTGCGCGATAAGGGCGGAAAGCTATCTCCAGAGGACAAAAAAGAGGTAGTAAAAGAACTTGGCGATGTTTTGTGGTATCTAGCGTCAATCTCAAGATGTATGGGAGTGGAGTTTCAAGAGGTGGCAGAGATGAACCTCGATAAACTACAGAGTAGGTTGGAAAGAAATAAAATTCACGGAGCAGGGGATAATCGCTAGAGGTCACAATGGGGACAATGATAGGCTCCGTCTGGGGTTTGATAACGGTTGAGGCCACATTTTTTACAGAGAGATTTTTGATGGAGCCAGTTGCGATAGGAGTCTAGTTCTTCTTCGGACAGGGAAGAATCAAACTTTACACCAAATTTTTGACATAATTCTTTGGTCTTTTCCCAAGCGGCAACTTCC
Organism: Candidatus Saccharimonadota bacterium; assembly: GCA_016282495.1. GTDB lineage: Bacteria > Patescibacteriota > Saccharimonadia > Saccharimonadales > Saccharimonadaceae > Nanosyncoccus. The sequence goes on from JAEEKR010000027.1 coordinate 6,833, forward strand.
ATTTTGATGCGTTCCACATCTGTTTTAAAGGAAAAATGGCCGAGTTCGGCGTGGGCAAGCTCGTGCAGGGCGAAAAATTCGAAATTCGGAGTGTTTTCGGGGCCAAAATAGATGGTTTTTGGGGGGCGAAACATGAATTTTTTACCGAAATGGATATGGTAATTTGGGTATAATTCCTCTAGTTTTTTGAGAAATTTAGTGGGTTTTGGCATAGAGATATCCGCCGTGAATTACTGACTCTTTAGGATATTTTGCAGGGACAAGCTTTGGAAGTTTTTTGAATGATTTTTTAAGTTCTTTCTTCAAAGGCTTTTCGAAATCTTTAAAAAGCATGCCGATTGGACCACCAATAATAATGACTTTTGGATTGATATTTTTAATGATACCAGTGAGACCGAGTGACATACGTTTGGCGATATCGAGAAACGCCTCCGCGCCTTTAACATCAGTGGCCTGGCAACCATAAGTGGCGCCAATGGCGTTAGCGGAAGCGATATCTTCCCATTCTAAGAGTTGGCCGTTGAAAGTGTATTTTTGATGACCAGGCTCAAAAGAAGAGGATTCTGGCAAGAGTTTGCCATTTTTCGCAATGCCACCGCCGATGCCTGTACTGAAGGTAAGATAGATAGTTTTTTTGTGGTAGCGATGTGCCTCATAAATTGTGGCGAGATCGGCATCATTGACGAAAAATATGGGGGCGGAGTTGAATAAATTTTTTATTGGATCAAAAAAGCTAAGGTGTTGGTTCTCCCAATTTAGGTTGCCGAGTTTGAAAGTGGTGCCAGAGATTTTTCCGGGTAGAGCTATGACAATTTTTTCAATGGAATAGGCCTTAAAGTCTTGAAGACCCTGTAGCAAGTCAGAGAGGAATGTGCTCTGTTTTTTGTTAGTGAAGAATTTGAAACTTTTGATTTTTTGACCGCGTTTGTTAAACACGGCAATGAGAGTTTTTGTACCTCCGATATCGATAGCTAGAAACATATTTTTATTATAGCATCTGCAAGGTAAATAATTGAGTTTTTTAAACCTTTTTGTTATTATTAGAATAATATAAGCATAAACGGGAACAAAACAATGGAGGATGGGCAAAATAATAACGACTCGTCGGATGAGGTGAAAGTGCGAGTTGGTGATAACACAGATGACAATATGGCTTCTGATGTGGAAGATCTTCAATCAGAAGAAGAGGAGCTAGAAAGGCTTTCGGCTGAAGTGTCATCAGATTTTAATGATAATGCACAAAATGAAACGAAGGATGTTCCAGTAGAAGAACCTAAAATACTGAATACGACTGTAGATAATTCATATAGCGAAAGAGGCCATGTTTATAAAAATAGGGCTTTTTATGCGTTTAGATATGTTATTATGCTTCTGACTGGCGGTAGTTTTATTGCATCTCTTATTTCTATTCTTTCGATAACGATTTCTAAGTGGGTAGACAAAGATTTTAGTGTACCTTATTGGGCTGGACCGTTTTATGCCAATATGGTAACAGTGGTAGTTATTTTGGGGCTTATTCACTTATTTATTTCGCTTACGGTGGGTGCAAATTGGAAACCAGAAGATGGCGAAAAGAGACGTTACCCAGCTGTATTATCGGTGATTTATAGTGTGGCTTTGGGTGTGTCCGCCATAACATATCTTGTACTATTCTTGGGTACTCTGTTTGGCTCAATGATAGACCTCAATGATGCCAAAAATAAAGATATACTTGAACAATTTCTGATCAGTTTAACGGCAATTGCCATTCTGAGCTTTGCGCTTGCTTACAAGTTAGATCTGTTCAAGAGGATGCAGAAGGCTATTTATGTGCTTGTGATGGGGGCGGTTGCGGTAGCTGGAGTGACATTGTTCATGGTATTTCCAGCAAAGGAAGTTAGGGAAGCGGTACATGATGATAATGTGGCTAGTGATCTCACGACTATAGAATTGGCAATAGGCGAGTATTATAAAAAAGAAGATAATTTGCCAGCAGATTTGAACGATCTAACGATCACTTCTGAGAAGAACAATAATAAGCCATATCTTGATAAGGACAATTTGAACTATGGAATAAAAGGATATGAATATACGATAACTAGTAGCGGAAGCGGTGGGCGAAGGTATTATTATTCGTCTCCGCAGTATCAGGTTTGTGCTGAATTCAAAACTAATACAATTGATGATGACGATAGGTCTCCGTATTATTCATATGGAAGTTATGGCTACAGATATCATGAAAGTGGAAGATATTGTTTTGATAGAAGTGTGAATGGAAGAAGTGTCATCTATGATGATTACGACTATTATAATTCTGGTTCTAATAATTATTATAAAGATGAGGATGAGGAAGGGGGAGAAGATGATATCACCGCAAGCATTAGGGATGCTTTAGACGATTTTAATGCCAGTAGTGATGGTAGTTGTACGGAAGTTGAAATTACCAAGGATGGAGTTAAGTGTTCAGATGACGATAATAACGATGAAGACGAATACAATTGGTCGTGGCTTGATGATGATGAAGAAACGAATGAATAGATTATAAAAACCAAACCTGGATGGGTAGCTTCTGCTACCCATCTTTACTTTTTCGCTTATTTTTGGTAGAATTAAGGGATATTGGGCCCGTTCAAAAGGGTAGAGGGGTGCTTTTTTGAACGGGTCTAAGGAAGGAAAAATAATATAATGGCTAAAGATGCCAAAAAAATAACAATGGATGAATTGTTGGAAGCTTCCAGCGATTCTGTTAAAAAAGCGATTGCTGGGGATACTGTACAGGGTACGGTGTTGTCAGTAAAAAAACACGAAATCTTAATTGATCTTGGAGCACAAGGTGTTGGCCTAGTTCCTCGTCGTGAGGCTTCGTTTGCAAAAAATCTAAAGGTCGGGGATGAGGTTTCTGCATCAGTAATCGATCCAGAGATGGATGATGGCTATGTGCTACTATCTCTACGCAAAGCAGTCAAGGATAAAGGCTGGGACGAAATTCAAGCCAAACTTGATAACGCCGAGATTGTCAGCGTGGTACCATTCGATGCTAACAGAGGTGGTTTATTGGTAGAATACGAAGGTATTCGTGGGTTCCTACCTGTTTCACAACTTTCTGCAGAGCATTATCCAAGAGTTGGTTCTGCCGACAAAGACGAGATTTTGCAAAGATTGAACTCCCTAGTTGGAAAATCTATCAAAGTTCGTATTCTTGACGCAATCAAGAAAGAAAACAAGCTTATCTTCTCTGAGAAGGAAGCTGTTAAAGATGGTCTTGCTGCTAGATTCGCCGAACTCAACATCGGTGACACCGTAAAAGGTGTAGTTACTGGCGTAGTAGACTTTGGTGTATTCGTAAACGTAGACGGTATCGAAGGTTTGATCCACATTTCCGAGATTTCTTGGGAACGTGTAAATAGCCCATCTGATTACGTTAAGGTTGGCGATACGATCGAGGCCAAGATTATCGCTATCGACAAAGAACGCTTGTCTCTTTCGATGAAGCAACTCGTGGAAGATCCATGGCTATCAGAGGTAGAAAATCTTAAGAAAGGTTCAAAAGTTGAGGGAACGATTACTCGTATTACTCCATTTGGTGCTTTTGTGCAGATTTCTCCAGCTGTTGAAGCTTTGATGCACGTATCTGAGCTTGGCGAAGGTAGCGATGTTGATCCAGAGAAAGTGTTTACCTTGAACGAACGCAAAGAGTTTAAGGTGCTCGACATCGACAAAGAAGGTCGCAAGATTTCTCTATCTATCGTTGATAAAAAAGCTAAGAAATAAGCTTTAAACAAAAAACGGCCTTTAGGGGCCGTTTTTTTGGTGGGTGTATAATTGGGGTATGGAAGATAAAAGATTTAAAAAGCACGGGGTTTATAGGCATTTTAAGGGCGGAATGTATATTCTTGAAGATGTGGCGTTTCATAGTGAGACAGAAGAGAAAATGGTAGTCTACCGAGCGCTTTATGGTGAGGGGAAGGTGTGGTGTCGGCCTTATTATATGTTTTTTGCGGAGGTTGACCATGAAAAATACCCTGAAGTAAAGCAAAAATATCGGTTTGAGCTGATAGATCTAGAGGATAAGACGTAAGAATTCTCTTTATTTGTGAAATTTTTGTGATATAATTAGAGAACAATCCCGGGTAGCTCAATGGTGGAGCAAGAAGCTGTTAACTTCGAGGTTGCCGGTTCGAGCCCGGCCCCGGGAGCCAGAGAAATGGCCTTTGAGGGCCTTTTTTGTTGGCACATTAGGGGAAAATGTGGTAAAATAGGAGGAACTTGTTTTTTTGATATTATTTTTAACAGAAAGGAGCAAAATGGAAGAAAAAACGATACAGCTTGCTGGTTCTATCACTGTTGATGAACTTTCCAAAGCATTGGGCCTTTCTGTAACTGAATTAATCGGCACACTCTTTAAAAATGGAATTGTGGCTACGATTAATCAGAGATTAGATTTTGAAACCGCTTCAATCATTATCGACGAGCTTGGTCTTAAAAATGTGAAGTTAGAGCGCAAGAATACCGCTACTAAAACTACAGAAGGATTCAGACACGAGTTGTCTGATAAAGCCATCTCTCGTCCACCAGTGGTGGCAGTGATGGGCCATGTTGACCATGGTAAAACTACGCTTCTTGATACACTTCTCCATAAGAAAACCGTAGAAGGTGAGGCTGGTGGCATTACACAGCATATTTCGGCTTATCAGCTTGAGCATAATGATCGCATGATCACCTTTCTTGATACCCCTGGGCATGAGGCTTTTGCGGCGATTCGTCAGCACGGTGCAATGCTTACCGACATCGTAGTAATTGTGGTGGCGGCAGATGATGGCGTAAAACCACAGACCGTAGAAGCTATTAAGTTTGCTCAGAGCGCGAATGCTAAGATTATTGTGGCAATTAACAAGATCGACCGCGAAGGGGCAGATATCCCAAGAACGATGGCAGATTTGGCCCAACATGGCCTTCAGCCAGAAGAATGGGGCGGCGATATTGTGATGGTGCCAATTTCGGCTAAAAGAGGTGATAACCTCGAAAAATTACTTGATATGATATTGCTCACGGCTGATATCGAGGAGCTCAAAGCCGATATAGATATCCCAGCAGAAGGATTGGTGATTGAATCTCATATGGAAGTGGGGAAGGGTTCGGTCGTAAATCTTTTGGTGACTGGCGGCGAACTAAAAACCGGTGACTTTATCGTAGCTGGTTCTAGTTTTGGTAAAATCCGCACGATGTTGGATTTTAGAGGTAAACCAAAGGGTAAAGCTACTCCATCTACCCCTGTTACGGTCACTGGCTTTAAGGAACTTCCAAACTTTGGCGATCGATTTGTAGAGGTCAAAGATGAGAAAACAGCTCGCAAAATGGCACTTCTTAATGCTCAAAATCAAGCCAATGAGCTTGCTTCGGCCAATGTCACCTCTAATGACCTTCTTAGAATGATGAATACAGTTGATAATACTAAGATGTTTAATGTGATTATTAAAGGCGACGTGCTTGGTTCAGTAACGAGCGTAGTAGATTCTCTTAAGATGATTGATACTAAGGGAGAAGTTACGCTTAATATTGTGGCGACTGGCGTAGGCGATGTAACAGAGAACGATGTTTATATGGCAGTGGGTGAGAACACTGTGATTTATGGTTTTAATGTGACAGTGCCAACGAACATCTCTAAGATGGCGGCAAGGGATGGAGTCTCGATTCGTACTTATAAAGTGATTTATGAGCTCCTTGATGACGCAAAACATTCTATGGAAGATTTGCTTGACGCAGAGGTAGTAGAGGAAGATATGGGCGAAATGAAGATAATGGGCGTGTTTAGAACAGAGAAGAGTTCGATTATTGCTGGTGGTGAAGTTTTGAAAGGCAAAGTTGAAGCCAAGATGCTTGGGCGCGTGGTGCGTGACAAGCAATATATCGGCGAAGTTGAAGTTGAAAGTGTCCAAAAAGAAAAGATTGATGTAAAAGAGCTGGTTGAAGGCGAAATTGGTGGTTTGGCCCTTAAAACTACCAAGAAAATTACGATGGAAATCGGAGATAGAATTAAATTCTTTGTGAGAGAATTGAAAAAGAAAACGCTTTAAGTTAAAATAAAGAAAAATGGGAGGTAAAAATGCAGTTTGATGAACAATTTTTAAGCGATATTGGGCTAGATGATATGCCTGAAGAACAGAAAAAGGCTTTTTTGGATTACGCCCAAGAAGAGCTGGAGGTGAGAATTGGCGAAAAGATTAGTGAGGGTATGACCGAGGAACAGCTTAATGAGTTTGATGCTATAGAGGATCAAGAACTGGCAGTTCAGTGGTTAGATGCTAATAGGCCAGATTATAAAGAAGTAGTGGCAAGAGTAGTGGAAGATTTTAAAAACGAAATTGCTTCTAATAAAGATCAAATTGCGGCTTAACAAAATAATAACCCTTCAGGGTTATTTTTTGTAACCATTAAGAAAGGATTTTGCATCCATAGGTTTTTTGCCTTCTGGTTGGACGCGATCAATGGCGATAGTTTGGCCATCTTTACACTTTAGTGGTAGTACTGCGGTCTCACCCTGCTTTAATATATGAGCTTCTAAAATGATGCAATTTTGGCCATAAAAGGGGTATTTTGGTTTTGGAAAGCCTTGATAGGCAACAATTTTACGAAGTGTTTCTTCGGCTGTATCTGAATCTGGGGTGAGATTCGACATTGATTTATCAAGTTTTTGGGTGAAAGTTGCGTTTGCTTCATCTTGATTGATTGGGATAGGGAGATGGGTGAGATTTTCTGCAAGCCAATTAGCGCCCGTTTCGGAGAGATTTTGATAGATTAAATCTTTATTTAAGGGGAGATTTGATAGAGTGGCTTGATAATAAATTGGGCCAGCATCCATAGACTTTACGAGTTTCATAATAGAGACGGAAAATTCATTATCTCCGCTCAAAATGGCGGTTTCAATTGGGGAAGCTCCGCGATATTTAGGAAGGAGGGAAGGGTGGATATTCAAAATACCTTCAGGCTCAAAGAGGTTTAGAACATCTTCTTTAATGATTACACCAAAGGAGGCAAGGACACCATGAGCTTTAGGATGTGTTTTTTTGAGGTTTTTTACGGTTTCAAGGTCGGCTTTTTCTCGGGCGTGAAAAATAATTTGGCATTGTTGCTCTAGGATATTCTTAGCGTAGTCGGCGAGAGGACCGTTGCCGAAAAAGATAATTTTTTCTTTATTCATCAGGGAAAAGCTTCTTATTGTTTTTAATTTCTTTATCGTAGTCTACTGGGTCCAAGTCACCTTTGTCGTTCATCTTGAAGAAGGCATCTTTTTGATCTTTGATGTGGTCGATGAAAAGAATGCCATCTAGATGGTCTATTTCGTGAAGGAGGACGCGGGCGAGGGAGGCATCGGCTTTAATACGGACTTCGGTGCCATCTTCAAGCATGGCTTTTATGCGGGCTTTAGTAGGGCGGGGAACTTTGCCATAGAGAAAAGGAACAGAGAGGCAACCCTCGTAGTCGACTTCAATTTTACCTTCGGTCTTAATTACCTCTGGATCGATTAAAGCGGTAAAATTAGAGTTTTTCTTGTTCTCCATGTCGTCGCGAATAATGATAATACGTTTATTAATCCCTAGTTGAGGAGCGGCCATAGCAGCAGAAAGCTCGTATGGGTGTTTTTCTTCCCAGGCAAGAGAAGCTTTAACCATTTCAGCAATAATTTCCTGGTCTTCTTCGGTTACGAATTTAACTTTTTTGGATTTTGTCCTCAGTCTTGGATCTGGAGTGGTAATAATTTTCATAGGCTAATTATAACATAAACTGATTAACAGGGAAAGCATAAGGGTTTGTTGACAGGTTAGTAAAAATAGCATAAGCTTAAGGAAAATAAGGAAAGGATCTAGATGAAATACTTATTGATGGCAGTTTACGGAGTGATTGCGATAATATTTTTCGGCTCTGCGTTATCTTTGTGTATGAAAAGAAAGAAAAAGACAGACAGTATCATATATAGAGCGTATGATAAAAAGGTCAAAAAATCTGTGCCGCCGATAGTGGTGTTTACTAATATTTTGTTTGGGCTTTGCATGGTCTCCTTTTTTATTGCGTCGGCTTATTATCCACAAAACATTTCAACTACACTTTATATTATTTCAGCGTACGCACTTCTAGCTCCGGTGGCAGTAATGCTTATCACTTGGATTTGGATGCAGTTTCATAAGAAGAAATAGCTATAGGATAGATATTGGATCGAGAGAAATGCTGGCTAGATTTTTGTCGATTTTTTCGAGAGCGGAAAGAAGGGCTTTTCTAGAGGTGGATTTGACGATTAGTTGCCAAATGTAGCCGTTGCTTGTACGCTCGTGAAAGGCAGGAGTTGGCAGGGAAACAAAGACGCCAGGGGTTTTTGAGAGTTTGCTGCGAATATTTTTGATATGCTTGACTGCAGTGGCCTCAGTTTTGGCGGTTGAAGTGATTTTGGCGAGATAAACAAAGGGTGGGAAGTGTTGTTTTTTGAGTTTAGCGACTTCATAGTTATAAAAACCGGAATAGTCACTCTTGATAGCGGTAGTAATGGCGGGATGATCTGGTTGATAGGTTTGAACTATGGCGTGAGCTTTGTCGGAATGGCCACGTCCAATGCGGCCGATAACCTGAGTAAGAAGCTCAAAAGTACGTTCCTCGGCGGAATAATCAGGGAGAGAAAGGCCGGCGTCGGCCTGGATAACACCGACGGTGGCGAGATTCGGGAGGTCGAGACCCTTGGCGAGAGTTTGAGTTCCAATGATAATGTCGATTTTGCCGGATTTTACCTCTGTGTATAAGGAATCTAGACTGTTTGTTTTGTTGTTATCGCCATCAAAACGGGCGATTTTGGCGGTTTTGAAGAGTTTTTTAAGCTCTGATTCCAAGAGTTTTGTACCGAAGCCCTTGTGAATTATATCTGGATGATGACATTCTGGGCAGCTGGTAGGGACAGGGGATTGATGTCCGCAGGTGTGGCAAAATAGAAGGTATTTGTCGGCGTGGAGCGTAAGAGGTAAATAACAGTTTGGGCAGAGTGCTTGCCAGCCGCATTTGGCACAGATGGTAAGAGGTGCCGAGCCGCGGCGATTATGAAAGATTAGAGTTTGTTTGTGGTTTGCAAGGTTTTCTTCGATAGAATGGATAAGAGAATTAGAAAAATAGCGATTTTTGGTGAAATTATCACGTTTTTTAAAATCGATGATTTCGACTTTTGGCGGAGTGGTTTTTTTGGCTTTTTCAGTGAGGGTGACTAGAGAATTTTTAGATTTTGCGAGGTAATAATCTTGGGCGAGAGGAGTAGCGGTGCCAAGGACGCAGGAGATTTTTTCGGATTTAGCGATAAAACTGGCGAGACGAAGAGCGGAATACTTAGGTGCGTTCTCTTGGTAAAAGGCAGATTCGTGGGCTTCATCAATAATAATAAGGCCGAGGTTCTTAAGAGGGGCAAAGAGGGCAGAACGGGGGCCAACGACAATGCGTGGTTCGCTAGAGTTTAGGATTTCGTCCCAGATTTGATGACGCTCGGATTCGGTTTTTTTAGAGTGAATAAGGGTAACGTTAGTGCCGAAGGTTTCTTCAAAAACTTGGACGAGCTGGGAGGTGAGGGCGATTTCGGGCACTAAAAGGATGGTGGATTTACCCTTTTTAAGGCATTCTAAGGCCATCTGGAGGTAGATGTTGGTTTTACCACTACCGGTAACCCCATGAAGTAGTTTGGTGGCTTCCTGAATGCTCTCAAGGGCTTCTAGGGCCTGTTTTTGGGCGGGGTTAAGGGGGATAATTGGCAATTTTTGGGTTAATTTTGGCTTTTTAATTAGTTTTTTACGACGCGATTTTAAAACTCCCTTAGGGATTAAAAGCGTTGCTACGACTGGCAGAGGAATTAGATAATACTTAGAAAGCCAGAGAGCTGCTTTCAAAAGATGATTTGGTAGAGGTGTTTCGTAAAGAATTTTTGAAATAGGCTTGGTTTTAAAAGCGGGTTTTTGAGTTTTTTTCACAACAATGCCGACGATTTCGTTTTTGCCCAGAGGAACAACAACGATTTGGCCAGGCAAAAGTTCCACCTCTGAAGAATAGGTAAGAACGCCAGAATCTTGGCGGAAAATTTTGGTTGGTATGACCTCATAAAACATGTGTAATTAGTATAGCATTAGAGAATAAAATAAAAAAATGTTGTTGAAATTACATGTTTTTCGCGTATAATAGAGAGAGTAAAAAGGAGAGGTAACTAAATGCTAGATGTTTTCATCACGTCGAGGGTCAGAAGGAAGATTTTGGTGGTTTTTGCGAAGTACCCAGATTTTAAAACTCACGTTAGGGCACTTTCTAAATTGATTAAAGAAGATCCAGGTAACATCCAGAGAGAGTTGCATAGATTGGAAAAAGGCAAGTTTTTGATTGTAACTAAAAAAGGGAACACTAAGATTTATCAAACAAACAAGCAGTTCCCTATCTTAAAAGAGCTGCAAAGCATGGTAATTAAAAGCCAGCAACTATCAAATAACAAACCTAGCAAAACTATTGGATAATGACAAAACTTTTTAAGAAACTGCTTGAAAAACGGGGTATTTCTGATGCATTTTTGCATCCGAATTACGAGGAGTGTGCGGATCCGTTTTTGCTGCCAGATATGAAACAGGCGGTGGCGCGAGTTAAAAAGGCGATTAAGGATAAAGAGAAGATTTTGGTCTATGGGGATTATGATGCGGATGGTGTGACGGCTTCGGTGGTGATGAAAGAGGCTTTAGAGATGGCAGGGGCGTCTAATGTGGCGGTGATGCTGCCGAACCGATTTAAGGATGGGTATGGAATGAATGATAAGGTAGTGGAGCGAGTAAAGAAAGACAAGATTGATCTAGTTGTGACGGTGGACTGCGGTAGTGGCAACGCGGAAATTATAGAGAAATTAAGGGATATTTCGGTGGACGTGATTGTGAGCGATCATCACGAGTGCCCGGAGGAGTTGCCAAAGGCGGTGGCGGTGGTTAATCCTAAGCGTAAGGATATGGATATTTTGGCGGAGTTGAAAGATTTGGCAGGCGTAGGAGTGGCATTTAAGATTGCGCAGGCAATGCAAAAAGAAGGAATGTTTGTGATTGGGCAGGAAAAATGGTTGCTCGATCTCGTGCTGATTGGGACGATTTGTGATAACATGCCGATGACTTTAGAAAACAGGCGCCTCTGTTATTATGGGATGATAGTACTAAAAAAGACGAGACGTGTGGGGCTTAGGGAGTTGATGCGCTTTGCGGGGGTGAAAACGATAAATACTGATAGTATTGGGTTTCAGATTGGGCCAAGGATTAATGCTACGGGAAGAATTAAGAGTGCGGAGCTTGCGCTGGAACTATTTTTGACAGATTCGGCACCAGAGGCGGTGAAAATTGCAGAGAAGATGGAGGTGCTAAATCTAGAGCGCAAACAGATGCAGAATGCGGCATTGCGAGAAATAAGAGAGGAAGGAGTAGGTAAAGAGCACGTGATTGTAGTGTCTGGTAATTGGCACGAAGGTGTACTTGGGATTATTGCAGGGAAGTTGACAGAGGAATATAAGCGCCCGAGCTTTGCTTTTACTAAATTTGATGATGTTTATAAGGGGTCGGGAAGAAGTTTTGGTGAGTTTAATTTAGCACAAGCATTATGCGAGTGCCAAAATACGATATCGACGGGTGGAGGCCATGCTGGCGCTTGCGGCGTGAAAGTGCCAATTTCGCAGTTTGAGAACTTTAAAACAGAGTTAAATAAGTACTATGATAGTCTGAGATTAGAGAATCAGGAGCGATTTTTGAGCGCAAAAGAAGACCTCATAGTCCATGATTTGAGCGATTTTGAGCTAGAACTAATAGATGAAATGGAGCAGCTTGAGCCATTTGGCGACAAAAATGAAGAACCAGTATTTAAACTTTTAAATGTCGAGGTGAGGGAGCTAAGGAAAATGGGGAAGAATGGTGAGCACCTCTGCCTTTTGGTGAGCGATAAGCAGAATAATAAGATGAAGTTGGTGGCGTTTTATGCGCCAGAAAAATGGTTTGAGATTTCTGAAGAGGATTACGTTGATGTTTTGGTGAAATTAATTGAAAATGAATGGAACGGGATTAAGACGCTTGAGGGGCGAATCGAAAAAATAACTCTTGCAGAGAGCGAGCTTATCTGATATAATGTGGAGCAGTATGGCAATAAAAGTTACTAGAAAAGATCAGAACGAAGCGAACGAAAACATTATTCGTCGTTTTAATCGTAAGGTTTTGCAGAGTGGTGTGATGCCCCTCAAGAAATCGCAAATGCGTTTTTCGAAGCCAATTTCAAAGCGAGAGCGCCGCAATAAGGCAATTTTGCGTGAAGCGCGCAAGGCTGAAAAAACTGAGCGCATGAAACTTGGACTAAAGTAAATGCATTTTAAAAAGTCCTACTTAAATAGTCAGGACTTTTTTGATATACTGAAGGTGAAAGGACAAAAGTGATTATATTATTTGGTTTAGCAGGCTCTGGTAAAAGTACACAGGGTAAGATATTAGCGGAAAAGTACGGTTGGCGTTGGCTGTCGGTGGGGCAAGTACTGCGCGACACGGGGGAATTTGACGCAACTTTGCAGACTGGCGAGCTGGTCGATGATGACGTGGTGATTAGACTAATGACAGGAAAGATTCTGGAAGCTGAGAGCGAAGGGAAGGACGTGATTCTAGACGGATACCCACGCGATGCATATCAAGCCGAATGGTTGGTGAAAAATATGGCCGATAGAATCAACGGCGCGATTATTTTGGATGTGCCAAAGGACGAGCTGCTCACGCGTATTGAAAAACGTGGTCGAAGCGACGATACGACGGAAGCTTTGGCGAAACGTTTTGCGATTGTTGAACAAAATATTTATACAATGATTGGGCTTCTAGAGGGGAAAGACATAAAAGTTGTGAGAGTTAACGGTGTTGGGACCTTCGACGAAGTGACAGAAAGATTGTCTACAGAAATTGAAAAAATAATGTTCAAGGACGGAGAAAAAAATGGATCAAACTAAAATTAAGGCCATGCGTGAAGGCGGGCAGATACTTGGAAAGCTACTTCTAGATCTCAAAAATTATGTGAAACCGGGCATGAGCGAAAAAGAAATTGATGCTTGGGTTAGAAAAGAGATTATAGCGCGTGGAGCGGGTGTGGCTTATGATATGCTCGACGAGAAGTTTCCGGGTGCAATCTGTATCTCGGTGAATGATGAGTTAGTGCATGGGGCGCCAACCGATTATGTTCTTGAAGAAGGTGATAAGGTTTCGTTTGATCTTGATATCTTTTATAAGGGGTATTTTACGGATTCGGCCTTTACGATGATTGTCGGAGAGAAAGGCTCTCCAGCGGTAAAAAAGATGATTTCGGTAACAGAATCGGCGATGTGGGCCGGGATCGACTTGGTGCGCGAAGGTGTGCATCTCGGTGATATTGGCTATGCGATTGAGAAGGTTTTGAAGGCTGGGAATCTTGGCGTGATTGAGAACTATATTGGGCATGGAATTGGCAAAACAATGCACGAAGAGCCAGAGGTACCAAATTACGGCAAAAGAGGGCACGGATATGTGCTCAAGGCTGGTGATATGATCTGTATTGAACCAATGTCGTCTCTTGGGAAGCCGGCTAATTACGTAGATAGGGAAAACGGGTGGACTGTAAAGATGAAAGATGGCTCGATTGGCTGTCATTGTGAACATACGGTGTTGGTTTTGCCGGACGGACACGAAGTTTTGACCTTGCCAAAATAATATTTATGCTATAATAAGCTTATGGATGAAATTTCTCGATACGCCGTAGGCTTGGACGTAGGAACAGAAAATGTGAGAGCGGTTCTTGCCAGCGTTAATAAAGAAGGCAAGATATCAGTTATAGGTTACAACGAGGAAAAAAACTCGGGTATGAGAAAAGGGGTGGTGATAAACTCCGTTGGGCCGTCCGAAGCTATCAATAAGATGCTGGGTGAAGTAGAACGCATGAGTGGCGTAGAGGTAAAAAACGCTTTTATATCCATTAACGGTGCGCATATTCTTTCTACCAAAACAGAAGGAATGATTGCTGTTGGAACAGTTGAGCATGAAATAAATGAAGAAGATCTTGATAGGGTAAGAGACGTAGCGGTGATTGGTAGGATTCCTGTCAATCGAGATGTTTTGGATGTGGTTCCACTAAGCTATGCGATAGATGGGCAAGATGGAATTAAAAACCCAGTAGGGATGAACGGTGCTCGTTTGGAGATGAAAGCTAATGTTATTTCAGCTCTTTCTCCAAACTGTGAATTATTAAGAAAAGCAGCAGAACAAGCTGATGTAGCAGCACTTGGAATGATACCGACCGCTGTAGCTGCAGCAAAGGCAGTACTAAACGAAAAACAATTAGAAAATGGAGTAGCAGTGGTTGATCTTGGCGCCGCAACTACATCAATTGCGGTTTTTGAAGAAGGTGAACTACAATATACAGGAGTGGTTCCGATTGGCTCAAATAATATTACTAATGATTTGGCTATTATGCTCGGCATAGATACAGAGGTGGCGGAAGAAATAAAGTGTAGATTCGTAACAGGCAGCTTTACGGGAGAAAAGAATATTGTTTTGAAACGGGGTAGAGAAGAATTTACCTTTAAGAGAGATCTCGTGAACGAGGTCGTAAAGGCAAGACTTGATGAGATTTTTGAGCGAGTACGCAAAGAACTAAAAAATGCTCACTATGATAGAAAGTTACCAGAGGGAATTGTGCTTGTTGGTGGTGGAGCTAAAATGCGAGACATTGAGGTGTACGCAAGGGAAGCGATGGAAGCATCAGTAAAGATAGGTGTACCTAAAGGGCTTGGTGGCGTAGCTGACTCAATTGAAAAACCAGAATATACCACAGCGGTTGGACTTATGTTGATGGCGGCAAATGATAACGGCATATTAGTGAACAAAAAAAGTAAGAAGAAAAAAGCAAAATCTGGCGGCGGATTTTTGAAGAAATTTTTGAAGAAATTTTGATTAAATTTTTTAATCTGTGGTATACTTGTATTAATTAAGTGAGGAAAAAATATGCCCGAAATTAAACCAACAGAGGTGGAAAGTAAAGCAAGTATTAAAGTAGTGGGTGTTGGTGGCGCAGGTGGATCTGCCGTCGACCGCATGAAAGACGTTGGTCTTTCCGGCGTTGAATTTATTGCGATTAACACTGATGCGCAGGCACTTCATCATTCTACAGCCGATGTAAAAGTCCATATTGGTAAAGGTCTTGGTGCTGGTGGTGATCCAGAAAAGGGTCGCGAAGCAGCAGAAGAAAGCCGTGAAGAAATTGGTAGAGCACTTGATGGTGCCGATATGGCATTTATCACACTTGGTGCAGGTGGCGGTACTGGTTCTGGTGCTGGCCCACTCGTGGCGGCCGAAGCTAAAGCTCGTGATATTTTGACTGTTGGTGTTGCTACAAAGCCATTTACTTTTGAGGGTGCGAAAAGGAAAGAAAATGCAGATAAGGCAATTGACAAATTAGCACGTGAAGTTGATGCTCTTATTACTATCCCGAACGACAGATTACTTCAGACAATCGATCCTCGTACTCCACTTCTTGAAACTTTCAAGATTGCTGATGATGTGCTTCGCCAAGGTGTTCAGGGTATTTCTGAGCTAATCACCGAACACTCATTAATTAACCTAGACTTTGCCGATGTTAAAGCTATTATGAAGAACGCGGGTTCGGCTTTGATGGGCATTGGGCGTGCGTCTGGTGAAAACAGAGCCGTTATTGCTGCACAACAAGCAATTGAATCACCATTAATTGAAGTCAAAATTGAAGGCGCAAGGGGCGTACTGTTCTCTGTAGCTGGTGGCTACGATATGTCTATGTCTGAGATTCAGGATGCTGCAGAAGTTATCACTGGTGCGGTTTCTCCAGAAGCAAACATCATCTTTGGTGCTGCAATTAGGCCAGAGCTCGAAGACGAGATTGTGATTACCGTTGTGGCAACTGGTTTTGATTCGGAATACTATAGAAATCTAGAAAGCGCCAATAATGAAGCCGAGAGTGTTTCTAGTTATGTAGAAGAAGAAAGACAAGAAGATGAAGAAGTAAAACCAGTAGAGACTAATGCCGCTGAAGATTTTACTGCTGAAAACAAAGTGAACATGTGGGAGTCGATTAAGCCTGAACAAGACGAAGATTTAGACATTCCGCCATCACTAAGGATGCGTGATAAGAACCGTAACACAAAACAATAAAAAAGAAGTGGGGTAGAAATGATCTCAAAATTCAAAATTGGCGATAGCAAGGTTTTGGAGAGTCGAGAAGCGCTTGATGGCACAATGATTCGCCGTCGCAGGGTGACTTCAGATGGGAAACATCGTTTTACCACTTATGAACGAATTGAAATGCCAACTTTAACCGTGCTTAAAAAGAGCGGTAATAAGGAAGTTTTTGATCGAGATAAGTTAATGACAGCAGTGCGACGTAGTGTGGGTAAATTTCTGGATTCTGAGCTTGAAGTGGAAGAGGTTGTTGATAAGGCTATTGATATTTTGTATGGGTATAATTCAGATCAAATTACTTCTGAGCAGATTGGCGAAGCAGTTCTCACGGTGCTTGCGGATATGAATGAAGTGGCCTATGTGCGTTTTGCCAGCGTATTTAAAAAATTTAAAACTCTAGATGATTTCGAACAGATCATAAGAGAACAAAGGAGAAAGGGTGGGAAATAAATGAAAGTTGTTTGTGTTTGGCGGGAGGAATCAGATTATGCTAGGGAAGTAATTGATTTTATGCGTGATTTTGAAACTCGAACTGGTAAAGAGATAGAAAGTGTAGACCCAGACACAATAGAAGGTGAGATTTTTGTGAGGAGTCGAGATATAATGGAATATCCTGCACTAGTAGCCGTTGATGATAGTGGAAAGGTTTTGCAACATTGGACTGGCACGCCGCTTCCTCATATTGATGAAATTTCTTACTATGCGCAAGACAAAGCAGTAGAAATGTAAAATCTTTGGAATTGTGGTATAATAAGGGTACAGACGTTTGAGCAGTTATCAGCTGCGAGTCGGCGGAAGAAAAGCTTTGCCTAGTAGAACCGCTCGTGAATCTGCGTAAAAGATGAATTAAGGGCTAACTATTGTTAGAAATTGGATGGTACCGCTCGAATGAGTTCCAATGCGAAAGCATTGGTTTTTTATTTATAAAAAAGGAGTAAAAATGAAATTCAAAGCGGGAACAAGACGAAGGGCAATAGAGTATGAACGAGCAATTTCTGAATGGTGGAAGAAAAATAAAACTTTTGAAAAATCGGTAGAACAAAGACCGATTGATAATTCGTATGTTTTTTATGACGGACCTCCGTTTATTACAGGTAATCCGCATCATGGTACACTCCTTTCTTCGATCGTAAAAGATGCCGTGCCTCGTTTTTGGACGATGCGCGGAAAGAGGGTGGAGCGTAGATGGGGATGGGATTGTCATGGGCTTCCAGCAGAGAATTTTGTTGAAAAACAACTTGGAATAACGGATAGGCGTGAAATTGGTACTAAATGGTCGCTTGAAGATTATATTATTAAGGCGCGCGAATCGATGGTGGCAAATTCGGAAACTTGGCGTGGCACGATTGACCGTGTTGGACGTTGGGTGGATTTTGATAACTGCTATCGCACAATGAATAAGGACTTTATGGAGTCGGTCTGGTGGGCATTTAAGACTTTGTATGAAAAAGGGAAGATTTACGAAGGGCGTAAAGTTCTCATGTATGATACAAAGTTTGCAACGCCGGTTTCTAAAGCTGAGGTGACGATGGATAATGATGCATATCAGACGGTGACGGACCCAAGTGCATTTGTAAAATTTAAATCCTCTGACGACGACTTCTATTTTTTGGCTTGGACGACGACGCCTTGGACGTTGCCTGCTAATATGGTGCTCGCCGTTAATCCAAAGATGAAATACGGTCTTTATCAGGTTGAAAACGAGCGATTTATTTTGGGCGTAGAGCAGGCAGAAAAGCTTTTCCCAGATAATAAGCCACTCAGGACTTTTCCTGGAAAAGAGTTGGTGGGGCAAGGCTATGAGCCATTAATTGGATTTCTCGATAAAAAAGAATTAAAGAAAGACACTTATCATGTGCTAGGGGCGGATTTTGTCTCTAATGAAGATGGTACGGGTATTGTCCATATTGCGCCGGCCTATGGTGAGGATGACTATGCGCTATCCTTAAAGCATGATGTAGATTTTCTCGATTGTATCGATGAGAATGGTTATTATCTTCCGGAAATGGCGGAAAAATTGCATGAACTTGGTGTGCGCGATACCGATGAAAACGGGATTGAGATTTGGGCGGGGAACAAGTTTATCGCAAAGATTCTTGAAGAAAAGGGAATTGTTTATAAGATTGAATATATTAAACACGAGTATCCGTTTAACCCACGTTCTAAACAGCGTATTATGTACCGCGCGTTCCCGAGTTGGTTCTTTGACATTGAAGGCTCTAAGCCTTTGATGCTTGAAGAAAACGAGAATATTAACTGGTTCCCAGGGCATTTGAAACATGGTCGTTTCGCTAAGAATATCGAGCAGGCACCGGATTGGAATCTTAGCCGAGATAGATTCTGGGCAACAGCAATGCCAGTTTGGAAGGGTGATAAAGGCTCGATTAAAGTAGTAGGATCATATGATGAACTTTATGAGCTCTCAGGGAAACGCCTAGAGGATTATCACCGACCATGGGTGGATGAAATTAAGTTTGATATTAAAGGTGAGCATTTTACGCGTGTTGACAAGGTTCTTGACTGTTGGTTTGAATCTGGCTCGATGCCGTTTGCGCAGATGCATTATCCGTTCGAGAATAAAGAGAAGTTTGAACGAAATTATCCGGCTGACTTTATCGTGGAATATGTGGGGCAAGTGCGCGCTTGGTTCTATTATGTTCATGCGGTGAATACGGCGCTCTTTGGCCATAATGCCTATAAAAATGTGATTACTACAGGTACTTTGGCCGGAAATGATGGTAGGAAGATGTCTAAATCACTTGGGAATTATACTGATCCGAATGAGCTGATGGACAAGTTCTCGGCGGACTCTTTGAGATTTTTGCTTCTTTCTTCGCCGGTGCTTTCTGGAGAGGATTTTGCGCTTCTTGATAAGGATGTTTCAGATACGGCAAGAAAGCTCTCGATGGTTTGGAATGTATATGATTTCTTCACAACATATGCAGAAGTAGATGGGTTTGATTCGGATGATGCAAAATTGCCAAAGAAATTTGAGAATAGTTTGGACGAGTGGATCGTATCAAGAGTCTATCAGCTTAGGAATGAAATTACTGAAGGTATGGAAGAGTATAATATTCCGAGAGCCCTGGAGGGCGTCTTGCCATTTATTGACGATCTTTCAAACTGGTTTGTCAGAAGAAGCCGAAGACGTTTTTGGAAGTCTGAGGATGATTCAGATAAAAATGAAGCTTATAATACGCTTTATTTCGTCCTAGTTTATCTTAGTAAAATTATTGCACCGTTTGTGCCATTTCTTGCAGAGGAACTATACCAGCAGCTTGAAGGTCGAGACAAGTCCGTTCATCTGCTCGATTGGCCGGAAGCTGGCGAGATAAATGAGAACGTTGTTGAGGAAATGGGCAGAGTGCGTGCGATTATTACGGATGGTTTGGCGCTTAGGATGCAGAAGTCTGAAACAGAAGATCAAATCAAAGTGCGTCAGCCACTTTCCGAGTTGGTTTATCCTGGGAAAAAGCTTAGCGACGAATATGAGAAGATTATCGCAGAGGAAGTGAACGTAAAAAAGGTTGTGAACGGTAAAGAGTTGAAGCTTGATAAGAAGCTCACAAAAGAACTAAGAGAGGAAGGATTTGCTAGGGAACTGATTCGTGTAATTCAGTCAGCAAGAAAGAAAGCGGGACTTAACGTTGACGATCGAATTAAATTATCGGTTTCAAAGGAATTGAAGAACGAATGGAAGAAATTAGTGATGAACGAAGTGTTGGCGGTTGATATGACAAAAGATAACTATAGCTATGATGAAATTGTAAAAGTGGATGGGGAAGAGCTGACGATTTCGCTTGAAAAAGCATAAAAATAATAAAAACAAAATGAAATAAGGCCGAAAAGGCCTTATTTTTTACCCCTGTAAATTTGACATTTCTTAAAAATAAAGCATAAACACTATTGACTTTTTTGTAAAAGTGTGCTAATATGAAAAGCAGTTAGATAATAAAAATAAAAATCTAACAAACAATATTAAAACATAAACAAAAAAAGAAAGCAAAAATAAAATGAAAACGCCAAATCAAACAAAATCATCCGAAGTGATCGAACTTCCAAGTAAAGTATTTAATGCCAACTGGAGGGATGATATTCCTGAAGAGCTTACGGATGAAGAAAATGAAATGGCGTTTGAAGTATATTCTGACGAAAAGAATTATCAATCGCCAGAAGAAGTTACCGCAAAAGCAGAAAGGAGAATAAGAATAATGAATGCTAAACGCGGTAAGAAAATTGGTAGTCTGCTTTCTGCTGCCTAAGAAAGGGAAATATTTATAAGTTAGACAAAGCAATAATAACTTTAATAATAGGGAATATACCGATGTAATGTAAAATTGAACACAAAAATTATCAAAATTACCAAAGGAGTTTTTATAAGATAGAGCAGTTGGGCATCTTGACGGTGCTCAACTTTTTTTATGAAAAAATGTTGACAAAGTATTTCGCTTGTGGTAATTTGAGGGGAGAAATGGTCATATATTAATAAAAATAAAAAGAAAGGCAAAAATATGAACGTTGACTACGATAAGCTAAATAATGAAAAGCTTGAGGCTTTTGTTTTGCAAATGATTGCAGATAAGGGTCTTGCGCTTGACGAAGAAGCTAAAGAGGAAGAGAAAGATAAACTTTTGGATTCTCTCAATGACAAGCTTGATGAGGCTATGGTCAATGCTCTGCCAGAAGATAAAGCTGAAAAGCTAAACGATCTTTTGGACGAAAAAGGCGACGAAGCAACAGAACGTGAAATTCACGCTTTGCTTTATAGCTCAACTAATGAGATTAATGAAGCAATTGATAAAACTATGAATGCTTTTCGTGAAGAGTATTTGAAAGAGGAGGCTTAAAATGAGTAGCGGCGAACAGGGACCTAAACCTGTTGTTTCGAGTGAATGGGATAGTTTAGCCGATCTTGAAGCAAAAAGAGAAGAGCTAAATCCTAACGAAACAGTAGATGAAAGAGATGATTTTGATGCAGATCGCCTTAAGGAAGTTTACGAACAGCAAGAAGGCGAATCTGACGCAGATTACGAAAAAAGAATTGCTGGTATGGAAGAGGCGGCAAAAACCGGAACTTCTAAAGTAGAAGAAATTACGGCTACTGAGCAGGCAACTAAAGAAAACCGAGAAGCAGCTGAAAAGTTGGAAGAAGAATATGCTGAAAGATTAAGAAGGTTTGATGCGTCGACCGAGCAGGGCCTCGCTGACGTAGCTGATGTTCTTAGCGGCGGCGTGAATGATGAAAGATACAAAGCTGTAGCTGAAAAAAGAAAAGCAGATAATGCCAAAAAGGCCGAAGAACTTAGAGCGCGAATCGATGAGGCCGTGAAAGCTGGGACTGCTGCTGAATTATTAGCGAAGTTGAAAGAAGAGGATAGGCTTGATGATGAATTTGAATGGTCACAGGAGGCTGGGAAAGCTGGTCTTGATGGTACTAAAGATGGCGAAGTTAAAGAAGCAGCAAAAGATTTGATGAAAGAATATTTTGCAAGATTGGATAAAATCGAGGCTGATATTAAGGAAACGGAAGAACAAATTAAAGGTGGTGAAGGTTCAATTGAAAGTATTAATAAGGATCTTGATGATAAAAAACAACAAGCTAAGGAAGGACTTGATAAAGTAATTGAACATATAGATGAACAAGAAAATTTGGACGATGCACACAAGAATAGGCTAAAAGAGTTGGCTCAAAAAAGGTATGAAGCAAAACTCAAAGAGATTGAAGACGAACATAGTACGAGTGAAAAAGAAGCGGATTTGTCTGAGCTTAAAGCTAAGCTTGAAGAGCTAAAGCTTCAGAAAGAAGACGTACTGTCTGATCTCGAATATGTTAATGAAGAAGCCTTAAAACAAAGAAAAGAAATTCGAGATAGGTTTAATGCGACGGTGAGTGAGCCGGGCGAAGAAGAGCGCTACATGGATTTCTTCAAAAAGCATAAAGAAGAAAATTATGAACAGCTTGAAAGAACTGGCCGTTTGAATAGGCAAAAAGAAACTACCGAGGCGGCCGATGAGGTTGTTGAAGGGGTAGCTGGTGGTGTAAAAGAAGATGAAGCAAAGGATGATTCTGAAGGACAGCCTGACAGTGAGAAAGCTGAAAAAATGGATGCAAAAGAGTTCTTGGAACAACTAAAAAAGTGGCGCGATGACGCTATGAGAGAAATTGATGAAAAGTATAATGAGTTGTTGAAGAAATTCAACGGTGAGGCAGGGGAAGACGGTGAATCATCAGCCGATGAAGAACCAAAGGATGTAGGTGACTTAGGTGCTGCTGAGGTGATAAAGAATGGAGAAGTAATTGATGGTATTGATTTCGAAGGCTTAGATCTCGATGCATTAGAAGATTTGGAAAAAGTTGCTGATATGGAGCTCTCGGACATAGATGCCAAAGAAAAATATGGTGTTGCGGCGCATTATGTAGCCAATGTTCCGATTGATAAAAACAAGCCAGTTGCTTTCTATGTTGAGCAGATGAAGAGCGCATTTGCCGATGAGGATTTAAACAATGAGGCTTGGGAACAGCTAGAAAAAAATATGACGACTAGGTATAACAATATTGTCTCACATCAAGCTGATGAATCTGAACCTGCTTCTAAAGATAGAGCTTTAGATATTGATGCTGGTGCCGATGCTTATGCAGAAACAGCCGAAGGTAAGCTAGAAATATTGAAGGGTGATGTGGACAAAGCTAAAAACGCAAGAGCCTTTATTAGGGATCTTGAGTTGGAAGACATTGAAGGCTTGTCGGTTGAACAAGTGATGGATAAAGTTGTTCGTCCAAAGTTCTTTGCTAGTGGCTTCGATACGGCAGGTAGAACTTCGGTAAAATGGGATAAGTTAATTGATAGACTAAATGCAGTATATGAATCATATGGCCTTAATTCTAAGGGCGAAAGAATCATTGATGAAGAAGCAGATGGTAGACGAAAGAAAAAAGGGATAGCTGGTAGGATTCGTGCAATGTTTAGGAGAGGAGAATAATTATGAGCGACCCTGAAAGAATTAATTCTGCGGCAGATAATACGGCAGAACAAGAGAATGTTGCTCGCCACAATGTGAATGGTCTTGGCGCAGCAGCAATGGCTGGTGCTGCAGAATCCGTGGATATGCCTGAATTCCCTAAAACCAAGGAAGAAATCGAAGCTTTCATTAAAAGCGGTAAGCTTAGCAAAGATGAACTCTTGAGATTAAAAGAGCGAATCGCTGAGGCTAAAGCCAAAAGAACTGGCAAGGTTCTCGAGGGAGCTAAGTCGGAAGTATCTGAAGCCGAAAAGAAACAGGCTGAAGAAATTAAGGAAGAAGTCGCCGAGCAAGAAAAGAATGCAAGAGGTAACTTACAAGAAAAACTGAATAAACATAAAAACTTCAGAAAGGTTGCGGCCGTATTTTTGGCGGGCGCAATTGCCGTAGGTGGCTTTATTGCTGGCAGAAATATGCTTAAAAAACATAATGCGAATGCTGTTCCAGGCAATGATACAGCAGCTTCGGATGAAGTTAAGGATAACAATACAACCGAAAAACTCGATGAGGGTGGTGTTGTTGATCTTAATGGTGGTGGTGAAAAAACTGAAGTTGATAATAACGGAGGTGAAACTGCCGATGATGGGTTTGAGTTCACATCGAATGGCGTGAAATATAAAGTTAGCTTTTATGATGGCAGTATAGAAAAAGAGCATAAATATGACTTTACTGGCGATAACAGTGAAATTTGGGATGACAAAGATGAAAAAGCTGCGGCTGAAATGGCTAAAGATTTAGTAAGAGGTAACCCAGAAGCTTTGGCTGCTTTCTTCTATGAACTAGATGATAGCGTAAAAGGTGATTTAGCTGGGTACAGCAGAACGCAACTTGATAGCATGCTGAACGGCGAAGATGGTGCAGATTTACAGCAGCAGATGCTTAAAACTGTCGAAGGATTTATTGATGGCGGCAAAGTTGAGTTTACTGCAGCTGAAGCTGGACAAACTGCTTATAATACTTATGATCAGTTTGCGAACAATCCTGCTGATTCGTTACTTGCAACTAATCAGATTAATTTTAAGGGTGGTGAGAAGATTTTTAGATATAGTGACGGTAAGTCTACTGTACTTCTTAATGCCGAATGTAGCAATATCTTGAGAATTGTTTTCGAGGATGACGGTTCGGTGACTGTGACTGAAGAAAAAATTACGACAGATACACCAACACCAGATAAGCCAACACCGGATAAACCAACTCCAGATACACCAACACCAGATAAGCCAACACCGGATAAACCAACTCCAGATAAACCGACACCGGATAAACCAACTCCGGATACTCCGGTCACCCCTCCAGATGTGACTCCTCCAGATGTGACTCCACCGGATGTGACTCCACCAGATGTCACTCCTCCAGATGTGACTCCACCAGATGTCACTCCTCCAGATGTGACTCCACCAGATGTCGCTCCTCCAGATGTGACCCCTCCGGATGTCACTCCTCCTACACTTACACCTAAAGGTGAAGATACTCATGCTGGTGTAGCCCCACTTCAGGAAACCCCTGAGGCTCCTGAAAGCGGCGCAACTCCAGTAGAGGCAACTGAAGAAAATCATGTTGATGCCGAAACAAATCCTGGCGCTGAAGTTAAAACCGAGGATATGAGCGATGAGGGTAAAGAAGGAATCGGTGAAGCTATTATGCAGGCACCAGAAGTGACGGAACAGGAAAACACTCCTACCTATAGTCCTGAAGTAAAACATCAGGAAGAAAATGAGGTACCTGTTGTAGGCGATGGCGATACTAGGACATTTGAAGAAACTAAGCCGAACGTTAACGAAGCGGCGGCAGCTGAGAATACTCCTGGTAGTGCCGAAGACGGTACACGCACCCAAGAGGAGCTTGCAAATAGGTTTGCGGAGCTTAGTGGGACTGGTAGTAATGCCGAAAATAGTAGCAATGGTGCCACAGAGGCAGAGATGAATGCAGAATTTGGATTTGGCGAAACAACAAATAACAACGGAGGTAACCAGTAATGAAAAAAACAACAATCAAAAAACTTTTGGTGGGTGTTTTAGCATTTGCAGGTGCGTTGGGAGTCTTTTCTCTTCCTGCCAATGCAGCAGAATCTTGGGGTCCACAGGACCGACAGATGTTCACTTGGGAATCGCCGGCGCCTTATGCCACATTTAACTCTATTAGCAATAACCCGGATATTGGTAAAGAATCAAACTTTGTGAGAGTACGTAAATATGGTACAAATGACAAATATTCTGACGAGGTCGCTATTGAGCCTGGAGGAATTTACGAAGTATATGTGTACTTTCACAATAATGCTGCTGACAATTTAAACGCTTCTGGTGCTGGTATTGCAGACAACGTTCGTCTTGCGATGGAAATGCCATCCGAAGTTAATAAAGGTGAAGCTGCAGTGGTGAAGGGCACAATTTCTTCTACAAATACAAACCCTGGTAGTGTTTATGATACTGCTTACCTTACTGCTTCTGAAACAGTATACTTAAGATATGTACAGGGTACGGCAGAAATTCATAATGGTGGTTCAGCTAATGGTAAGCTATTAGACGATGCTGCTCTTTGGAGTACTGGTTCTAAGTTGGCTTATTGGGATGAAGAGTGGGGAATGATTCCTGGTTGTAACAACTACGCTGGTTATGTTACCTTTAGGGTTAAAGCGGATCAACCAAGATTTTATATTGCTAAAGAAATTTCGGTTGATGGCGGAAATACATGGTCTGAGAACGCTACTGTAAAGCCTGGCGATACTGTAAAGTTTCGCATTAAATACCAAAACATTGGCACAACAAACCAAACTTCTGTGACCGTCTACGATGTTTTGGCGGATGGGATGACGTTGGTTCCTGGCTCTATTAAGGCAAAGATTCCAGCCAATGCTAATTATGTAGACGTCGATGATTCTGCTTGGGCGAACGGGCTAGGTATCGGTGATTATTTGCCAGAACAAGAAGGATATGTGGTTTACGATGTGAAAATCGAAGACAATAAGGATATCTTCATTTGTGGCAATACTGTTGTCTATAACAATGCTTATGTTACGACGGCTAACGGTACCATGTATGATAAGGTTGGAATAACCGTAGAAAGAAACTGTGGTGGAAATAATGGTGGTGGTAATACAACTCCAAATACCCCATCTGAACTTCCTTCAACTGGTCCTGCTGAAATTGTTTTAGCAGTGATTGTAGCATTAGCTATTGGTGTAGGTGGATACTACCTGATTAAGTCTAGTTCGACTTTGCATAGCATCAAGAAAGTTGAAACTGGTAAAGCCGTAAAGAAAGCTACTAAAACCACCAATAAAAAAGAGCATAAAGCTGATAAATAGTGATTAAATCTGAGTAATCTCTTAGGATGCTTCACAAATTCGTGAAAGTGTGGTAAAATAAGTTGATTAATTAAAGGATTAATATGAAAAAAGCAGTTGTACTCATCGGCGGGAAACAATATCTTGTCGAAGAGAAAGAGACCCTACGGGTGGACCTCCTCCCGGCAGGCACAAAAGAGCTCGAAACTGATGCTTTGCTTCTTATCGATGGTGATAAGACTACTGTTGGAACCCCAACTGTTAAAGGCGTTAAAGTTTCAGCGAAAGTAGTCGAAGAAAAAGTTGCTGGCGATAAGGTGCGCGTGATTCGTTATCATTCAAAGAAACGCGTTCACACTGAAACTGGTCATCGTCAAAAATATTCAGTGATTGAAATCACATCAATAAAATAATCCTCCTAGGGGGGTTATTTTTTTGAGAAATAGATTATTTAACTTATGTTTTATGGTATAATAGGAATATTATGGCGAAGGTTATCTGTGTGACAAACCAAAAGGGGGGAGTAGGAAAAACGACGACGGCCGTTAACCTTTCTTATTATCTTGCGAAGAATAAACTTAGAGTGCTTCTTGTCGACCTTGATCCACAGGGAAATGCGACGAGTGGGTTAGGATTTGAAAAAGAAAAGTTGAAAGCAACAATGACGGATGTGATGCTTGGTGAGGTAACGATTGAAGATGTGATTTTGAAGACAAAATTTAAAAACTTTGAACTAGCACCAGCGACACCGCAGCTTGCGAATGCGGAAGTTGAGCTGACGAAAATGAGTAAGAAATTTGTTCAACTAAGAGATGAAGTGAAAAAAGTGGTTGGAAAATATGATTATATTATCATTGATTCGCCACCGTCTTTGTCTCTTCTTACTGTGAACGGAATGATTGCATCAGATTATCTTCTCTTGCCGGTTCAAACGGAATTTTATGCGCTTGAGGGAGTGGCCCAGCTTCTTGAAAGTATGAAGCTAGTCCGAAAAGTGAACCCGAAGCTGAAACTATTAGGTGTTGTGGCAACAATGTATGATAAACGTACTTCGCTTTCGATTCAGGTTCTGGCGGAGATTAAGAAATATTTCAAAGACAAAACTTTCAATACTGCAATTCCAAGGAATGTGAGGATTGCTGAGGCTCCGAGTCATGGTGTGCCAGTTGGGGATTATGATCGTTTTTCTAAAGGTGCGAAGGCTTATAAGGAACTTGCAAAAGAGGTTCAGGAAAGGACAAAATAATGGGAAAAGCTTTAGGACGAGGATTTGAAAGTTTGATTCCGACCGAGCTGGTTGATGATGAATTCGATTTGACAGCGGATGAGGACGAAAAAGTTTCGACGCTCCAGGAAATCGAAATTGAAAAAATTGTTCGTGATGAAGAACAGCCGAGAAAAGATTTTTCTGAGGAAGCATTAAA
>JAEEKR010000028.1 GCA_016282495.1 Candidatus Saccharimonadota bacterium
CGGCGGTGCGCTTGAGTTCAAGCGGAGTGACCTCCCAGCCGCAGCAGGCGAACATCTCGGAAAGGACCCTCTTTTTACCGAGCTGAGCGCATACGGAGCCGAGCTGTTTTGCGGAATAGTCGTTTTCGGTCACCTTTCCGAGGTTGTCCATACCGGGATACTGCTGATACTCGTACAGAGGCATGACGCCGCCGCAGCACCACATCTGGCCGTGCAGACATTTTTCCTCTACGAAGTGGCCGGTCATCTTCACGCCGTACTTCTCGCACCAGTCGTAAAGCACCTTGACAAAGTTGTACATGAACAGCTCGTGGCAGAGGAGATGGTAGTCGTATCTGAATACCTCGGCGCCGTCGTAGTCGATAAACAAAGCGGGCAGTCCGCTCATAACGTCGTATCCGAAACGCTTTGAAAACTCCTCGGGGAGCTTGTCGCTCCATACCGTCGCCCATCTGTAATACTGCGGCTCGTCGGTAAAGAATCCGGGCATGACCGTCCCGAAATCGTCCCCGAGACGGCGTCTGTATTCCTCGTGGGTGGATTCGATAAACTTGCGTGTGATGTCGGCGTCCAGGGTGTTGACGTAGGAGTCGTCGGCGTGTCTGTATATGGTGTGATACTCGGTCTCGCCTTCAACGTTCGCCTTTACCTGAACGGGTTTTCCGTCCTTAATAACGTAGACCGCGAACGCCTCGGGATCGAACGACCCGAGCAGCTTGTATTTAAGATAAAGCGCGAAATTTGCGGGATCATCAAGCAGCTTGCCGCCGGCAAATCCGCTCGGCCAGCCGTTCTCGTCGTACGACCAGGCCTCCATGCCGAGTTCCTTTGCGCGTTTGACGCAGGCTTCGATACACTCGAACCATTCCTCGCTTAAATACTCGGTCTCAAGTCCGTTTCTCGCGTGCATGAAAAATCCCTTCATGCCGATCTTGTGCATATCGTCGATCTGCTCGACTAAGTGCTTGGGATCGAGTACGTCGTTCCAGCTCCAGAACGGGACGCTCCCGTAATCCTCGGCGTGTTCCCTGATATGAGCGACAAGTTTATCCATATTTATCTCCTGTACAGAATTTTCTTAATTCTATCATAAATAATCGCCTCTGTCAATTTATTGAAGCGTCAAATATTGACATAAAAGCCCGAAATATTGTATAATCTTTTCATCGCGGAAAAGAAAGGGGCGAAGCCCGATGAAAAACAGATTGAGCGGCGTATTCATACCGTTAGTCCTGGCTTTGCCTTTTCTGCTCTCTTCCTGCGTCTCGACGGAGGCAGCCCCTTCCGGTCCTGTCACGGCTGCGCCTGAGTCCGAGACCGTCCCGGCAGAAGAACCGGTTCCCGTTAATACGCATAAGTTTACCGAGACCGAGGTAACAGTCGATTTTCATGGCGATCTTTCGGAGTTCGGCGTCGATCAGTCTGCCGCAGAGACGATCTCGCGTTATTTTACCTTGTATTATCAAAGCCTCGGCAGCGGTAAAGCAGAGGATCTTTCCGTACTCTATTCTTTTGGGACCGATTTTGAGCGGCTTCTCGTCAAAACGGCGATCGATTATCAGATAGAGATACGGAACAATATGGATATCGACCTCTCATTCGGAAGCTGCAAGGTCGGGCTTACGCTGATCGACTGCAAGGCGGGCGAGAGGACGGCGCAGATCACCCTATACGAAAACAACGCGATCAATTACGCGTTCGCCGGAGATATCACGTCCTATACCTGCGGGGTCGAGCACGACTTCGTTCTTGAAAGGTCGGAGTCAGGCTGGCTTATCGTCTCCCATTCCGAGATATCGAGCGTGTTTTCGCTTATTACCGAGAGCTTTTCTGCGCTCTGTGAGGAAAGACGTCTGACCAAATCGACGTTGACGGCGAATCAGCTCGCCGACGTTTTCTCAGGACTCGGCGAAATGTTGGTTGCCTCGGCGGAGAAGGGCTTTTCCTCACTAAAAAAACTAAAAACCGAATACAATTCTAACAAGGACGCCTACGCTCCGGCAAAGCAGGCGGATAACCCGTACGACGCCGAAGCCGCGGTCGCGTATTCCTACGAATGGGCGGGGAAATACGAGATGCTTCGCAACCCATCGTTCAACGTTTACGACGACTACGGCGGCAACTGCAACAACTACACGTCCCAATGCCTGTACGCCGGAGGGATCCCGATGGACTACCGCGGCGACATATATAATCAATGGAAATACTACGGTCCCGTGGTTTCCGGATATAACCGCCCGTACGGTCGGGCGATGAGCTGGACGGGAGTAGAGGAGTTCTATAATTACTGCACGACCAACGAGGGCTTCGGGCTTGTTGCGGAGATTACCGAAAACGTCTATTGCGCCCGTCCCGGGGATATCGTACAGTATATCAGCGGTGAACGCGGCGTCCACTCCGTCATCGTTTCAAAGGTGGTATACGACGGGAACGGCGACGTCGCCGAGCTTCTCGTCAACTCCAATACCACCGATAAGGTCGACAGCCCGATGACCGTTTACGGATATACATCCTTCAGGCTGATCCGCATAATCGGCTGGAACAACTGAACCTA
>JAEEKR010000029.1 GCA_016282495.1 Candidatus Saccharimonadota bacterium
AGTTCTTGTCCGCCAGTCGGCGCCTCAGAGATTGGTATTTCAGCTTGGTCGGCGGCTTGCTGAGCGCTTTGATTATCTTGGACTGGGGCATATTGATCGGAATTTGCTCCGCCACGATTTTCATTGTAATTTTTTTGCAGATTAGATGGAGCTGAAGTCGCCTCTGAATCTGGGTTGTTGACTACCGTAGTCGCGTCTTGATACGACTCGGAAGATGGTTTTTGGGTTGGAGAATCTTCAGTTGACGTAGGAGTTACTCTTACCTCTTTCGTACCGTTATTATCCGCGATATCTTCAAGAATTTGATTATCAATTCGTGTCATATTGTCATGGTCTTTTGGTTTTAGATCGTCATGTGGGTCGTCTGGATTATCCGGATTTTCTGGGGATGGAATCTGGCGAACAGTAGTCGTAAAATCAAGCTGGTCTAGTGGCTGACCACCACATTTTTCCTTAAAGGTAAAAGTATCCATATGGAAATTACCATCTTTATCTTCCCAAGTGTATGCAAGAGAATAAACCTTTGTACCATCTTCGTTTGTTGTACAACCGACAACTTCTACATTGCTAGTATCTATGTTCCCTGTTTCAAATTGCGAGTCCATAAAGAAATTATGAAATGTTCCAGTAACAGTACTCTCTGCTAGGCTATTGTTTTTTATGGTATCTTTTATGTAATTGTAAACTTTTTGATGAAGTTCCGAATCATTTTCCATTGCTTCTAGAAGGTCGTCTGGATTACTAAATTTAGCGCCTTCTACGCCGAAATCTGGATTAGAAGTTTTTTCTTGCATATAGAAATATGTGGCAGCAAGTTGCCCGGGTTGTATCATACGCCCAAGCATTTCATCTTTCATTTCGGCTTCTGGAGCATCGCTCTTTAATTCTTCGCCGAAGTTAACTTTTGCGCCTTTTTCCGAATTGTAGCTAGTTCCGTCTTCATTTGCGAATTGTCCACGATAAGTTGATAATTCTGCAATTGATTCTTTGTCTTCAGTCGTGTCTTGGTCTTGTTCGGCTTGTTCTGTCCTGGTTGGATTTTGTTCATTGCCCTGTCTGCTATTTTTAATTATATTAGCGCCGGTAAAAGCTATCACGCCTGCGGCAACAAGAACACCAACACCAACCATGAATTTTTTGAAGCCTCTTTTAGCTTTAGCTTTTTCGGCGGTTTTATTTGCTAACTCTTTGTTTGAAGCATCAGCCTCTGGGGTTGAGTCTGATGGCTGCTGGTCTTTGTTATCATTTGAAAAGATTTCTTGTTCTTGGGCATTAAGCTGTTTTAGTCTTTCAATATTATTTTTTAACTCGGCTTTTTCTTCATCAGTTAGAGTGCCCATTTTATCAAATGAGTTATAAAGATTTTCAAGGTTTTCTACTTCAGCTTCGTGAGCGTGAATTGCCTCTAACGTAAGTTCCCCTCTTTGTTCGTAGGTTTGGCGCGGAGTATTGCCGGACATTTCGCCAGCATTTGTATTGTCGCTATTTCCAATTTTTTCACCACTAGGCATATTGACCTCCTAGAAATTCTTCTTTATAACTTTGCATCGCACTAGCAATAGTACGCTGAATATTGATGCCGGCGTCCTGGAAAAACTTTTCATAAACCTCGGGTGTGCCATCGTCTTGGTCAAGCAGTACGTTAAGTTCTTTTAATTGGCTGTCATTAAGCGAGCCAAAAACTGCCTGAGTGATTTTGTCATCTAATCGTTTGATATTGTTTTCGCGAAGAGTGTTGAGCTCCTCGGGGGTTTGTGCTGGCACGGGCTTTGCCTTCATGAGACTGTCAACAAAACCGCCAAGAGTCTCATAATCTAGAAGATAGTTATCCATAGAAACCTTTTGTTAAATAATATTGACCTTTCTGGTTTTAGTTTAACATAAGCGATTTTTTTGGTCAACTTTTGGATTATGGATTTTATGACAAAAAACCGAACGTAGTGTTCGGTTTTTTGCGTAATTTATGTCTCGTCTATCTTATTATAGACATATTGTTTTAATTATTTTTGTCTTACATTGGTCTCCTTTCTTTTTTGTTTTTGTTAAATACTTGGTAAGCGGATAAATATTAGCTATTCACTAACGCTTTCCAGTCCACCATGTTCCTAATTGCGAGTTTAATTGGGGATTTTTTGATTTTAGCGATAGTTTCCTTTTTGATGCTGTTTGGCGAAATGTAAGTTCCCTCTTCTTCATAGGGCTCGTAGTCAATATCGTCTTTCCAGTCTGAATCAACTACTTTAGTTGGTATTGTAAGTGTTTGTGTCATTGTTTGTTTTCCTTTTTATTATTTGTTTGTTAGAATTTTTGTTTTGTGTTCTAACTTGTTTTCATTGTAGCACAGATTGCTAAATTTGTCAATAGTGCTTATGCTAAAAAATGGTGGTTTTGTCAAATTAACAGAGACAAAAAATCCAAAAATAATGTTGTAAAAATGTCTTGGTTTAAATATTTTTATGCTTTTTCTAATGAAATGGTGACGTTTTCGCCGTTCAATTTGACTATCTCGTCGTGAGAATAGTTTTCGCCTTTAGTAAGGCTGATAGCATTAACTTCTGCTTTAATAAGGTCTTCGTAGCCTTCTGGGAGGCTGCAGCTGACTGAGAGCTTAATTTGGTCGTCTTGGCGAAGATTGGCGTGTTTACGGGCTGATTGGACGGCACGAATGAGTTCGCGGGCTTCTCCTTCCCTTTTTAGTTCTGGAGTCAAGGTCTTATCCAGTTTAAACTCTTTACCGTTAATTACTTCTTTAACATTTACTTCGTCGGCGATGATTTGCTCATAAAAACTATCTAATTCGTCTCCATCATAGGTGAGCTTGGAAAGTGGCTGACGGATTTTAATCTGGTCCTCAGTGTCAGATTTCTGCATACGAAGGGCAAGAGCGTCGGTGATGATTTGGCGAGTACGCGACATTTGTTCTAGAACGTCAGTATCTATAACGCCTGGTTCTGGCCAATCTTTGAGATGGATAGAATCAGCGTTACCGGTCATCTTCTGATAAAGTTCTTCGGCCAGAAATGGGACAAATGGGGCGAGCAAATGAGCAAGATATACTAATACAAAATGCAATGTAGAGAAAGCTTGTTTCTTGTCGTTTTCATCGTCGTTTTTACTAAAGCGACGGCGAGAACGGCGAACGAACCAGTTGCTCATGTCATCGGTAAACGGTAAAACCCCTTCTAAGGCCTTAGGGATGTTATATTCTCCCATACCTTCAGTGATTTCATCTCTTAGCTGATAGATGCGGGAGATAATCCAGATATCTAATGGATTTGTTGAAGATATGTTATTTTCCGTTAAATCATTACTATCTATTTTCTCTACTTCTGCATAAGTAGTGAAGAAATCATAAACATTCCAAATCATGGCAAGCTTACGATTAACGTCAGAGACATCCTTATCAAGAAGAGCGAAGTCTTCACCAGAGAGGACGGGGCTAGAGAGCAAGAGAAAGCGTAAAGCATCGGCGGAATATTGGTCCATGAGTTCATTGGGGTCGGTGAAGTTGCCGAGAGATTTACTCATCTTGCGGCCATCATTCCCTGCAAGAGTGCCAGTAGTAATGACATTTTTGTAGGCGTTTTTAGGGCCATTTTTAGCTTTTTC
>JAEEKR010000030.1 GCA_016282495.1 Candidatus Saccharimonadota bacterium
TCGGTTTATATCCGGCATGATCGTTAGGAATTTTGAGGAGATCTGCCCTTAGTACGAGAGGACCGGGGTGGACGAACCTCTAGTGTACGGGTTGTGGCCACCTGCTGCATCGCCCGGTAGCTATGTTCGGAAGAGATAAGCGCTGAAAGCATATTAAGCGCGAAGCCCACTCCAAGATAAGAATTCCCTATGAGATCCCAGAAAGATGATCTGGTTGATAGGCTTTAAGTGGAAGCATGGCAACATGTGGAGCTGAGAAGTACTAATCGATCCATCGCCTTTTTATGTTCCAAGTTGTCTCTATATGCTTGACATTACAGCGACAACTTGGTAGACTTATCTAGCAATCGGTGCTCGATATTCGCAAGAATTTCTCCGTAGGAGACACCGAACGTCATTTAAAATCTTGGCACGAAAATGGACATCAATAGAGACGCAGACGCGCTCAATTTGGTGCCCATAGCGCTGGGGAAATACCTGTTCCCATTCCGAACACAGAAGTCAAGCCCAGTAGCGGCGATTATACTGCTCTGCGGG
This sequence comes from Candidatus Saccharimonadota bacterium, assembly GCA_016282495.1. Lineage (GTDB taxonomy): Bacteria > Patescibacteriota > Saccharimonadia > Saccharimonadales > Saccharimonadaceae > Nanosyncoccus. Next base: position 538 of record JAEEKR010000030.1, read on the forward strand.
AAACTAGCAAGGTGCCAAATTATACGGATAAGCCACCCCAACGGGTGGCTTTTCGTCTATCTAGAAGCTAGCCAATAAAACCCTTGACAAATTACCATAAGTACGTTAGTATAAAAGACGTAAAAGTCATATAAACAAAAACATAAAATAAAAAGGATATAAGGATGGAATCATTCCGTCTTAAGAAAACTAGAAAAAAGCTCCTTGTTTCGACCTACATTTTTGTTGGTCTCGCTTTTTTAAGCACCGGAGCATACGCCGTTATAAACAATATTTCTAATACTAATGCCGAGGAGGAAGAATTCGTCTTTGGTTTTGACGAAGAAGGATTCGAATTTGGCGTCGACCCAGATAATTATGAAGAAAGGTTTAATTCTAATTCAGTATTAGGCGCTTCTGCAGCAAACTTTGAAAAAACCTGCTTTTTAGATAAGGATGGACTTCCTTATTGTACTACAACTGATTCTGGACGTCCCGTGCCTAGCGAACAATACCCAGCTAGCTATAGTTCTCTCAGTCAAGAAGACTGCATTAATTCCGTAGGATGCGTTAGCAGAGTAGAGAATCAGCATAATGAAAATCTCTGCTGGGCCTACTCTTATACTACAGCCATAGAAAGCACTATCAGAAATACTCTTTTCGAAACTCCTGAACTATCAGTCAAGCATTTGGACTACCAGCTTGCTAACAATTTTTCAGATCAAAATAATCCATACACTAGCTATATCTACGGCTCAAATGCTAGAAGAATAGGTTCCTCAGCTAATTATCAATTAGCATCTATTGTTTCAACTGGCCAAAATACTCTCGCCATAGAAGACAACTTCTGGCAAAAACTTCAAAACGAAGATAGCACCTTATCTGGCATCAACTCGTATGCTGAATACCTCAATAATCACTCTGGTTACAAAAGTAGAATAAGTTCAGACGTTGTGCTTAATGGGTCTAACTCTGAGTATAATCTTATATCTTATGACACGGCTAGCGGGTACCTTTATTACGGCGAAAATACTCCGTTTGAAGGGGAAGGTGCGCAATCTTATACTCGTGATAATTTCATCTTATATCTTAAACAATCTATTCAAGATTACGGTGCGGTCGGCATTGGTACACACTATAACAAAACCGCCTGTGGCTATGTAGATAGTAACAATAATTTTACCATCATAGATCGAACCACTCGTACTGGCAAAACTGAATGTAATAGCGGTAGTCTTTCTACTGGGCACGCCATCAATATAGTTGGTTGGGACGACAACTGGGAATATATTAACAATGGTGAGACCAAAAAAGGTGCCTTTATTATTCAAAATTCTTATGGCACGGCCCCAGGCAAAGAATATTTAGCTTACGAATCCGCCTTCACTAGCTTTTTTGTAGCTACTGGCGTAGAACATAGTAATTATGACCATATCTATGACTATACCGACCAATTAGGAAGTTACACCAAGAATAGTAGTTTAGAATCAAACTATCAACTTGAATATAATAGTCCAAATAACGTTACTCCTGCCGGAAATGAATTAATCTTTGAATTCGAGACTAAGTCAAATCAACCAGAAAAACTTGAAAGGATTGCCTTCTCGCAAAGATTTAAGTTGGCCGGAGTAGAATATGTATTTAGTCTAAGTACTGATGGTGGAGAGACATGGGAATGGATGGATGTTTCTTACGATGATAAAGACAGTGTTAAATACTCCTATCCTGGCATGCAAAGCCTAGACTTATCTTCTGAGAATATTTTATTGGATGGATCTTTCATGATAAAAGTGTATGCAGGATACAATTGTCTGGAACGATACGATGATCAGACTAGTCAAACATATACTTGTGAGCTTAATGATAAAACAGCGTATACCAGTAGTGATTTTACCGACTCCGAAAAGAAATATGATCTACTAACAGTATATACCACCGACGTAGATGCTAATACTACTGGTAACCATACAGTTACCTTCGTCACCAATAACGAGAATTATGTTGGTCTATCCGATACTTCTATTACCGTCCCAGACGGAACAACGTTTTCTATAAACGATTCTACCAAGGAGATATCCTTCATTAAGGACAACAATGAAGTAGGAAGAGTCAGTGCAACTCTTTTAATCGCAGAAGAGGAGCACTACACTTATTCAATTATATATCCTAATCGATGGGAATCTAATATCATCAGTTCGGATAGAACCATTGCAATAAATGCTCATAAGAAAGCCAAAGAATATACGATAAAGTTTCAAGGCCACTATATAGATGAAAATAATGAAGATCAGTATCTAACCTATATAGAAAAGAATGTGCCGTACGGGTCAACGCCAGTCTATAGACAATTACTTAGATATAGCGAAATTAGTACCATAATGGGCACTAAGGTAGAGTATGAAGAACTTTCCATAAATCCAAACGTCCTAATATTTGGAGAAGGATACACCGGCAGCTTTAACTTTTCGGGCTGGGAGCCAGAAATCATCCCGGTTACAGATGATGCTGTATATACGGCTAAGTTTAATATCGTTCAAGACTCAAATGGAGATGGACAAGGAAATCAGGGCGGTAGTGAAGAGGGATCTAATGGAAATGAACAGGGAAATCAAGGTGGTAACGAAGAAAATCCTGTCAATGACAATCAGGGCAATCAAAATAGTAGTCAAGGTGGTAGTTCTAGTGGTAACACTGGAGGTTCTCCAGCAGTACCAAATACTGATCCTGATGATGGGATTAACATAGACCAAAGTAATGACATGAACGGCGGCAACTCAAGCTCAAAACAAGGAAGCTTTGTGGCAAACACTGGTTATCAAACCAGAGAAGACAATTACATTCAAGCAGATATGTTTATCACGGCCATGATACTCGGCACCATTGGTTTTGTCATATACATTATTAAAAATAGGAAGCATTTAAGATTAAGAACGACATAAAACTAGATCTTGCGATTTTAAATAATAAAAAAGCCCGCATCAGCGGGCAGTGTTTAGCAGTGTTATTACCTCTGAATAGTTCTCAGAAGTAGCCACTACTAGGAACCGATCTATCGGCTCCATTACAGGTGTATCATCTTCTCTTCTCGTAATAAAGAAAAACGAGTCCGGGTCAGTCGCACAGCGATAAATCTCGTAAGCAATACCGCGCATTTCCTTGCTCGAAAGTCTACCCACAGCGATTGCGGCCAGCGGTCGACAGAGAGTAATTGTGCGATATTTCTTCATCACTCTTGCAACGGCATCTTCGTTTTCACGTCTTTCTTTGCCTTTGCGACGAATCATTACCAAGTCAAAGATAACGGCTCCGATCGCCAGGATAGAGATGAGAATAATAATAATGAGCGTGTTCGTATCTTTCATAGTTCCACCCCTTTCTTTTTCATATAGAAAGATACATCTCTTATTATAGCACAAAATCGCAAAAAAAGCAATGCCTCACGCAAAGTGGGGCATTACAAACAGGGGTGAAACAGAGATTACTCTGCTTCAGCTTCTTCAAGCGCCGAGAGGAGAGAATCCTCAACGTTCTTCTTTTTCTTCTTTTCTGGAGCCTTAGCGAGCTCGATATCGATATCGTAGCCGGTAAGTTTAGAAGCTAGGCGCACGTTTTGACTTTGGCGACCGATAGCAATAGATTGCTGATCTTCGGTAACATAGGCCTTAGCCTTCTTATCTTTAATTTCAACCTTAACGATTTCAGCTGGAGAAAGAGCCTCGCGGATATATTCAGAGGCGTTGTCGCTCCAGTTAATAATATCGATTTTCTCGCGTTCACCGATTTCGTTGGTAACAGCCTGGACCCTAACACCACGGCCACCTACAAAGGTACCAACTGGGTCGACATCAGGGACAGTCGAAGCCACAGCGATTTTGGTGCGGCGACCAGCTTCACGGGCGATGCCACGAATCTCTACGGTGTTATTCTCAATTTCTGGGACTTCCTGGCGGAAGAGATATTCTACAAACTCAGCACAGCCACGAGAGAGAATAAGTTGTGCACCACGTTCACCGCGTTCGATATCTTTGATAAACACCTTAATACGTGAACCAACAGAGTAATATTCGCCATCGATTTGCTCGGATTTTGGCATGATACCAGTGGTTCTACCGAGGTCGATACGAACGATTTTTGGTTCCACGCGGGAAACGATACCAGTAACAATAGTGCCAATTTTGTCTTCAAACATTGCAAGCACAGCGTCGCGCTCGGCATCGCGGAGTCTTTGTACTACCACTTGTTTAGCGGTCATAGCAGCTACGCGGCCAAAGCTCGTTACGGCGTGTTTTTCTTCCACGATATCACCTATTTTCTTGCCTTTGCCGGCTTCTTTTAGGGGGATTTCGGTGGATGGGTTGTAAGCTACGCCATCTTCTACGACTTCGCGCGCTACAAAAACATCTGCGCTTCCAGTCTTGGTGTTTAGGATTGCACGTACGTTCATTTCGCGATCGCCGTTGTCTTTGCGCCAAGCGGCAGCAATCGCCATCTGGATTACATCGAGTACGGTCTCTTTTGGCAGGTTTTTCTCTTCGGCAATTACGCCTACCATGGTTGCCATCTGTTTGAGGTCTAGGTTTTCCATATTTCCTTTCTTTAATTAAAAACGCCGTCCTTTTTCAGGCCGGCCATATCTGTATACTTCAATTATATATAAAAACTTGCTTTTTGGCAATAGTTTTGCTAAAATAGAGATACTTACATTTACTTGTTTTTAACAATTTAATTAAAGGATTTTAATGAACAAACAGGAACAGGACCGTCGTGCGCATCTGTTAAAAATGCGAGAAGAACGACTGCCGGGCATCAAAAAGAATTTTGAAGAGCTGCAAAAGCGCAATTTTAACTCTAATTTTGCGCCAGGTGGCAAAGACGAAAAATTAGTCAAAAAACCAGCTAAAGCTGCCGCAAAAACCACTAAAAAAGCCACCAAAACTGCGGCAAAAACTGCCAAAGCCAAGGCCGAAAAGCCGGACGTAACAGAGGCCGAAAAACGCAAAGTTAATCTCTCCGTCTCCACTAAAAAAGGCGAAATGGTGCATCATCAGCGCATGCTTTCACAGGATGTTAATGCGCAAGCCACTCAGCATATCATCGGTGTGCCAGTGAATAAATCTCGCTACAACGGCTATAAGGGCGCTCAGGTCACCAACGCGCAGCTAAAGTCTGCCCGTCCAGATCCAGAGGCCGTACGTATCATCCCAATCGGTGGTCTCGGCGAATTTGGTATCGGTAAAAATATGACTATTATCGAGTACAAGGGCGAAATAATCGTCGTTGATATGGGCGTGCTCTTTGCTGGGGATGATTATCCTGGCGTCAATTACATGATCCCAGATATCAAATATCTCGAAGACAACATGGCAAACGTTAAAGCCATCCTCTTTACCCACGCCCACCTTGATCATATTGGTGCTTGTCGCCATCTCTTACCAAAATTTAATCCTTTAACCCCAATTTACGGCACCGATTTTACTCTTGGCATGATCAAAAAACAAATGTCCGAGCTTGAAGATATCCCAGAGCTGAACTACTGTCCAGTCGACCCTTTTAAGCACGAACAAATCAAAGTCTCCGAGCATTTTTCCGTTGAATTTATTCATACGCTTCATTCTATTCCAGGCAACACTGCCATCGTAATCCGCACTCCAAACGGTGTAATTTATCTCTCTGGTGACTGGCGTCACGAAGAAAAGCCAATGGGCGTCCAGACTGACTACGAGCGCATCGACGAGATCGTCAAAAAAGAGGGAATCACTCTGATGCTAAACGAGTCCACCAATATCGACTCCCCGGGCAAACACCCACATTCCGAATATGACGTTGGCGATAACCTCGGTAAAGTAATGGATAATTATGCCTCTGGCCGTATTATCGTCTCTTGTTTCTCCTCTCAGATTGGCCGTATCGAGCTTGTTTTAAAAGAAGCTGCCGAAAGAGGTAGAAAAGTCGCCTTCTCGGGCTTCTCGATGATCAATAACCTCGAGGTTGCTCTCCGCTCCAAATCTATCAAAGTACCAAAAGACACCATCATGAAAATGGAAGACATTATCAAGCTCCCAGATGATAAAGTCACTATCGTCTGTACTGGTTCTCAGGGCGAGCTCAACGCCGTACTGAATCGCATGGTCACCGGTGCACACAAATACATTAAGATCAAATCCACCGATACTATCGTCTTTAGTTCTAACCCAATTCCGGGCAACGAGCCACATGTGGTTAACACCGTAGATGGCCTCCTTCGTGAAGGCGCCCAGGTGATTCAAAATGGCAAAAACCACATCACTAACCTTGGTCCGCTTCACCTTTCTGGCCACGCTTATTACGAGGATCACGTTGAATTTGTTACCAGATTAAACCCAACCAACTATATGCCATATCACGGCGAGTTTTACATGCTCGAACACAACGCCGAAATGGCCGAAAACGTTATCGGCATTCCTAGAGACAACATTATTATCTCTGATGATGGCGACGTGGTTGAGCTTACCAAAGATAGGAAAATCCGCCGCAACGGCCGCATTACGGTTGGCAACAAACTCTACGATGATGCCGATCAACAAGTTCACGAGGCCGTCATTAAGGATCGTATCCACATCTCTAGAGAGGGCATTTTTGTCATTATCTTGACACTTTCTAAGAAAACCGGCCGCTTAATTAAAACTCCAGATATTGTTTCCCGAGCGTTTATTTATCTCGATAATTCCGAAGATCTAATCGGTAAGATTCGTCATTATCTTCGCACCAAAACTGACAAATCCGTTTCCACCGACCCAGAGCTAAAAACTTTGAAAGAAGAAATCAAAGAAGACATCACTCATATTCTCTTTGACGCCACCGGCCACACACCGATTGTAATTCCAGTTATAAATAAAGTTTAAAAAAGTCTTGACATCGCCAAAACTCTTGTGCAAAAAACCCCAAACACCTGGGGATTTTTGTCTAATACATTACATTTTTTGGTGCCCGAGACAGGGGTTGAACCTGCACCTGATTACTCAGACTAGCACCTGAAGCTAGCGCGTCTGCCAATTCCGCCACTCGGGCCTGCACATATTATACCATAAAAAGCCCCCATAAGGGGGCGAAGAGTCAGTCTTCATACCATGCAAAATTGAGGATATTTACGACTTCCTCTCCATCGAGATCTTCGTTAGGTGGAAACACAGAGGTTATTCTATCGAATGCATTCAGCGCAGCGGTGAGAAGCGGCATTTCGATAGGATGATTTAAATCCTTCACAATCGCTCTTACGGCATTTGCCTCCTCTACTGAGGGCAGTTCGATAATGAGGCCAGGATTATTGATATAATTCTGCAAGGCCCGCTCAAAGTATTCCGATTCCAGCAGCGTTTTACTCCAGCGTGACAGAATTTCCATCAGTGAAGGATCACCAGCTTCCGAAGCCACCTGAATGAGCCTTAGCATTTCCGCGTAGGCCATTTTTAGACCAAAGTTTAGGGCCGGTTTCACTTTTTCAAAATCTATTTTGGTATCACATTTGAAAAATCCATGTGTGGGATACTGTAAAATAGTTTGATGGAATGTTGCGCACATCTCCGTCGCAACTACCAGCTCATTACCGAGGCGGAGTACTTTCTGCATTCTTACATCAGCTGTCGTGATAAAATCGGACTCAAAATTCTCATTGATCTCGAGCGCCCGAAGAATCTCGAAGTCAGATTTCTTGAGTAGGTTGAAGAAATCCTCCCGTTTATCATCAGGGATCATTTTGGCGAATTCACGCACAACTGCTTCTATTAGGGCGCAGAGGCCGAAGTAAGCAGTCACTTCGTCCTCGTTTTCGAATTCAACCTGAGTTACTTCAAACTTTGGGATTTCCTTAGTTTCTCCGTCGTCAATGACTTTGTCAAGGTATTCCTTAGCTTTTTCCTTTGTCCAATCCATGTTCTTTCCTCCCTTTTAATGTACTTTTGGACAACTAAAATCTCTCGCTACTATTTTTCAAGCAACGTATCTTTAATTATAGCACATTTTACTAAAAAACGCAAATTACAGCCTGTGATATAATAGATAAGATTGGAGGAAACATGATTAAACTAATTTATCCCGATACCAAAGTTGATACAGAGAAAGCCAAGCAGATTTTAGCTGAAATCAGCCAAAATCCGATGGGCGGTTGGTTTAATCTTCCCAATAATTACGATAAGGAAGAATTTGCTCGCATTAAGGAAGCTGCAAAAAAGATTAATAATAATTCTAAATATCTTGTTTGTATTGGTATCGGTGGTTCGTATCTTGGCCACCGCGCCTTGATTGAAGCTTTAGACCCAGTCAGTCCAACCAAGGTTCTTTATGCCGGCAATTCCTTGAGCTCTATTTCGCTTAAAAAAGTTCTAGACGAACTTGGCGACAATGATTTTTCCGTCAATGTTATTTCGAAATCCGGCACCACTACCGAGCCCGCCATCGCTTTCCGCATTTTTAAAGAAAAGCTGATTAAAAAATATGGCGAAGAAGAAGCAAACCGTCGCATTTTTGCCACTACCGACGCGAGTAAAGGTGCACTTCATGACGAAGCCGTGACAAAAGGTTACACTCGCTTTGTCGTGCCAGATAGTATTGGTGGTAGGTATTCCGTCTTTACTGCCGTTGGGCTTCTTCCGCTTGCTGTCGCTGGCGTAAATATCGATAATCTTCTTGCTGGTGCTAAAGAGTTTACTAAAGATTTAGAAAACCCAGCAGAATCTGCGATATTAAGATACGCTTTTACGCGCCATGATTTTCGTGAAAGTGGCCACGATGTAGAGGTTTTATCCTCTTTCGAACCAAATTTGATGTATTTTAACGAATGGTGGAAACAACTATTCGGCGAATCCGAAGGTAAAGACGGTAAAGGCATTTTCCCAGCATCTGTTATTTGTACAACCGATCTTCATTCTATGGGCCAATATCTTCAAGAGGGTAGGAGAAACATTTTTGAAACCGTAATTAAAGTCGTGAATAGTGAGATCGACTTTACAATTCCAAAGCTAGACGATGATTGCGACGGCCTTGGCTATCTTGAAGGAAAGAGCCTAAACCACGTTAATGAACAAGCCCTAGAAGCCACAGTTAGCGCACACAAAACTGGTAATATCCCAGTAATAAAAATTGAAATACCAGATATCTCCGAAAAATCATTCGGTGCTCTAATTTACTTCTTCGAAACCGCCTGTGCTGTCTCCGCCATCCTTGGTAAAGTCAATCCTTTCAACCAGCCAGGCGTAGAAGAATACAAACGCGAAATGTTTAAGCTTCTTGGTAAAACCGGATTTTGATGATAAGATAATTATATGGAAAAGAGTGGGCAAGAAAAGATAAAAATTAGCTATAAAGGGCCAGTTGTCCTCGCTGTATTGGATGGCGTAGGATTGAGCTCTAAACGTGATGGCAATGCTTTACAGATTGCACACACCGACTTTTTGAACAAAATGGCAAGAAAATATCCTGGTATTGCGATCAAGGCTAGTGGTGAAGCCGTGGGTATTTTACCTGGCATTATGGGAAATTCCGAAGTTGGACACAACACAATTGGCTGTGGACAGATTATTAAGCAAGGAATTGCTAGCATCGAGGAAGCATTTGCTACCGGTAAAATCTGGGAGTCGAAAGCATGGAACGACATTATTAATCGTTTGACTGATAATCAAAAAACTCTACATTTCAGTGGAATTTTCTCCGACGGAAATGTACACAGTAGTATCGACCACCTCGAAAAAATGATCGAAGAAGCTAATTCTAGAGGCATTAAGCGCATTCGCGTCCATCTCGTTTTTGATGGTCGCGACGTTCCGCCTCAATCTGAGCCAAAATATATTCAGCGTCTAGAATCTTTCCTGCGATATTTCCCGGGCTGCGATTATAGAATCGCATCTGGCGGAGGCAGAATGGTATTTGTTGCTGATCGCTACCAGAACGATTGGGGTATGGTGGAAAAAGGTTGGAACGCCATTGTTCACGGTAAAGCGGAGCATCACTTTGAAAACGCTGCAGATGCGGTAAGGGCTTTTCGTGCTAAGGACTCTAACATCCAAGATCAATATCTTCCAGCGTTTGTTGTAGTGGACGAAAAAGACCAACCAATTGGCAAAGTCGAAGACGGCGACGCATTTATCTATTATGATTTCCGCGCTGATCGTGCTATCGAAATTGCCATGGCTTTCACTTATAACGATTTCCCATATTTTGATCGTGGTTATCGCCCAGATGTTTATTTTGCCGGTATGACAGAGTATAATTCCGACACTCACGTTCCGGAGCATCAGTTAGTTCCGGCTGTGCAAATCGATCATACACTAAATCAATTCTTGGGCGAGCGAAATATCTCACAGCTTGCTATTTCGGAGACGGTTAAGTTTGGTCATATTACCTATTATTTTAATGGTAACAGTTATGATAAAGCCCCTGGCGAAGAACATATCAAAATAGATTCCGGCCCATCCGATTATGATAATCGCCCATGGATGATGGCCGCCGAAATAACTGATACGGCATTAGAGAACTTGGATAAATATCGCTTTGTGCGTCTTAATTATCCTAACGGCGACATGGTCGGGCATTTAGCCAATATAGAATCGGGTATTATAGCAATGGAATCAATCGACGTGCAACTAGCTCGTCTAGCAAGAAAAGTTGATGAACTTGGCGGAGTGTTATTAATCACTGCGGACCATGGTAATATTGAAGAGTTATTAGACGAATACGGTAAGCCAAAGACTTCCCACACCACTAATCCGGTACCGTTTTTAGTCTATGACAATACCGAAAATCGTACGAAATACCGTCTTTCTAGGAATCCGGACCAAGGTCTTTCAAATATTGCGTCAACTATTGCAATTATGCTCGGCCAAGATGATTATCCAACAGAATGGCGCGACCCCTTAATTAATGTGATAGAATAGTTTCATGAATTTTCTCATAATGATTATAGCGACCATTTTGACCGCTATGTTGTCTTTATCTGGCGGTTTTGTTTTGCTTTTTGGTTCAAAAAAGTCAGCTAAATTGGTGCAAAAATACGGCACGGCCTTTGCAGCATTAGTTTTAGTTGGAGTAGTTTTTCTAGATATTATTCCAGAAATATTAGAGGAGGAAACTCTCCCCGTTTGGGCAATGATAATACTAATAGTCGCAGGTGCTGCTAGCTGTATTCTGGTAAGCTTTGTCGCTGGACACTTTCATAAACATGGCGATGAACATACTTTTCACAATAAAAAACAAGCAATCGCTATGCTAATCGTTGATTCTCTTCATACCGCAGTGGACGGAGTAGTTCTCGGAGCCTCTTTCGTCGCTAGCCCAAGCACAGGGCTATTAGCCGCACTAGCCACTGCCGTACACGAAATACCACAAGAAATCGGCGATTTCTCCATCATGATACGCGCCAAAATGAAGGCAAAAAAAATAGCAAAACTCCAGATTATTTCTAGCCTCATTCTGGTTCCTGCCGCTATGGTAGCTTATTTTGCCGGTAATATTATTGAACCACATTTACCAGTCTTAATGGCTCTCATCGCTGGGTTCTTTTTGTATATTGCGCTTGGTGAAATCTGTAGTATTATTAAGAGAGCTAAAGATCATAAAAAAGGATCCTAAGGAGGAAAAATGCCCAAAATTACCAAAGCTATTATTCCAGTTGCTGGATGGGGCACTAGGCGCTTGCCTATTACAAAAGTTATCGAAAAATCAATGTTACCAGTAGGTAATAGACCGCTTGTAGATTATTCCGTGCAGGAATTAATTGAGGCTGGAGTTACAGACATTTATATGGTGATTAGTAATGTTGAGCCATGCCAAGTCAGGGCTTTTTATAACGATAATATTGCGCTCAACCAATACCTCATCGATCGAGGTAAAGAAGACAGATTAAAACTAGCCAAGACATTGCCTGACAACGTAAGGATCCACTATGTTGTGCAAGATCCTTCTGGGAAGTATGGTACTGCAGTACCAGTTTGTATGGTGGCTGAAGAATACAATATCGATGAATCAGTTTTTGTATTTTTTGGTGATGATTTTATCTGGAATCCAAACGGCGAATCAGCTGCTAAATCGTTATTAAAATCTGTCAAAAACGATAACGAATCTGCTATTTTGGGCGTCAAAGTGCCAAAAGAAGAAGTAACTAAGTATGGTGAAATAATCGTAAAAGACGGAAAGTTAGCTAAAATTACCGAAAAACCAAAATTAGAGGATGTGAAGAGCGACTTAGTCCATGTTAGTAAATATATTATGTCCCCAGCTCTCATCCAGGAAATGATCAAATACGTTCATGAACACGACTTTGGTCCGCTAGACCAAGAGTATATGGCTACCGATCCGCTAGAAACATTTGTTGAAAACGGTGGTATCGTAAGAGTTGCTCCAACTACCGGCAAATATCTCGACGGCGGTTCTATCGAGGGTTGGGTGCACGCCAATGACGTTGTCTGTGGCAACAAATAGTATTCAAAAAATATTCATTTTGTGATATAATTTTCTTATGCAAAAGGAAAAGACATACCAAGAAAAAATTGGTGATATTGTTGCTAGATTGCGCACAGAAAAAAACATGACGCAATCTGAGTTAGCTAAAAGAATCGGTACTAGTCAATCCGCTATTCATCGTATCGAAAAAGGCAATCAGAACATTTCCTTAGAAATGATTAAGAAGCTATCAACTTGTTTTGGTAGTCATATCTTATCTATAAATGATTCATCATCGCAAAACTTTTGTGTACACGGTGGCAAAGAATTACACGGCGAAATAAAAGTTAATACTAGCAAAAATGCTGCCGTCGGATTAATTTGTGCTTCATTATTAAATACCGGAAGAACCACTTTCAAACACGTTGCACGTATCGAGGAGGTCTTCCGTCTTGTTGAAGTATTAGAGTCTATAGGTGTAAAATGCCGCTGGGTTAATGATTCGAAGGACCTAGAAATTATACCACCACGCGAATTAAAAATTAAAGATATTGACGTTGAGGCTGCCAAAAAAACCCGCTCCATTATTATGTTTATGGGGCCTTTGCTTCATCGTTTTAAGAAATTTCAGCTCCCATATGCTGGTGGCTGTTCTCTTGGTGTCCGCACCATCGATCCACATCTCAGAGCACTCTCGGCTTTTGGTCTTAAGTTGAACTCAAAACCAACCAAAGGTTTTTATGATATTAGCGTAGACAAAGACAAATTAATAAGTGGCAAAGAAAAGAAGATTGTCTTAGTAGAAAGAGGCGACACTGTTACAGAAAACGCTCTTATGGCCGCTGCGATTAATCCTGGAAAAACTACAATTATTGGTGCCTCTTCCAACTATATGGTTCAAGACGTCTGCTTCTTCCTACAAAGTATGGGTGTAAAAATCAGTGGCATAGGCACCACTACACTAACCATAGAAGGAAACAACGGCTTATTTAATAAAAACATCAGCTATAGCCCGTCAGAGGACCCAATTGAAGCCATGTCTCTAATTGCTGTTGGATTGGTGACGAAATCCGAAATTACTATTAGGCGTGCCCCTATTGAATTTTTGGAAATTGAGTTAGAAATACTAAAAACCATGAATGCAAAAATAGAAGTTTCGAGTGAGTACTTATCCTATAATCACAGGACTAGGCTGGTTGATTTAAAAATCAAAAAATCCGTTCTTCACGCTCCAACGGACAAAATCCACCCAATGCCATTTCCTGGATTAAATATCGACAACTTGCCATTCTTTTCAGTCATTGCTGCTACAGCAAAGGGTAGGACTTTGATTCACGACTGGGTTTTTGAAAACCGGGCAATCTATACAACAGAATTATCAAAACTAAATGCCAATGTCGAACTTCTTGATGCTCACCGTGTGTATATCGAAGGCCCGACGAATTGGCGTTCTGCTGAAATCGCCGCACCACCAGCACTTCGTCCAGCTATGGTTGTTTTGATTGCTATGCTCGCTGCTCCAGGCACCTCGATTCTTTACAATGTATATACTATTAACAGGGGTTACCAAGATTTCGCGGCCAGGCTTAGGACTCTCGGCGCCGACATCTCCCTACTCGCTGGCATTTAGTTTGCAACTTTGTTAAAATTAAACAATGCGAATATTGGATCAGCTTAATCCAGCTCAAATAGAAGCCGTAGAAACATTATCTGGCCCAGTGCTAATTTTGGCCGGTGCTGGTTCTGGCAAAACTAAAACCCTAACTCACCGTATTGCCAACTTAATCATCCACGGCGTTCTGCCACAGAATATTCTAGCTGTTACTTTCACTAACAAAGCAGCCAAAGAAATGCGTACGCGTCTTTGGAATTTGATTGAACCAGAGCAATCAGCCATAAACCCAGATCCACCATATAACTTCATGCCGTATATGGGTACTTTTCATGGCATTTGTGTCAAAATTCTGCGCCAAGAGCACGAAGCCCTCGGTCTTGATCGCGATTTTGTTATTTATGACACGGAAGATCAGCAGTCTCTTATCAAAAGAATCATCAAAAATCTTGAAATTGACGACAAATCTCTTAAGCCAAAAGCCATCCAATCAATCATCAGTAAGTGCAAAAACGAAGGTACAAGTGCGGAAGAATACGGTGCTTCAGCCTTATATCCTAAACAAAAAACCATAGCCAAGATTTTTGGCCGCTACGAAATAGAAAAAGCTAAATCGAATGCCTTGGATTTCGATGATTTGCTAATATTTGCAGTTAGGCTATTCAAAAACAATCCAGACGTTAGAGAACGCTGGCGTAACCGTTTCGAGCATATTTTAATTGATGAATATCAAGATACTAACGCAGTTCAATATAAACTAATAAAACTATTAGTTAATGATAAATACAATATTTGCGTTGTTGGTGACGATTGGCAGTCAATTTACTCTTGGCGTGGTGCTGATTTCACAAATATTCTAAATTTTGAAAAAGACTTTCCAAATGCCAAAGTAGTAAAACTAGAACAAAACTACCGTAGCACTGGTAATATTCTGGATGCTTCGCAGGCAATTATCACAAAGAATAAGGTCAGAACCGATAAAACCTTATTTACTAAAGCTGGGAAGGGAAAGCCGATTGTTATTGAGTCTTTACGTGACGAGAACTCTGAGGCAACTTGGGTAGCCTTAAAAATCGGTCGCATGATTGACGAGGGGAGAAACTTCTCTGATTTCGCTGTATTGTATCGCACTAATGCTCAATCTTATGCTTTTGAAAAAGCGTTTATCAGCTACAGGATTCCGTATAAAATCATCGGTGGCGTACGTTTTTATGATCGTAAAGAAGTCAAGGATGTCCTCGCTATTTTAAAAGTCTTAATCAATCATCGCGATCTAGTAAGTTTAGAGCGCGTTGCACACAACGTACTTTCTGGTGTTGGTGAAGCGAGCTTAAGAAAAATTTTTGATTTTCTAGACCGAAGTGATGCCAAACTACCCCTTCTAGAGCCAGAGCTTACCTCATCTCTTTCTGCCAAAGCCAAAAAAAGCATGCTAAGCTTAGCGAACTTTATCCGAAAAACCAGTCCAGAAGATACCCCGTCAAAAATTATCCAGAATGCCATCGATTATTTTGATTTTAAAGAATTGCTAAATGATGGTACGCCTAGCGGTGAAGACCGCATTGCTAACTTAGCGGTTCTAATTGATAATGCAGCCCCATATAATACCTTAGAAGATTTTCTCGCCGATGCAGCTTTAATGTCTAGTGCCGATGAATCATCTGCCAAAGACTCTGTCACTTTAATGACTCTTCATGCTGCTAAGGGTCTAGAATTTCCAGTTGTCTTTCTAGTCGGAATGGAAGACGGGCTATTCCCAAGCGCAAGATCTGAAAATGAAGCCGATCTAGAAGAAGAAAGAAGACTTGCTTATGTTGGCATGACACGGGCTATGCAAGAATTGTTCTTAACTTATGCCAAATCACGCTTCTCCTTCGGAGGTCGTAACTACTCTATGCCATCCAGGTTTCTTTTAGAACTAGGCTATAATCCATATGGCTCAAATAGTTATTCCGGCGACGATTATCAAGACGACGAATTCTCCGGCGACGATTTTGACTCATTCCCGCCAGATGACGTCCCGGTCTTTGAATAAAAGCGTATCTGTGATATAATAAAACAGATGAGATTTTCTCATTTTAGTCTGAATAAATTTACCATAATCTCAGGGGTTATATTCTTTGGGGTTGTTTTTGCGTTATTGTTGGCTAGTGTTCCTCTAACGTTTGCTGACAATTCAGAATCAAGTATTGCTCATGATTCAGAAAACCATTTTGTCACGATTTACGATCAAGGCTCAAGCCTCACAATTAAAACAAACGCAAACACCGTAGAAGAGGCTTTAGAGAGTGCCAATATCTCGTTAGAAGAATCCGATACAGTGGAGCCTAGCCTATCTTCTCCAATTAATGCTGACAACTTTTTTATTAATATATATCGCGCTCATCCAATACTCATCAAAGACGGCAAAGTTTCAAAATATGCTTTAGCTTCCAGCTATGATCCAAAGACGGCTATCAGAAGTGCTGGTATTACCGTTTACGATGGAGATACGATTATTAGAGAGACAAACAAGAATTTCTTAGAAGTTGGTTCAGTCGTTACTTATAGGATTATAAGAAACGGCGGAAAAACAATAACTATAGAAGAGGAACTACCATTCGACGAAGAAACTGTGAAGGATTATAATATCGGCGCAGGAAATACCGAAGTTCGCCAACTTGGAGAAGTAGGCGTGAAAGCTGTTGTTTACGAGGTTCAGTATGTGGACGGAAAAGAAGTTTCGCGCAAGTTGGTCTCTGAAAAAGTAGTTAAAGAGCCTGTAACACGAATTGTAGCTGTAGGTGCCAGTCAAATTGAGATGAACCCACTCACGGCTTCAAAGGGTCGCAACAGATATACCACTACAGGGACTAACGGTCAGATAATTGAAAGACAAGAGACTTTTTATGACCTAAATATGTCTAAAGTTATGGCGGCAAACTGCGGAGGAGGAGGATATTCCGTGCGCGGTGATGGTGTTAAGATAGACAAGGACGGCTATGTCATTGTCGCCGCTAATCTTGATCGTTATCCACGCTGTTCAGTAGTTGAGACTTCGCTTGGACAAGGCAAAGTCTATGATACCGGATCTTTCGCCAGTTCTAGCCCAGAACAATTCGATATTGCGACGGACTGGAGCAAACGGGATGGCATTTAATGAAAAATAATAAATCACTTGGTCAGCATTGGCTAAAAAACAGGGAAATATTAGATGAAATAGCTCTCCTTTCAGTGAAGGATGGCGTAAAACTATGTTTGGAAATTGGGCCCGGCCTTGGTACCCTTACTAGCTCACTTTTCAAACAATTTGATAAAATACTAGCAATAGAATTAGACAAAAACCTAGCGAACAATCTTCCAAAATCATTTCCGGGTAAAAACCTTACAGTAGAGAATAAGGACTTTTTGGATTTCGATTTAGAGAGCATAAATGAGCCATATGTTGTCGCTGGCAATATCCCATATTACATCACATCACCAATTATTCAAAAGGTATTATCCGCTAAAAATAAGCCAGCAAGAGTAGCACTATTAATTCAAAAAGAAGTAGCAGAAAGAATCGCCGCAGAAAAAGGACATAGTTTATTGTCTCTGATCGTGCGTAATAAAGCAGAAGTAGAACTAGGTCCAGTCGTTTTAAGGGGAATGTTTACTCCTCCACCAAAGGTGGATAGCCAAGTCCTCATTCTCAATCCGAGGAAAGAATCTCTTGTTAAAGAAGACGTATTTGAAATAATCAAAATCGGGTTTATATCTCCGCGCAAAAAGCTAATTGCCAATTTGTCCTCTGGATTAAAAACAAGTAAAGAAGGTTTAAAAAAGCTTTTTTTGACAATTAATCTAAATCCAAACTGCCGCCCATCTGATTTAAGTCTAGAAAATTGGCAAAAACTAAAAACGCTATTGACAAATCATAAAGCTTAAGCTATTATAAACATAAGCTGGTACGCTTCACAGGGGTTCCACTTATTTTAGTGGAATGTGGAGATTACATTAAAAAATAAAAAATAGCGGATTAAAACAAAACAATGTGCCCCAGGGTGGGCGCGCATCAGCGAAGAGGCTCCTTGGAGCCTCTTTTTTTGAACTAATTTTGTTTTGTGATATTATGTAAGTATAAGCAGAAAAATTATATGAACCCAAAGGAACATCCAGAGGATAGCCAATCTAACCAGAAAGAAAAAACTTTGCCAACGTACGTTTTTGGTGAGGATTATAAACAGACGGTAAATTTACCAGGTGAAGATAAAACTTTAAGGGAAACAGGATTGACGCAAACAGAAGAGTCGCAGTCAGATAAGACGGATGCTATTCCAAAAGAGCAGGACAAAATACTAAGCGAATCAGTTAGTATTGAATTAGAAAAACTAGATTCAGAGAAAATTAGACCAATCTCTATGATCGTCAATAAAAAGAAATTCAGAATTAGGTTTTTAGTAGTTTTATTATTCCTTTCTGCGGTCTCCTTCGGCTCGCTTTATGGCATTTCGTTTTTATTAAAACAGGGGATTATAGGCAATGGGAAAAACAAACATTCTGCAGCAGGGCTTTCCATGGAAAGCTTGATCTGTGAGGTGTCGGGCAAAAGCGGTGATCTACTTGGAATAGGGAATGCATTAGATGCAAAAAGCACCGCAAGGGTGAATTATATCAACGATGAATTTTCAGACATTACACAAGTTTTTGAAGCTCGCTTTGATAATTATGCCACGGCAAAGATTGCCTTAACAAAAGCCCGCTCTGAATATGTAAAAAGGTTTAAGAGTGCAGGAATTGCTACGGAGCCGTTTAAGAGCGACTATACTCAAAACGATGCTACAATCGTTGTTACTCATCAAGCCGATAGTACAAATATTGATAAGAAGAATGCAGCAGTTATGTATATTGAGGTCAATAAGAACGGTGTTGTAATTTACGACATAGACTCCATAAAGAAAAACTACGAAAAACTTGGCTATACTTGTAGTATTGAGTAAATTATTATAAAATAATAATATGTCAAAAATCTATATCACAACTGCTATTCCGTATGTTAATGGCACTCCACATATTGGCCACTCTATAGACTATTTATTAGCCGATGTTTTTTATAGATACCATATAAAGCTGGGCGACGAAGTCCGTTTTCAAAGTGGAACTGACGAGCATGGAAACAAGGTTTTTTCTAAAGCCAAAGATTCTGGTATGGACGTTCGTGACTATGCAAAGCAAAACTCTCAAAAATTCAAAGAATTTATTTCTATTCTAGAAGTTAAGCCGACAGATTTTATTAGAACTACAGACGAAGATCATGAGCGTCGTTGTCAAGAAATTTGGAAAAAACTAGAAAAGCACATATATAAATCATCATACGAGGGATGGTATTGTGAGGGTTGTGAGAATTTCGTTACCCAAAAAGAACGTGACGAGAATAACGGGATTTGTCCAGATCATCAGAAAGCGTATCAAAAACTCTCCGAAGAGAACTACTATTTAAGAATCTCAGATTTTAAAGATAAAATCATTGACGCAATCGAAAGTGGGAAACTACCAGTTTTACCAGATTTTCGCAGAAGAGAGATGCTAGAGCTTTTAAAAGACGCCCCAGACGTTTCTATATCAAGACCGGCCAAAAGCCTTTCTTGGGGTGTTCCAGTTCCTAATGACGATTCCCAGGTTATGTACGTTTGGATTGATGCCTTATCTAATTATATTACGGTCTTAGGATATCCAGATAATGACATTTCTGATTATTGGCCAGCGACAGCCCAATTTGTTGGAAAAGATATCTTACGTTTCCACACTATAATCTGGCCAGCTATGTTGTTAGGACTCGGCTTGCCACTGCCGAAAACAATCTGTTCGCATGGCCACATTCTTTCAAATGGTCAAAAAATGTCAAAATCATTAGGCAACGTAGTCGATCCAGTTGAGGTTATTAATAAACATGGAATTGAAGCCTTTAGATACTATTTCTTGCGTCATATAGACACTTTTGTCGATTCTGACTTTACTTGGGATAAATTTGAAGGCGCATATAATAATGAGCTCGCTAACGATCTTGGTAATTTAGTACAACGCTTAGCAACGCTCGCAAGTAAAAACAATATTGTTATTGAGTTGAACCAAAACAAGTCTATTAAGAAAGATAAAGAATATAACGAGCTAATGCATTCTTTTGAGTTCTCTAAAGCCTTTAATTATGTCTGGGAAAAAGTTCAACAGATCAACAAAGATATCGACGAAAAGAAGCCATGGGAGCTTGCTAAATCAGGTACAAAGGAAGAAGTTTTCGATTGTTTAAACACACTTATTAACGATCTTTTGTATGCCAACGCTTTGCTCGAGCCATTCTTGCCAGGAACTGCCGAAAAAATAACAGAAATTTTTGCTTTAAACAAAAAGATAATTCCACCAAAGACGCCACTTTTTCCAAAAAGCTTTTAATATTTACCAATCAGAGGAGTTCATCCAGTATTTTTTACCGCTCAATATATCGTAAGTAACATTTTCGTACTGATTCAATGGTTTTGTCTGCATAGGTTCACCAGTATCCATATAATAAGCCATGGTCAAGATTGGATGGCTTTTGCACACTCGATCCAGAATATAATTCAGAGTTGGCTTTTTTACATCTAATCTATCATAGAGTGTATTTACTAGACAATTTGGCGTTGTTGTTGGCAGGCTATCGCCAAGATCACGGCCGAAATTATTATATATAAAATACGGAGTTAGACGAGATAAGTTGATATCATGCTCTGCGGCCTCCTGGAATATACCTGGGCTATGATCACCGAAAAACAATACAACGGTTTTTTCCTCTGATTTATCTAACTCTTTTATAAACTCACCAAGATATTTGTCAGAATTATTTAGAAGCTGAAAATAGGTTTCTATTTTTTCAACACTTTCCTCATCGTATTTTTCAGCATTTTTTAGCTTAAAATCTCTTTTTCCATCGTATAAGATATCATGAAACGGAGTATGATTTTGCATAGTTATTAAAGCGACTATTTGTTTTTCCGAGCTATTATTAATGACGTTCAGAACTTCATTATAGGCGGTTTGGTCATTTATGTATTCTGAACCTTGCTCATATTTCGGATTATCGATTTCCAAGCTAGTAATAAAGTTATCAAAACCTTCATTTTTCAAAGAAATATTTCGTTTATACATACCTCCATAATAAGTATGTATGGCAGTAGTATGATAGCCATTCTTTTTTCCCCAAGTTGCGATTGATGGGATATCTCCAGCCTTAGGAATTAAATTTGTGTAAGGTACGGTATTAATGTAGTAATTAGTTAAACCAGTCAGGGCTTCAAACTCTATATTAGCGGTACCACCACCAAAATCCAATGAATACATTTGTCCACTAGGAAATCTCTGAGTGATGTCATGTAAACTAGGAGTTATATCGCCACCAGAGTATTGATAATAATCATTGAGAATTTCTGGGTCATAGAAAGATTCATTTAGTATCACCACTATATTATAGTCAGCATCAGATAAACTCTGCCTTGCACTATTGTCTTTTTCTTTAATACTGTCATATTCGTCAATGATTTTATCAATATATTTCTTTGAGTATTCTGGTGGCTCCTCGGTCTTAAACTTCCCACAGTTATATAGAAAACCAACTAAGAATCCATTTTCCCGATAATTTCTTTCTTGGTTCCATGCAGTAAAGGTAGTATCGAGGAGATCCACGTGTTGGTATTTTTGGCCGGCGTTGTTAATAATAAAGCTTGTAGACAAAACGAATGTAGTGCAAAAAGCTACTAGCAAAACAAGTCTTTTAAATATAAATAGTTTTTTTGCACCGTTATTTTTTATAGTTAAATAACATGGTAAGATAAAAAAGCGTTTTGTGGTTCGCGATAGGATAATTGAAAAGACTATTATTGAGATAATACCAATGAATAAAAGAATTAAACCACCGACGTTAACGAATTTTGTCAAACTTCCAACTTCCGTAGCCAGCTCCAAGTCCTCAGGTAACAATGGCGTCATCCTCGACGCAAGTTTGTTTTCGTTCACATAAGCAATAATTGTGGTTAAGATGCTTACGACACAAATCGAAAACCATGGCTTTAGAGTTATGGCATATACAATTGCAATAATCAAAAACATAATAAATGAGTTAAACAAAAAAACACGTCCAGAGTTTTTTAGTACAAAACTCCAGGTGTCGCCTAAATCACCAAAACATCGAAATTGTAAAAAGAAGGTTAGTATTAAGGAGAATACAATCAATAGTCCTATATTCAGTGAAAGCTTCTTCAAAAAGATAAACCTACGCTTAATATTAGCTTTAGCCATATAAATTATTTTATCACATCGGCAACAAAAAATGCCCTCGAATGGGCACTTTTTGTTGTTCGGATACTACTTTGTTATGTTTTCGTCAGTTAAGCAAGAGCTTAAATCGGATAGGAAAAACCCGATAGTAGAACCTAGAGCTGGGAAAATGACATACGTAGTTAGAGCGACTGCGATCTTTTCAAACGCACCTGAAGTTCCAAAATCTGGGAATATCTTGTACATTACTGCTACGGCAGGGTTTAGAACAAAGTTATTTGTTAAACCAGCATAAAGCACAGATATCACTAGAGCAAATATTAGAGCTGCAGCAATACCGCCAGCAACTACTGCTGCGAAAGTGAACGAGCTATGCTTGTACTGAAGTGCTCTTGCAAAACAGAAGCCAATAATTGAAGCACCGAAGAATTCAATCATTGTCACTAGCCAGAATTGTTCATTCTCAATTGCCGCCATTGTTGGTAGCTCATTACCAACTGTGCCAGCAGAGCAGAAAGCTGACATAATTAGGAAACCAAACCATGCACCAAGAACTTGGGCTACAATATAAATAACGCCTCTTATTACTGATATGCGACGAGTGATCATCATACCTACAGTAATAGCTGGGTTTAGGTTTGATCCTGAAAGCTTATAGACAGCTAAAATCACGGCTAGAATAGAGAAGAGCATCCAAAGAGGCTCGTTCAATTGGAACATTGTCAGGAAAATAATTGTGATAAGCATAGTACCGATTAATTCACCAAGCAATGCGCCATATGTAGATTTCTTTTTGAAAATATTTAAAATACTTTCATTTGAATCATATTTTTTTGCAAAGAAGCTTCTAAAGCCAGTTGCTGGAGCACTACTAATTATAGGCTTTTTGACCTCGACTTCTTTTGCTATGTTTTTCTTATTAGCTGGCTTTGTTGCCACCTTTTTGCCCACCACCCCACTGCCTTTGACCGATGCTTTTTTAGTTGTTTTTGCAACAGCTTTAACATTAGTCTTGGCCTTTGAAGAAGAAGCCTTACCTTTTGGCGAAGTCTTCTTCGACTTGGATGTTGCCATTTTGACCTCCTTAGTTTGATATTAAGCTCATTGTATCACACATATGCTATAATTGTAAGCATCAAATTAAAACAAAGGAAAAAAGTGGGTATTTTAGTTTCAAAAGATGAAGATAATTCAATTCTTCAAGAAAGAATTAACGCCGATCTCCGTGAGCGAGTCCAAAAACAATCTGGTGAAGATGATATCAAAGATTTTGCAGAAGATTCTGAATATTTAAAACAGCTTAAAAAAACTGGAAGATTTTCCTGGGTATGGTTTGTTCTGGTAGTTTTAGCAATTATATCTCTAGTCTTAATCTTTGCCTCCTAAAGTGTTATAATACTTTATATGTCAACTTTAGAGCAACTAAAACTAGAATTAAAATCTCTTGGTAAAGAATATGCCAAAATCAAAACTCTTCCAGAATCTGAAAGAAAGAGTTTTGGTCAAGAAATTAATGCTAAAAAACAAAAAATAATTGAACAAATCAAGAATTTAGAGTCGAAAAACACAGAAGCTAATATTGAGCCAATTGATATTACTGCTCCTTTTGACGTTAATTCAAAACCGACGGAGTCTATAAAAGGTTCAAAACATCCGCTTATGGTCGAGCTCGATCGAGTCATTGACATCTATTCTCGCATGGGATTTGATGTAGTTGAATCGAGACAGCTAGATGATGAATTTCATATGTTTGACGCCCTTAACTTTCCAAAAGGACATCCGGCCCGTGATGGCTATGATACTTTTCGTACCGAGGAAGGCTTTATTCCGCCAGCCCATACTTCAACTATGCAACATCGTGTGCTTAAACAGTACAAAAATAATCTAGATGAAGGTGGCCAAATTGCCGTAGTAATTCCTGGTCGCGTGTTCCGTAATGAAGACGTTGATGCTACACACGAACATACTTTTTATCAATGCGAAGGTGTTTTTGTGTCAAAAGATGCTACTTTTGCGCAAATGCTCGGTGTTCTTAAAAACTTTTTCGAAGCATACTATGGTCAAGATCTAAAGATAAAAACCCAGCCAGGATACTTCCCATTTACAGAACCATCCATAGAACTTTTGATCGAAAAGCCAAAATCGCTTGGCGGTAAAGGTGATGGTTGGCTAGAAATGCTTGGTTGCGGCATGATTCATCCAAACGTTTTAAAAATGGCCGGCATTAATCCAGATGAATACAAAGGATTCGCCTGGGGAGGTGGAATTGATCGCCTAGTAATGCTTAAGTACCAGCTCAACGATATCCGCTACTTTGAATCTGCAAAACTAGATTTTTTGGAGGAATTTTAAAATGAAAATATCATTAAATGCAATTAAAAAATACGTTGATATTGATATTCCTACTGAAGAATTAGTCAAATTAATTGGCTCTAGGCTTGTCGAAATCGAAGGGACAATTGATTTATCAGAGAAATACAAGGGAATTAGGATTGTTAAAGTTGTTGAATGCGAACCAATTCCAGAAACACATTTATCTCTTTGCCAAATAGATAACGGCGAAGGAAAGGTCCAGGTTGTTTGTGGCGCTCCAAACGTTAGACAAGGAATGCTTGCGGCATGGCTCGCTCCAGGATGTATTGTTCCTGCAACTTTTGGTGGAGAGAACTTCAAACTCGATGTGCGAAAACTCAGAGGATATGAATCCAACGGCATGTTAGCCGCTATGGATGAATTAGATCTTGGTGTAGATCATGCTGGTATTATTGAAATTAACCCAGAAGACGCAAAACCAGGAAATGATTTTGCAGAAGTATTCGATTTAAACGATGTTATTTTGGATATCGAAAACAAATCTTTGACACATCGTCCAGACTGCTTTGGAATTATTGGCTTTGCTAGAGAAGTTGCTGGAATTCTAGGAAAAGAATTCGTTGAACCAGAATTTCTTATGCATGAAGACGTTTTTCCGGAAGGATTTTTGGAAGAAAATAGTCAAAATGGAGTGAGTAGTAAAAATTGTTCTATTGATACAAATATTCAAAATCCTGAAATATGTCCTCGTTATTCATGTGCTGTAGTAGAAATAAAAAATGATGATTTAGTCAACAAAAAATATTTAACAAAAGAGGATATTTTCCTAGCAAAAGCCGATATGCATGGTATATCAAAAATCGTGGACGTTTCAAATATTCTCATGTTAGAAACTGGACAACCGCTTCACACTTTTGATTATGACAAATTCATTGCAGTTGGCGGCACGAATAGCCCAAAAATCGGTGTGCGTTTAGCAAAATCTGGCGAAAAACTAGAACTCTTGGACGGTAAAACCATCGAATGCACGAGTGATGATATTTTAATTACCTCAAACGATATACCAGTAGCATTGGCTGGTGCAATGGGTGGCGCTAATACTGAAATCGATGGTGGCACCAAGAAAGTCTTGATTGAATCTGCAAGCTTTTCACTTTACAATTTGCGCAAGACACAGATGCACCACGGCATCTTCTCAGAAGCTATTACTCGTTTCACAAAAGGCGTTCCTGCTGGTGGTACATTTAATGTTATGGCTGAGGCCGTGAAAAGAATTGGCGGACAAGCGACCGAAGTTTGCGATAACTATATTGGCTGTAAAATAGCTGAACCAATCCAAGTTTCAATTGATAATATAAACTCTCTGCTCGGTACTAATTATGATATCAATTTAATAACAACAACTTTGGAAAATGTTGGAATTAGCTGTAAACAAGACGATCAATCAAAACTGACTGTTTTGGCTCCATATTGGCGCACCGATCTTCATATTAAGGAAGATATTATCGAAGAAGTCGGACGTTTGCTTGGATATGACAATATTTCAATCGATTATCCAAAAAGACCATTTATTGGTGCTGAGATTAGCCCGATTCTTTCATTAAAAACTAAGATACGAAACGTTTTGTCGGATAAATTAAACGCTAACGAAGTTTTAACGTATTCATTTATTAGTGAAAAATTAATGGCAGCTGTTGACCAAAAAATAGATTCAAGCTACAAGATTGTAAATTCTATTTCTCCAGAACTTCAATGTTTTCGTCAACATATTGCACCGTCACTTATAGACAAAGTTCGTGAAAATACTAAATCTGGACATAATAACTTCACGCTCTATGAACTGAACCAAATTTCTAGTAAAGAGTTTGGCTTGGATGAAGACAATGCCCCAATTACAAAAGACCATCTAGCTATTTTGACATTTGGCGACTTTTATAAAGTTAAAAGTATCATCAATAGTCTTTGCAAAAATCTTAATATCAGCATTTTAGTCAAGAATTTTATTCATCAAGAAGAGTTTACATACCTAGAGCCTTTGCATTCTGCAGATATTTTTGTTGGAGAGAAATATATTGGCTCATTTGGTGAAGTTAAACAATCTGTTTTGGGTAAATTCAAGCTTGACGCAAAGATTTCAGTATCGGAAATTGACCTAGCGAATCTTTTAGGCCAAGAAAAAATTGGCAATAAGAACCTGAAAGTTAGTAAATTCCCGTTTGTTTATCGAGATATAACAGTAAAAGTGGATAGTAATAAAGGATTTGCAGAGCTAAATTCGTCTATAGAAAGTGTTTTAAAAGAGAATAGCCTAATTTATAAAGTTGAACCATCATCAATCTATCAGCCAGAAAATACTTCGAATTCTAAAAACATATCTTTCCACATTGCTTTTTCAAATTCACAAAAAACACTTCAGCCAAACGATATATCTGCTATAATGGAACAAATAAATAAAGCTTTACAGACACTTGGTGCGGAAGTAGTCTAGACTACGGAGGTAAAATGCAAGAAGACATGTTAAAAACTAGCTGGAAGGAGCGTATATTTGTTATTATCATTGCTGCTATTCTTTTAGGATCGGGCTCCATGGTATATATAAGTGCTCTCTGGGGAGGCAATTCGTCTGCCGGCTCTTCAGAAGATGGGGTAGATCAAGAATTGATTTCTAAACTAAGTGATGAATATGACAAAAAATCTAATGAAGTAAATGAGGAGGCATCAAAGTACTCCGACAAATACTTCAAGGAATTTGTTTCTTATAAATCCCGCGTCAAAGCATACAACTCCATGACAATTAATAATAATGGCTTAAGCTACGAAGATCTTAAAAAAGGTTCAGGTGAGAAAATTACCGAAGACTCTAAATACTTTATGTATTATATTGGCTGGTGTGCTAATGAAGAAGTTTTTGATTCGTCATTTAATGATGTAGAAAACCCAACATCACTTAAAACGCCACTTTCAAATCAAAGTATCATTCAAGGATTAATTGATGGGCTTATCGGTATGAGATATGAAGGCGTACGCGAAGTATCAATACCAAATGAATTAGCATATGGTGATAGTAGGGAAATCTGCGGGGGAACCGACCAATCATTAAAATTTGTAGTGATGGCAATTGAGAGAAAAGAGCCTCTTGCCACCTTAGCAGATGAGCTCTCGTTAATTGAACAGAAACTACAGTATGCATACTATGGTTTAGACTACGACAAAGTCTTCTCTGGCTCGACCGAAGAATAACGTTTAAGGTTGTTACTGAAGACTATCATGATGATATAATGTTGTCATGGAACAAACATTTCTATTTTATGATCTTGAAACTTCTGGTTTAAGTACGCGCGACGATCGCATTATGCAATTTGCTGCACAACGTACAAATCTAAATCTTGAAGAAATTGGCGAGCCAATTAATATTTTGATTAAAATGCCAAACGACACTTTGCCAAGTCCTTCAGCTGTTCGTACTACCGGCATTACTCCACAAGCTACTCAAGCAGATGGTCTAACCGAAGCAGAATTTTGTCGATATGCAGTCAACGAAATTTTTACGCCAAACACTATAGTTGTCGGGTTTAACAATGTTCGATACGATGACGAAATGATGAGATATCTCTTGTGGCGAAATTTTTATGACCCATACGAATGGGAATGGAAGGACGGTCGTAGCCGTTGGGATATGCTCGATGTTGTTAGAATGACGCGCGCACTTCGTCCAGAAAAAATAAAGTGGCCCGTCGACGAGGAAGGAAATCCAACTAACCGTCTAGAGTTAATTACCAAAGAAAACGGCATAGAACATGAACATGCGCACGATGCGTTGTCTGATGTATTTGCAACAATTGCAGTCGCTAGATTAATCAAAAAGAACCAACCACAACTATTTGATTATTTATTTAAAATGCGCAATAAGAAAACTGTGCAACAACTTGTAAATTTAGAAGATAAAAAACCATTCGTTTATGTCTCAGGAAGATATGGCAAAGACCGCAATTTTGTAACCGTCGCTTTTCCGTTAACAAGTGGGCGGAATGGCAGCATTATGGTTTATGACCTAAGCCAGGATATAAACGAATACTTGGATGATGATGGTTTTGATTTTTCCAAGTTGCCAGGCCCAACTATTAAAAAGTTATCGCCCAATCGTTGCCCAGCAGTAGCTCCGATTTCCGTGCTCGGAGAACAAGATGGGTGGAAAAAAATTGGTTTAGATAAAAAGACAATCGATCAAAACCTTAAGAATCTACTAGCTCATCCAGAAATTGCCGAACAAATACGCACATCGGCCGAGCAAGAATATGCCCCAGAAGAACCAGTAGATGAAAACGAAGTTTTATACCGCAAACTCAGTGCAGAGAATAAACTATATGATGCCTTTTTGCCAGATCAAGATCGTGTTCGTTGTGAAGCCGTGCGTAATGCTGACAAAAACCAACTCGCCGATTTCCACCCTAATTTTATCGATGAACGATTGCCTGAGCTTCTGCTTCATTACAAGGCAAGAAATTTTTACGATGCACTTACCGAAGATGAACAAACAAAATGGGAAGAGTATCGTCGCGCAAGATTAATCCATCAGTCCAAAGCCTTCTTAGAAGATCTAGAAAAACAAGCGAATGATGGCATGGATGATTTTCTCATAGAAGAGCTAAAACTCTGGTACGAGTCGGTGCAAGACGTCGACTACTAGACAGTGGATTTTTTACCCGTTTTCCTGTATAATACATACGTTTATGGACGGTGATTTTATTAAGATACGTGGCGCTAGACAACATAATTTAAAGAATGTTGATATTGATATTCCGCGTGATAAACTAGTGGTCATAACTGGGCTCTCCGGCTCTGGAAAATCCAGCTTAGCTTTTGATACAATCTACGCCGAAGGCCAAAGGCGTTATGTCGAGAGTTTATCTAGTTACGCTAGGATGTTTCTCGGCGTTATGGATAAACCAGACGTAGATTCCATTTCCGGACTTTCACCAGCCATTTCAATCGACCAAAAATCCACCAGCAAAAATCCTCGTTCTACCGTAGCTACAGTAACCGAAGTCTATGATTATCTCCGTTTACTATTTGCGCGTGTAGGAGTTCCGCATTGTCCAATCTGTCACTCGGAAGTTTCGAGACGCAGCGTAGAGGACATTTTTGATGAAGTGATGAAGTTGCCACTTGGCTCTAAACTCATGCTTCTTGCACCAATCGTTCAGCAAAAGAAGGGTGAGTTTGCCTACATACCAGAACAATTCCAAGCCAAAGGTTTTGCCCGTGCTCGTGTCGACGGCATAGTATATGACCTAGACGAATTTCCTGAACTAGAAAAACAAGAACGCCATGATATCGAAATCGTCGTTGATAGGTTTATTCTATCTCCAGATTTATCCTCGCGTATTTTTGGTTCTATTGAACAAGCTCTAGACCTTGGTCAGGGAATTATCAAACTTCTAAAAATCAATGACACTAGTACATCAATCAGCGATAAAAATATCACTCAAAAAAATACTGAAGTTTTATCCTATTCTCAGCGTTATGCTTGCGAAAATCATCCAGATGAGCTCATTCCTGAGCTAGAGCCACGTCTCTTTTCTTTCAACGCTCCACAAGGCGCCTGCCCAGTTTGTACCGGCCTTGGCAGTCGCATGGAAATTGATCCAAGTCTGGTCTTAAATCCAAACCTCACAATTGCCGAAGGCGGCATTAGACCATTTAATCGTGTTACGCATGATTCATATTGGATCAAAAGACTTGCAGGCGTTGGTAATAAACACGGTTTTTCAATTCATGTTCCAATTCGCGATTTATCAGAAGATGCAATTCAGAAAATTCTCTACGGTACCGGCGATGAAAAATATAAAGTTAAAATTGCTGGTAAAGGAAAATTTAGCGAAGGCACAATTTATGAGACAACATACGAAGGTGTAATTCCAACTCTAGAAAGACGTTATCATAATCCAGAATCGTCAGACTTTGTACGTAAAGACATCGAACGTTTTATGCGTGTTCGAGAATGCCAGGCTTGTCACGGCGCCCGTTTGAAACCAGTTGTTTTAGCCGTTACTATCAATGACTTAAATATTGTTGATATGTGTAACATGGACGTAGACTCAACGCTCGAAATTTTAAGCCAAGATTTGGAGTTTTCCGAATCAGAAAAAGTAATCGCCGAACCAATTTTGAAAGAAATTCGCGAGCGCGTGAAGTTTATGCAAGACGTTGGTCTCGGCTATATGGAGCTAAGTCGCGCCGCTAATACGCTTTCTGGCGGCGAAGCGCAGCGCATTCGCTTAGCAACGCAAATAGGTTCTGGCTTGCAAGGTGTTCTATATGTGCTAGATGAGCCATCAATTGGTTTGCACCAGCGTGATAATGATAAGCTAATCGCTACATTAAAGCATCTTCGTGATTTAAAAAATACAGTGCTAGTTGTTGAACACGACGAAGACACCATGCTTCAAAGTGACTATATTATAGATATTGGTCCTGGCGCTGGCGATGCGGGTGGTGAATTAGTTTCTGCTGGCACACCAAAAGAAATCATGGCCGATAAAAACTCTATCACGGGGCAATACCTCTCCGGCAAGAAAAAAATTGATATTCCAAAAACTCGTCGCAAACCACAAAAAGGTAAAGAAATTATCGTACGTGGTGCAAGAGAAAACAACTTAAAGAACATCGATGCACATTTCCCACTTGGCGTTCTCACGGTAGTTTCTGGCGTTTCTGGTTCTGGTAAATCTACGCTCGTAAATAGCATTTTAGCAAATGAACTTTTAGCTAGACTTCATCGAGCACAAACCGTTGCAGGTTTACATGATCGCATTGATGGTATCGAAAATATCGACAAAATAATTGTAATAGATCAATCGCCGATCGGCCGCACGCCACGTAGTAATGTTGCAACTTACACAGGAGTTTTCAATCAAATTCGTGAACTTTTCGCGCATCAACCAGAAGCCGAAGTGAGAGGCTACAAAGCTGGACGTTTCAGTTTTAATGTCAAAGGCGGTCGTTGTGAAAACTGCCAAGGAGATGGTGTTAATAAAATCGAAATGCATTTCTTGCCAGATGTTTATGTTACCTGCCCAGCTTGTCATGGTAAAAGATATAACCGTGAAGCTTTGGAGATTAAATACAAAGGTAAAGATATTTCTCAAATTCTCGACATGACTATCAACGAAGCTACGGAATTTTTTGCCAACATTCCAGCCATTGCTTCAAAATTTCAAACTATCAAAGAAGTTGGACTTGGTTACATTCGTCTTGGTCAACCAGCTACTACCTTTTCGGGCGGCGAAGCCCAACGTATTAAACTTGCTACCGAACTTGCGCGCAAATCAACTGGCAGAACGCTTTATATTTTAGATGAGCCAACCACTGGCCTTCATACCGACGACGTCAAAAGACTCCTAAAAATTCTCAACAAGCTGGTTGACGGTGGTAATTCTATGGTTGTTATTGAACATAATCTGCATGTAATAAAATCTGCCGACTGGATTATTGATATGGGTCCAGAAGGTGGGCAAAATGGTGGGAAAATCATTGCAGAAGGTACACCAGAACAACTAGCTAAAGAAGCTAAAACCCCTACCGGAAAGTACCTAAAAGAACTTTTGAAGGAACAATAATGCGTTACGCGAGTAGTATTTGTGCTTTCATTCTACTAAGTTCCATTTTTAGTTTTTTGATATTTAATACAACAACTTTCGCGGATGGCGACAACGAGGTAACCATTCCAAAAATTTTTATTGAAGGCGACATCTCAGCAATGGATAGTAAAAGCGATAAAAGAAAAGTCAGATTTAAATTTGAAGACGATACGCAATCCTTTGAAAGTTATGCCAAAATAAAACTTCAAGGTTCTGCTAGCCTTGCATTTGAGAAGAAAAGTTACACAGTTGATTTATATGATGATAATTCATATAAAGATAAAAAGAATGCCGATTTTGGATGGGGTAAATATAATAAATATACTTTAAAAGCTAATTGGGACGATAAAACTAATGCCAGAAACATTGTTACTGCGAATATAGTTGCTAGTATTAATGAAAAATATAGTCATTTTGTATCTTCACCAAATTATGGAGAGACTGATGGTTTCCCAACAGAAGTTTATGTCAATGGTGATTTTTTTGGTTTATATACTTTGAACATCCCAAAGAGCGATTGGATGTTTGGTATGGATAAAAAGAGTACGCAAAATATATTATTTAGCAGCGACTGGTGCGAAGAATCAAACATGTTTAGAAATAAAATTAGCTTCGATAGCACGTGGGATTTTGAATTGGGCGATGACGAAGGATATGCCGTTTCCCAACTAAATCAGGCTATTGATTTTGTAATGCATAGCGCAGATGATGATTTCAAACAGAGAGTTAATGACTATTTTGATTTAGATAATTTACTTAATTATTATGTAATGGCTGAATTCGCAGACTTAGTAGATAATGTCGGAAAAAACATGTTAGTAGGATCATATGATGGTAAAAAATGGTTTTTATCATTATTCGACCTTAATGCTTCATGGGGCGTAAATTCTAATCAACTTTTAGACTACGAAGAGCAAAGTGGTATAAATACTAATTTGCTCTTCGAAAGACTACATAAAAACTTTCCGAACGAACTTGCTAATCGGTATTTCGCGTTACGCAAAACTATACTTACTAAAGAAAACATCATGGATAAGTTTTATGAGTTTGAATCAAAAATTCCAAAATCATCAATTGAAAAAGATAAGGCAAAATGGGGAGAACCAATGGGTTACGGTATCTCTCAAATTGAAGATTATTTAGATACTAGAATCCCATATACCGACCAATTCTTTTACAATCTATACACGGTTAATCCAGAAGTCTATGTTAGATATGAAACAGATAAAAATAATAGACAAGCTAAGGTAATACTGGTCACCAATCGAGAAGATATCATTGTCGACAGGCGTGAAAGTAATGACTATGAATTAACCTTTTTCGAAAACGGTACTTATAAAGTATCGTGTCATGATTGGTTTGAAAACTATGACGAAACTTTTAACATAGAAATAGATTCAATTACAGAGCAAAAACAAAACCTGGGACCATTTATTCTAACTAGCATTATGAGTATATTTTCATGTATTGCCGTGATTTTTACAGGAACAAAAACACTAGGAAGGTTTTGGTGAAAGAAATAACCGTGACTTGTTTTAAGGTTAAAAATAGTGTAAAATATAAGAAGAAGGGAATTATTAAATATGTCTGAAAATCAACTCAAACTCGAAAAACGTACCGTAGTCGGCAAAAAAATCAAAACGCTCCGTGCCAATGGTTTAATTCCATCTGTCATCTATGGTGCAAAAAAAGATAATATTCTAGCACAATCTGGTTATGTTGAAACCGAAAAAGTACTAAAAGTAGTAGGTTACCACTCCCCAGTCAACCTAGCCATTGATGATAAAAAACAAATGGCTATTGTCAAAGATGTTTCTGTCGATCCAGTTAGCAGAAAGATTATTAGTATCGATTTTCAAGCCGTTTCTGCTACTGATGTCGTTGAAGCTACAACTCCTATCGTCATTATCAACTTCGAGACTTCCGAGGCCAACAAAAAGCACTACGCTCTTTTGCATACGCTTGAAGAAATCGATGTTAAGGCCAAACCAGCTGATCTTCCGAAAGAAATCACAGTCGACGCTGCTAATATGAACGAGCTCGATGATAAAATCACTATTGCCGATTTGGTTCTTCCAAAGGGCGTAGAGCTTGCCGATAAGGAGCTAGATAAAGAAACCGTCATTGCTAATCTTTATGACCCAGCCGCAGAAGCTGCTGCTCGTGAGGCTGAAGCAGCTGAAGAAACTTCAGTTGATGCAGCCGATGTTCCTGCAGACAACGGCTCCAAACCAGAAGAATCTAGCGAAGAAAAAGCTGAATAATAAAAACCAAGAAAATACCATCTGGGACCATAAGCTTGGCCGAGCGGCCTCGAGCGTGTCCCAGATAGTTTTCCTTGGTTATTTAATTAGTGTTTTATTAGCGCGTTTGTATTCGCAACGAGCCTATCATAGAAGGCGGAGCGGGCTTTATCGGCATTATTATTATCTCCGAGCCACGCCTCAAGCGCCGGCCCTTGTAATGCTCTTGCAAATGAGAATGTTACCGGCCATGGGAACGGTCCTTGGTTTGTCACGGCTTGCAGGTTGTCTGTGGATTGCTCCACGCCTTGTCCGCCGCTAAGGAATACCACGCCTGCGAGTTCTTTAGGTACATGATCCCTCAATGTTTTTGCCGTCAACTCACCAACTTCACCAGGAGTTGATTGGGTTTCGAATTGTTTGCCCGCAAGGACCATATTGCACTTCAGAATGCAGGCTTCTAATCTCACGCCTAATTCTTTCAATTTTTCAAATAAAACATCTAAAATCTTGCCAGTTAATAGAGCGCAGTGTTTAGCCGAATAATTACCATCATGCACAACTTCTGGTTCCACAATTGGCACGATATGAGTCTGTTGGCATAAAAGGGCATACTTCGCTAAAATCTCGCAATTTTTTTCAATCGCATTTTCTGTTGGCGTAGACTCGGTGACCTCAAATGCTGCACGCCATTTTGCAAACCTGAGCCCCATTTGATAATACTCTTTTAATCTCTCATCTAAGCCATCCAAGCCCTTAGTATATTTCTCAGAAGAATTCGGTAAATCAGCCAAACCTTGGTCGACTTTAATGCCAGGGATGATTCCACGAGAGGTCAAAAATTCCACAAAATTTTGTCCGTTATCTGCTTTTTGTTTTGCAGTCTCATCAAACAGAATTACTCCAGAAACAAATTTTTCTAGATCTTTAGTAGTGAAGAAAATATTGCGATAATCACGGCGATGCTCGAAATCATCCGGTATATTCATTGATTCAAATTTTTTATGAATTGAGCCACCAGATTCATCCGCCGCAAGGATACCTTTTTTCAGTGTCATCAAACTTTTTGCCATCATTTCAAGATCTATCTCTTCAGATTTCTCTTTTTTAACAATTTCTTCAAGTTTTTTAATGTCTAAGGCGCCTGCAAGCGAAGCATTCTCAACATTTGCCTTAGCAAGGTCCATTGACTCTAGTTTATTTTTGCCACTAAATAAAGCTCCAATAATCGAAGCTGCCGCAATAGAGTGGACAGTAAGATGTGTAAGCATATCGGTTTTAGCTAAATTCCAAGTTACTTTATCATCATTGATTGAAATTGTATCGTTTTTGATAATAAAAGTCCTATCCACCAGTTCTTTTGGTGGTGTAATTTCTGAAAAAATTAAAGTTGCTCTTTTAGCTAAATTTCTAGCAACTTCCGATGCATCTTTTGACACATATACGGCCAATCTGGTATTTTTTGAAACCGCAAAAAAGGTTTCTAATGATTCAACTAATGCGGTGGTTATCGTGGCGGATTTATCAATAAACACCCAATCAACCGGCCTCGATGGTGCACTTAAACTAGTATGGGTCCTAGTGCTTGGCACAAAATAGCTAATCTTCTCACCACTACATAAAACATAGCGATAATCGGAAGTTTTCTGGTCGTTTTCAACCAACTCACCATTTTCGTATCTTAATTTTGCACCTGAAATTTCGGCGTCAACACCAAACTTGTTCAGCACTTCGAGTGTGACAGCCGCACCGCCATATACGCTAGTGCGTCTAAAGAATTTATGTGAAGATCCATCAAATCCTAAATTAAGCCAAGGCACATTGTTGGAATCTTTTTCAAAAACATTCTGCCGCTCGTCTAGCCTAAGGTATATATCTTTTACTATATTTCCAACAATTAAAATACTGCCCATGGCAGTATTTTAACATAAACAGTTTCTAGAATCTAGTTTTAGTGAACTTCTACGCGAACACGTGGCAAAGATTTGCCAGAGAAATGAGTCTTTTTGGTTTTTACAAAAACAACTACACCATCTTTTGCGGCATGAATCGTGAAGTTACGAGACATATAAGTCCCAGGGCCAGCAATTTTAGTGCTACCAGTTTGGCGTACCAAAACTTCGCCATTTTTGACTTTTTGGCCACCAAAACGTTTGACGCCTAAGCGTTGGCCGGCATTATTGTGGACGTTCTTCGCGGTACCACCAGCTTTAACATGTGACATATTATTTTTTCCTTAATACTATTATTTCTCGAGCCACAACCTGACCATCTCGATGATAGATCAAATCTCTCTGACTCACATTCTTAAATCTTATAAGATTATACCCCAGCTTATCTATTTCGTCAAGCATATTCAGGCGAGAATAACTCTTGTCAGGCCTTAGCCAAGCGGGGACAGCGATCACTACTGGAGTGTCAGTTTTTACCTGTTTGGCAAGATTTTTCAAAAACCCGAGAATAATTGCAGAACACCCCTGTTTTTCTTCCTTTAATTTAATTTCTACTGGGGGTTTAGACATTGGACTCCCCAGATAAGTTTCACAGGCGACCGCATCTATATCTTTGGACCAATCAAAATCCATCGCGTCGCCGACGCATAATTCCATTTTAGCATAAGTGCTTTGATTTGTCAAGTTTTTCTCTGTTGCAAGCCAATCTAAGTTCTTTTTGCTATATTCAATCATCCTCTCACTTAAATCTGTGCCATAGGGTATATAGCCAAGCAGCATTGCTTCTTGCAAAACTACTCCAGTGCCGCAAAATGGGTCTAAAAGTACTGAATTTTTAGGTAAATCCCCGCATAAATTAATCAAAATCTGGGCAAGTTTCGGTGGCAACATACCAACCTTGGCGTCGCGCGCAGGCCTTGCTTGGTCTCTTTTGGCATAGCTCGTAATATTTTGCACTCCAATTACATTCCACCAGGTTTTCCCATATTTAATCAACTCAAAATGCCCATCTTTTTCGCCAATTTGATTATGGTGCGAGGTTGCGGTCGAAAGAGCAGCGGTTTTATTCTGCAAAACCCGCGCTTTTATTCCGTGACGAACCAAAATTTTCTTAAGTTTTAATGCCTCGCCGTTAGTCTTATAAGCATTCGCGCCTCTAGAATAATCAGAAATTCCAAAAGTGACCTTACCCTTAGCCACGCCAGACAAAAATTCTAAAGGGCTAGATTCAATCTTTTCTCCAATTTTTAACACGCTACCAAGTCTATTAATGTTTGGCGAGTTACCACTTTCAAATGTTGCTAAGTTCTCGGATATAGGCTCGACCGTATCAAAAAGGCTTTCGAGCTCGGCGAGTGAAATCTTTGGTTGGCGCCCAAGAATTGCTAGATATTTCATTACCATAATTATAACACAGTGTGTTATAATTCTCTTATGTCTAAGCGAAAATTTAAACTATCTGCCCGTTCAGTTTTAACAATTCTTACTCTTATTTTAGTAGCCGTAGTTGTTTGGAAAAACTTCGACGACATTAAAGAAGCGGTTAATCACCTAAGCGAAACAAACATCTTTGTTTTACTATTATTAATTCCGGAACAGCTTTTTATGTATTATTGCTGCGGGCAGATGTTTTTCTCTTATATGGCTGCTAAAAAGGACGCTAAAAAAATTGCCTCGTGGGAGCTGATGCGTGTTTCATTGGAACTAAATTTTGTCAACCATGCCGTGCCAGCCGGGGGTTTTGGCGGGCTTGGCTATATCACCTGGCGTCTTAATAAATTCGGAGCTACACCTGGTCAAACCAGTTTCATGTATGCACTTCGCTATATTATTACAATTTGTGCTAATCAGCTTCAAACTTTTGTCGCAATTTTATTCTTGCTATTATTTGGCGAAGTTCCAGACAAAGGGAAATGGGTAATTTTAGCCACTATCCTTATTAGTTTAGCAATTGTAGGCGCAATAGCAATCATTTTGGTGGTTGCCAGTAACCTTAAGTGGATTCATTCCTTTTCCAAACATATCACCAGCTTTTGTAACTTCATAGTTAGAAAAATCACTTTCGGTAAAAAACGTGTTGTGGTTAAATACGAAACAATTGATAAATATCTCACCGATATTCATGGTGACTTGATGACAGCTAGGCGTCATAAAAGGATGCTGATTAAACCAATTCTTTGGGGCATTTTATATAGTTTTCTAGAAATCGCTACTTATTGGGTCGTCTCCATTAGTCTTGGTCACCCATGGCTACTCCCACAAATCATGATTGGCGAGGCTATCGGTTCAGTACTTGGTGCCATCATCCCTTATGGTCTATATGAGCTCGGTATGGCAGGCATCATGAGCCAACTTGGCGTTGAGCTAGCTCTTGCCGGCACCATCGTTGTAATGACACGTGTGATCGTTCTTGGCAGCACCATTCTTAGCGGCTACGGTTTTTATCAAAACGCAATCTCGAAGATCGGTAAAGATAAAAAAGCGACTGCTAAATGAGCGAGAAACCAGTTTTCACCGTCTCACAATTCGTTGATATTTGTAATCAAACCCTAGATCTCTCTTTTTCAGAAATCATTCTAAAAGGCGAAGTTTCAAGTTTCAAAATAAACCAAGGCAAATGGGTATTTTTCGATCTTAAAGACGAAGAATCGAGCATTAATTGTTTTATGAGCTTATATCAAATGCGCATGCCGATTGAAGACGGTATGACCGTTATGTTGAGAGGTACGCCAAAACTCACTAAATGGGGTAAATTCTCTTTTACTATAAGAGAAGTTATGCCGATCGGAGAGGGAAATCTTAAAAAAAGTTTTGAGTTATTGAAGGCCAAACTAGAAAAAGAAGGTATTTTCGACTCTTCTAAAAAACGCCCAATGCCAGCAAATATCAAAAGGATTGGCGTTATTTCTTCCACTGGCGCTGCAGGCTACGCCGATTTTATTAAAATCATCGATGAACGTTGGGGTGGATTAAAAATCGATGTCGCTCACGTGCAAGTGCAAGGACTTGGCGCTGCCGAGCAAATTGTTCACGCTTTAAAGTATTTTAACGAACATGGCGAAGTAGATATTATTGCAATTATTCGTGGCGGTGGCAGTGCAGATGACCTTGCCGTATTTAATGATGAGTTACTGGTACGCGAAATTGCTGCGAGCAAAATCCCGGTCATTACTGGAATTGGTCACGAAGTAGACGAGTCATTGTCTGATCTTGCCGCAGATCTTCGCGGCTCCACGCCATCAAACGTCGCGCAAATGTTAACGAGAGATAAAAAGACAGAAGTCACCAAAATCAACGAAAACATTATGCGTGTCAGCAACATTTTGCAAGATAAAATCAGGCAAGCCGAAGATAGTATTAACGATAGCATTAAAGAACTGAGACAAAAAATTATCCTAGAAATTGACGCTATTAATAGCAAACTAGAAAGTTCCATTAAAATCCTAGAAGCGTTAAACCCTGAGAAAGTTTTAAGGCAAGGCTACGCTATTCTAAGTGGCAAAGTCTCACCAGGAAACGTTGTAAAAATCACAACAGAAAAACAAGAAATTAAGGCGGAGATCAAGGATGTTAAATCAAGATAAAACAATCGATCAAAAAATCGAACAATTAAATCAAGAAATAGATTGGTTCTACGGCGACGAATTTTCGCTCGACCATGCTACGGAAAAATACAGAAGTTCAATCAAACTGGCCGAAGAAATTAAAAAAGATTTAAATAGTCTAAAAAACGAAGTCACAGTTTTGTCTGAAGACTTTAGCAAAAATAATTAGGGAGGAAATATGGGCAACGAAATAGTAGAGCAAGCAGCGCCAAAGCAGGAACAAAAACCAAAGAACAAATATTTACCAATTATAATTGCGGCAATTTTTGCAATTGCAGTTTTGGTCGCCACTATAATTATCGTGTTGGTTTTTGCTAATAAACCAGAAACACCAGAACAGCCAGTTGAAGAGGAAGATATTAGCGAAGTTAATTCCTATGTGATTTTAGAAGATTATAATTACAGTGATAGCTTAATAGAATACGTCGACTCGGTAAAAG
This sequence comes from Candidatus Saccharimonadota bacterium, assembly GCA_016282495.1. Lineage (GTDB taxonomy): Bacteria > Patescibacteriota > Saccharimonadia > Saccharimonadales > Saccharimonadaceae > Nanosyncoccus. The sequence continues at coordinate 40,995 of JAEEKR010000030.1, forward strand.
TAATATCGAGCTATTCTGATCTTCAAGATTTTTATGATGGTATAGGCGCGCATTATGCTACGTCGTATCCTCTACCGCCAGACGATGCGGTTTATAACGAACCAACCGACTGTATAAATGGATCAGGTGATACAGATTGCGGCTATATAGCACCAATCCCAGCCCCAGAAACGCCAGAGCTTTATAAACCAGATGAACTAAATGAAGATTATTTTGAAAAACACGATCTAATTGCTACATATTTTGAAAAGTACTGGTGCGGTGGCAGCTTCAATCGCATTAGTGATGTCAGTAAAAACGGAGATGTCGTAACAATAGAAATTGGATATGACGGTGGATGTGGACCTTGCTCGATTGAGGTTTATATTATTTTAGTTGAAGCTGAAAAAGATCTTGTTGCTAAAACCGACATAATCAGGACAATAGAAATTGAAGAGAACAATCCAATGTGCGATCCGAACACGGTATATAAACCGATGATCTATCTCTATCCAGAAAAAGAAACGGAGATTAATGTTGAGCTCGGTAGGCCAGAACTTCTTACTACCACTTACCCAAAGTATGACGAAAAGGCCGGTTGGCGAGTTATTGCAAAACCGGACGGCACATTAATATCGAATAACAGAGAATACTACGGCTTATACTGGGAAGGTATTAATGACATAGATCAAAAAGACGAAGGATTTGTTGTAGCAGGAGAGGAGACTGCTAAATTTCTTGAAGAAAAACTAGAAGTTTTAGGCCTAAATGAAAGGGAAGCTAATGAATTTATTATCTATTGGCTACCGAAAATGGAGAATAATAAATACAACTACATTCGATTTGCCACCACTGCAGAAATAGAAGAGTGGATGCCGCTAAAAGTTTCGCCAAAACCAGACACTACCATTCGTATACTAATGGAATATAAACCACTAAACCAAAAAATCGTAGTTGATGAGCAAAAACTAGAAAAAACCGAGCGAAAAGGCTACTCCGTCATAGAATGGGGCGGCACAGAAATCAAATAATATATCTAAAAAATAATGCTTATGCTATAATAGACATATGGATAATCAGCATATTATTTCAAACCCAATTCCTACACCAAATAATTATGGTGGTTATGGTTATGATCCCGTTCCTAGTCGTTCACATGGGTCATCATCAATGATGAAAACTGCAGCGCTAGCTATAGTTTCGCTTGTTGCTTTGGGTTTATTAATCCTTAGCATCTTTCTTTTTTCACAATTAAATGATGCTACTACGAATGTCGAAGGCCAAATTAGCCAAGCCGTCGCAATCGCTGAAAACAAAAAAGCAGAGGAACTTGAGAAAGAATTTGCCGAAAGAGAAAAACAACCATTCAGGAGCTTCCTTGGCCCAGTTGATTATGGGGAATTATCATTTGAATATCCAAAAACCTGGAGTCTCTATATTGCTAGAGACGCTGCGAACGGCGGTGACTACGAAGCCTATATGAACCCAGTTGAAATACATGCTATTTCAAATAATACAATCTACGCCTTAAGAATTTTCATTTATAACAGATCGTTCGAAGACGTGACTAGAGGATATGATGGTTCGATTCAAAATGGCTCATTACGATTAGAAGTTAGAGAAATTAACGGCGGATCAGTTAACGTTTATTCTGGCACGTTGCCAAACCAACTTGTTGGCAGAATTGCCGTTTTAAAGATCAGGGATAAAACGGTGGTTCTTCAAACAGATTCTGAACTCTTTGGTGAAGACTTTGACAAAATTATCAATAGTATCAAATACAATAGCTAATCCTATGCTATAATTACCTCATGGAAAGCGAGGTGTCTAGTATTTTGATAGCGGCCCATGAGCTGAAAGCTCCCATGTCGCTTATTCGTCAGCTTGCTTTGTCTCTTGATCTCGAAAATCAAGATGCTAATTCCCATGTCCGCTCGCAAATTATCGATGTGTCCGAGCGCGCCATTAAACAAGTAAACGATCTTACCAAAATCGCACACTTAGAAGACGGTTTGTTTAAAATGGAGCCAGTCAGCGTGCGTGGCGTTTGCGACGATGTTGTAGCGGAACTAAAACATCTTTTCCGATTCAATAATCGCGAACTCAACATCCGCTATACTAATCAGTCTAGATTAGTAATTGCAAACAGTGATCTTCTCCATAGCGTAGTTTACAATTTTTGTCTCAACGCCATGCATTATTCTGACCAAGAAACATTGAGCGAACTCACCGTACAAGATCACAACGGTAGAGTGCGAGTTGGCGTTAGGGATTTTGGCCCAGCGCTTCCAATGGACGTTTGGCGCGAAATGAAACGTGGCTGGATTGAAAAACCAGTTAGCATCGCTATGCGCCCAGGCAGCTCAGGCCTCGGTCTATATATCGCATCAACTTTTTCAAGATACATGAACGCCGAAGTTGGCGCCGTGAGACATCGCGATGGCACCAGCTTTTTTGTTGAGTTACCAATTTCTAAACAAGCGAGTTTGTTTGGATGATTTATATTATCGAAGACGATAAAATTATGGCCGAATGCATCGCGAAAGCTTGCAAAGATTACGAAACGAAAATTTTTTCCAATGCCATCGAGGCTATGGCAAATATAGATCAAAACATGCCGGGCCTAATCTTTTTAGATATTTTGCTTTCCGGCCCAGACGGTTTCACTTTTTTAAACGAGCTCGCCTCATATTCCGATACCGCTAAAATCCCAGTAGTGATTATTTCTTCGCTTAATCTAAAAGACCAAGATCTCTCCGAGTATGGAGTAGTTGGAAAGTTAAATAAGGATACTATGTATCCAAAGGAGATCACCGCCTATGCCAAAAGATTTGCGGACCAAAGCCTTCATTCTTCGTCGCACTAACTACGGCGAAGCTAATCGTATTCTTACTTTTATTACTCCCGAGGGCAAGTTTTCTGCTATGGCCAAAAGCGTGCGCAGAGAAAAATCCAAACTTGCTGGCGGCATCGAACTTTTCTGCCTTTCGGATATCGTCATTCATCAAGGCAAAGACGAATTTGGCATTGTAACTAGCGCCAAGCTTTTGAAATACTATCAAAACATCGTCACCGACGTTACTAAATTAGAACTCGGCTCTCTCATTCTGAAAAAAATCAATCAAGCCGCCGAAACCATAGATAGCCCAGAGTTTTTCTCACTCACCGAGCAAGCTTTAGAAGCCATTGATAAAAACTATAATTTGTCGCTTATCGAAAGTTGGTTTTTATTTAATCTTGCTCGAGTTAAGGGCGAAGTTTTGAATATTCACCGCGATGTTTCCGGTAATAAATTAGAAGAAGGTCAAACTTACGTTTGGAATAGCGTAGAAGAAGCTTTGGAGCCAAAAATCGGGGGTAATATTGGTAAAAATGAAATCAAACTAATGCGCCTAATGATTGCGTCAAAACTCGAAATTGTCGAAAAAGTCAAAAATATTGAGGGTATGCTCCCGTCGGTTCTCTATATCGCAAGGTCTGTGATTAAAGCGTGATATAATTAAGCTATGGCAAAATTAGAAGATATTGTAAGTTTATGTAAACGCCGCGGCTTTATTTTCCAAGGCAGCGAAGTATACGGTGGTATGGCCGGCACTTGGGACTTTGGCCCGCTCGGCGTAATGTTGAAAAAGAAAATCACAAATGAATGGTGGCATTACTTTGTTGATTCAAAGGATAACGCTTATGGCGTTGATGCTGCAATTCTGATGAACCCACGCACGTGGAAGGCATCTGGTCACTTAGATACCTTTGCCGATCCGCTCGTAGAATGCAAAGAATGTAAATCCCGTTTCCGTGCCGATAAAATTGCTGAAGGAATCTCCGAATCCGTCACTACCGAAGAATTTCTCGCCACCCACACCAAATGCCCAGTTTGTGGCAAAGAAAATTGGAGTGAAATCCGCAAGTTCAACATGATGTTTTCTACTCACGTTGGCGCCGTTTTGCCAGAAGATACGTCTAATAACCCAGAACTCGCCGAGAAAAATACTGCCTACCTTCGCCCAGAAACTGCCCAAGGTATCTTCACGAATTACAAAAACGTTCTTGATACCATCTATCCAAATCTACCATTTGCTATCGCTCAGGAGGGAAAAGCTTTCAGGAATGAAATCTCCCCGCGTGATTTCATCTTGCGCGATCGTGAATGCTATCAGCTCGAGCTTGAATACTTTGTCCACCCAGATTCTTGGGAAACCGAGTTCGAAAATGTCTTGAATGATTTCAAGAATTTCCTAAAAACTCGCATGGGCCTAAATATTGAAAATATTAATTTTCTTGAAGTCGCTCCCGAAGATCGCGCCCATTATAGCAAACGCACCGTTGATTTTATGTTCGAATATCCAAACGGCGAAGAAGAATTGATGGGTCTAGCCTATCGTACTGATTTCGATCTTAAAAACATCGAAAAAGAATCCGGTAAATCTATGGAATATCGCGACAAAAACACCGGCGAGACTATCGTCCCACACGTAATCGAACCGTCCATGGGTGTCGAACGCCTCTTCCTTGCAATTCTTTCTACAGCCTATACCGAAGACGAAATCGACGGCAATAGCCGCATCGTTCTAAAACTCCCAGAACATCTCGCACCATATCGTTTTTGTGTTTCGCCACTTCTCAAAAACAAACCAGAGCTCGTAGAAAAGGCCAAGGAAGTTTATAATAAACTTCGCGAAAAATACACCTATGTTACTTGGGATGATTCTGGCAATATTGGCAAACGCTACCGCAAACAAGACGAAATCGGCACACCAAAATGTGTTGTAATAGATTTTGATACTTTAGATGATAACACTGTTACCGTCCGCGATCGTGACACTACAAAGCAAACTCGTGTAAAAATCGAAGAATTATAAAAAAAGAAGAACCCCCGGGGTATTTGCGGGGGTTTTGGGGTTCTTCGTTTGGGGTTATGCAACGTTTCGGAGATGAAGCCCCTTTCTTTTGAGCTTCATTGAAATTTCCTTTACGTAGCTTCCCAGTCCAAGCTTGGACAGGTTTTGGGATGAGAGCGAACAGAGCTTCTCTACAGTGTGAATGCCAACGCTAGCAAGCGCTGAACGGGTTTCTGCTATAAGACCGAGGTCTTTCAGCTCATCCCCTTCCTTATTGACATCAAGTGCAGATACAGCCTTATTCAGTGAATTCGCTGCGGAACGCAGCGTGGCCTCAAGGACCTTCACTTTCTCAGCCTGGCCTGAAAGCTTGGCGCAGAGGGCGGCCGCCTTATCGAGCTGTTTTTTCAACTCAGCATTCTGCTCCTGCAGTTTCTGGTTGTCGTAGGAAAGCTTTGAGGCTTCGGCCTTGGCCGCTTCCGCGACAGCGTCTGAACGCTTGGCCATTTCTACGGCATTGTTGTACTTATGTGCCAACTCATCGTTGTACACTCGTACAAGCTCTTTACTGCTGAGATCCTTGATCAAGGCTTCGACATCCTCAACAGAGGCGGAGAGCTTCTTGATCTGGCTCTTAAAGGGCGACCTTTTCAGCTTCTCGATGCAAACATGCATCATTGTGGATACCTCTATAGGCATCACATTGAGCTGAGCAGCGATCTCCTTCTGGGAGAGCCTTTCGCAGCGGAATCCGTAACCCTTGTCAACAAGGTCGATTTCCTCGGGCGTAAGTGCCAGTGCGAAGATTTTGAAAAGCTCGTCATAGCGACATTCAAGAATGCCGATAGGAGCATCGGCGCCGGTGATAGCCTTAATGAGATTCTGACCCGCGGTCAGTTTAGTCAGGCCGCAGATATTGGTTTTGGTCTCGAACGTTTTTGAAGTAGTCATTTTCATGGCAAATTCTCCTTTAAAAATATTTTTGTTCTTCATCCAAAGCGCGAATCAATCTAGAAGAAGGGTCACTAGCCCTTTGCTCTTATAAATTTAGATATCAATCGCAGAATAGGACTTTTATTGAGAAACAAAAACCCTACACTGCGATTGATTTCTACCAAACGAAGTTAACGATCGTGATTCGTTTTATCGAATCATAACCTCCATTATAGCACACAATTGCAAAAAAGTCAATAGTAAAATAATAAAAAACATTAAGATGCAACAGAGGCCAACAGATACAAAAATAAAAAAAGTCCCAAAAAACTATTGAAAAATAGTAAAAAATATGCTATAATACTAAACAGCTCAAAAAGCTAGTACATTAAAAAGGAGTGTTTACATGAAGAAAATTTTTGAGAATCTGCCAGCCAGTGAGCTGGTAGGTAGCATCCACTGTACGCAGGACGTTATCGAGTTATATCAGATGGGGCTTGAACGCAGAAACATGTTTCTGACTATCTGTACCCAGAATGAGCTCGCAAGAAGAGGCGAATACGATAAGATACACGAAATCCTTATTGGATTTATTGAAGGAGGAAAAATGGAGCTTGGCTCCGATTTTACTCATTTCTTATCCGAAAGTCTGCTTGAGTTCAGAGATGCCGATCCGTGTCTTGCTCATCTCGGCAAAAAGATCAAAATAGAATCATCACGAAAGACTGAAGGGGTCTTCTCTGTAGATAACCCTGAAGAAGTATTCGTGGACACTGATGACCTGTCCAGAGCATACAGCTTTCTGGAAAGACTTGCCGAAAATGGCTACGGAGAAGACGACATTTCGAAGATGGTCCAAAACTTCTTCAATAACAGAAGAATCGTTAAGCTGGAGGGGATTTCGTGAGCATATCCGAATTTGTCTCCAAATGGAATGCGACTCATAAACGATTTACCTTTTCTGTTTGCGAGATTCCAGTACAGGGCCGTCCGGCTAACGTAGAGATTCGCTACCCAGCGGCAAAGTACCAAAAATTTCTTTCTACAGACACATGGAATGAGCTGAACAACATCGTAGAGATGAGATCACACCATACCATGTATGTAGCAACAAACGAAAAACTCTTTAAACGAGGAATTATCGAAATTAAGATTGCTTCCTCAAACCACAACTATCAGGATCGTTTCGTCACTAGTGTCCTTATATGGATTGCTGAGCATTTTTTCCCTCAGGACAACGAAGACTAAGCCTCCTGCGGCTCACCATTCGGTGAGCCTTTTTCATGATATAATTATGACAACAAATTCTAAATAGGAGATATTTATGGTCGACCCTAATTCACCAAGTACGCTTTCGAGTATAGAGAGAGTTCTGAAGGATATGACACCATACCCAGAGGATTTTAAGGGTACAGTTTACTCAGAAGGTGAAGTTGAAAGTGATATTGGTCGGCTAAAAAGTTTTAAAAACTCTCCATTTTATAATAAAGCTGAAGAACGTTCCGATGCAAAACTACTCGAGATAACTTTTACTGATATGGTGGAAATGGACGATTGGTTTAGCGAAGATAAGTCGTACGGCGATGACCCTGATTGGTTGGCACTAACTACTTTTCCTACCTCTGAAATTGACGATGTTTTTAATCATATCGATATGATTGGGGTGTTTAGCAATGAACTAACTGGCCACAAAACACTACCTTTTGCAGTCGATTTAACATACAATACCGACCACGATGATATAGCAAAGAAGTTTAGGTGGAGGCATGTATATGGGAAAAAGAAAGATATTCCAGAGCAAGTTTCAGAATTCGATAGATCCTTATCTCTCAGAAATAGATATGGACTTAAAATACCTGGGTTTACTTCTGCTAAGTATTGCGAAGATAAAAATACACTCAACGTCGATGAGAAGCCAATGTTTGAAAAGGGCAGGATTCAGGTTATGCCAAGGTTTGTCGTCGGATATTCTCAAGATTTAGCAGAGAGGCTTGCAGACAAAGATTCCTTGCCGGAAGATAAATATAATGGGGCCAGATTGTGTGCAAAATGGTGTGCGTTAATAGAGTTAAAAGAGCAAGCTACTGATATTCGTCAAATGCTAGATAATCTTACCGAGGAAGAAATCAAGTATATGAATCAGGAAGAGTTAGTGGTCGCGAAAAAAAGCATCATAGCAATGGAACGTTATATTAATAATGCATACAATGAAGCTAAAAAACTGGCTGATACCGATGCTGGTGAAAAAGCCGCCATGGAATACGCTATGAATAGAGATACTGTCGTGCAAGCAATCATCAACCAAAGTCAAAATACTTTTCTTGGCAAAGATTGGCAAAGGGTGGCATAATCGCATTAATTCTTCCCAAAAATCATAGTATGTGTTACAATAAATACATGCGCGAGCGTAGCTCAGTTGTTTAGAGCGCTTCCTTGCCAAGGAAGAGGTCGAGAGTTAGAGTCTCTTCGCTCGCACCATACTCTAGGCTCTAGGAAGCCTTATTTTGTTGTAATCCTGAATATTAAACTTATAAGCACTTGTGTTGTATCATCTCAGATTTTGGGGTTGATTTTTAGATTGAAAAACTCGTAATATTTCGAGTTTCTAATATGTTTACTTTTAAGAATAATACAAGTATAATTAAGTATGAAAAGTATAACTAGTTATACTTAGAAGAGGCTTATATGAAAGATAAATTTGTAGGTATTGCTAAAGTTGGAGAAAAAGGACAAATTGTAATTCCAAAGGAAGCAAGGGATATGTTTGATATCAATTCTGGGGATTCTATTATCGTATTATGTGATAAAGAAAAAGGTATTGCGCTATTAAAAGCAGATGCAATTGAAGATTTGTCTGATAAAGTTTTTTCAAAAGGAGACAATAAACAATGATTGCGATTAAAACAAAAAAATTAACAAAAAAATTTAAGGATAAGGTAGCTGTAAATGAAATTGATTTAAGTATTAAACGAGGTGAAATATTTGCACTTTTAGGAGTAAATGGGGCCGGAAA
>JAEEKR010000031.1 GCA_016282495.1 Candidatus Saccharimonadota bacterium
CAAAAAAGAAACCGAACCAAAGAAAAAAGTCACCGGCTCGCGCAAAAAAGCTAAAAATCAAAGCATGTTTCCCTAAACGAGCCAAACGCCCTCGCTTCGCTCGCTTGACGAGGCTCGTTCTTAACGGGAAACATCTTCAATTTTCTTCACGCTTTTTTGCTAAGGCCGGAACTGTTTGCTTGTTTAATTAATTATTTATTTGCTTATTTATTCCTGTAGGGGCCAACCTTGTGTAGGCCCGGAAAATAATATACGTGCGGTACGACACAAGGTCGTCCTCTACAGGAAACATAAAATTCCCCTAATTATCCGCATAGGGTAAAATGGGGATTTTCGGCCTGGTGAACCCTTAGGGTTCACCTTTTTGATTTTTCTGACTTTGCAATTGCTTGATTACAAACAAATTATAAAACCGGTGAAGGTGAAGGCTATTTTTTTAATTTAAGGGCATAGGGTGATCTTATAGGGCAGATGCTGTCTTCTTTTAATCCTCTATGCTGTCGAATTCTACTAATGTGATTAATTCTATCTCCATCAATTCATAACTGCCGTAATATGTTGAAAAACATATAAAAATATTTGGCTATTCATTGAAAAACTCTTTATCTTTGTGATATCAAAATAATATCAAAAATATAATATTATGAATACAAAGGAATTTGCTTTTAAAGGATTGACATTGAACGGCTTTCTGGCCTTGTTCTTAATCTTGATTGTTTTACCAATAGTTTCTATCTTTTTGGTTTTTTATGTGTTTGCGTCTTTACCAGCTTTTGTCTTTATCTCTACATTAGCTACTTTGCTTTTTGTTATTGGCTTATGTGGACTCTTTTCTCAAGAACCTAATGAGGCTAGGGTAATGGTGCTTTTTGGTAAATATAAAGGTACTTTTACAAAAACGGGTTTCTTTTGGGTAAATCCATTCTTGTCAAGAAAGAAATTATCGTTGCGTGCCCGTAACTTAAATGCAGATCCGATTAAGGTCAATGATAAGATTGGTAATCCAATTATGATTGGTCTGGTATTGGTTTGGAAATTAAAGGACACCTATAAGGCAATGTTCGAGATTGATGCTCAGACAATGGCGGCAAAAACTGACCAAATTGCAACAGTAGCCAGCAGAATGAAGGCTTTTGAGTCGTTTGTACGAGTACAAAGTGATGCTGCTCTCCGTCAGGTGGCCGGTGAATATGCATACGATGACAGTTCGGTAGAATCCGACGAGATGACACTCCGCGGTGGTAATAAGGAGATCAATGATCAACTGGTAGATCAACTGAATGAACGCTTGGATATGGCCGGTATCGAGGTCGTAGAGGCTCGAATCAACTATCTTGCTTATGCTCCGGAAATCGCTGCGGTCATGTTGCGTCGTCAACAGGCCAGTGCTATTATTACGGCACGTGAGAAAATCGTGGAAGGTGCTGTTTCCATGGTTAAGATGGCATTGGACAAATTATCAGCTGAGGATGTGGTAGAACTCGATGACGACAAGAAAGCTGCCATGGTCAGCAATCTGATGGTTGTTCTTTGTGCAGATGAACCTGCTCAACCAGTTGTGAACTCAGGAACTTTAAATATGTAAGAGCCTTATGGCAAAAAAAGAGACCATAAAAAGCTTTGTGTTACGTGTGGACGGAGAAACCATGAGCGCCATTGAAAAATGGGCCGCTGATGAGTTCCGTTCCACAAACGGACAGCTGCAATGGATTATCTCTGAGGCCCTTCGGAAAAGTGGACGATTAAAGAAAAACAAGAAAAACCCGACGGAATCAAAAACAGATGAAGATAAAGTTTCTAAATAAGGGAAAGTTTGAGAGATCGAAAGTTGCTCCGACACCGCTTGATCGCATACTCGAAGTGGTCATTGCTGTGTTGGCTTTGATTACCATCATTTTTTCGGTGTATTTTTATTATCATTTGCCAGCCGAGATCCCTATTCATTTCGATTTGAACTTTGAACCCACTAGTTTTGGCCCAAAGATAATAATCTTGTTTGTGGCGCTTGTGATGATCTTAGTCGTACTGGTTTTATGGCTGAGTACGCTTTTCCCTGGCTGGGTAAACCTTCCTGTCAAGAGGACTCCTGAAAAAGAGATACCCCAGCAACGTATTCTTTGCCGTCTTTGCCATGTGACAGCTATTTGGGTTGTACTTCTATTCTTAGTCATTGTGCTAGGAATGGCATCCTCCCTCTTAGGCGTCGATTATACCGTTTGGAAATTTCCTACACTGTTTTGCGTGATAGGACTTATTGGGACAATAACGTTTTATTCGATTAAGATCAGAATGGTATAATTTATGAGAAGACTCTTTATATCATTGATTTTGTTCTTCCCTTTGCTGGGTTTTGCACAATCACTAAAGGGAACTTGGTCGGGTAAGTTGATTTTTGGACCTTCCTCCTTGAGCGTGGTTCTGCATATCAATCAGGATAAGGACGGAAAATATCAATGTCTGTTTGATAGTCCTGATCAAGGAGCCAAGGGAATACCTGCGAGAATCGCGTTCTTGTCGGAAGATTCGCTGAGCGTAAACATAATGAGTCTCGTCGCTTCCTATCAAGGAAAACTG
>JAEEKR010000032.1 GCA_016282495.1 Candidatus Saccharimonadota bacterium
CTTTGATGGCTTTCTCAAGGTTTATGGCAAAAGCAAAGATTTAGAACTTCCAAAACTAGCAAAAGGAGACGAAGTTCTAGCTGATATTATTACTGCTCGCCAAACTTTTGCCAAAGCTCCAGCTCGCTACACCGAAGGTTCACTTGTCAAAAAACTCGAAGAACTCGGTATCGGCCGCCCATCAACTTATGCTTCAATTATGTCCGCCATCCAAGCCAGAAATTATGTCATCAAAGGCGAAAGCGAAGGTGAAGAACGCGAAGTTATAGAACTAAAACTAGAGAAAAACAACATCACCCGTGAAATTACCACCGAAAAATTCGGTGCCGACAAAGGTAAGCTCATTCCAGCACCAATTGGCGAGCTTGTTACTGGCTTTCTTGTTGATAACTTCAAAAATATCGTTGACTACAAATTCACCGCTAACATCGAAAAAGACCTCGATTTAATCGCCGAACACAAACTCGAACGCGTTAAAATGCTCAAAGATTTTTACGGCCCATTCCATAACGACGTTTTAGCTTCTGAAGGTACCGAAAGATATAATAATTCGCGTATTCTCGGCCACGATCCCGAAACCGGCGAGCCAATCTATGCTAAAGTTGGTAAAAATGGCGGCTTTATCCAGCTCGGAGACAACGAAAAAGAATCCGGCAAAAAACCTCGTTTTGCACCTTTGCCAAAACGAAAAACCGTAAAAACCGTCACCTTAGAGCAAGCCTTAAGCCAGCTTGCCTTACCATCTCTTCCACGCTCACTCGGCCAAACCAAAGACGGCGTAGAAATCATTGCCGCCAGCGGCCCATTTGGTCCGTATCTCAAAGCCGGGAAATACAACATTACCCTTGGTAAAGATCATGATCCGTACACTATTGAATTTGAAACCGCAAAATCCCTTTACGATGCTAAAATCTCTAGCATCATCGCCGACTGGGACGACATTATGATTATTAATGGTGCCTATGGTCCGTACGTCAAAGGTCCTGGTCGCCGCAACAACGTCAAAATTCCAAAAGATCATGATCCGACTAAAATTACCAGGGAAGAAGCCGAAAAAATGCTAGCTGAAAAGCCGAAATCTTCCCGTCACGCACCACACCGTCGCAAAGCCAAAAAATCAACTACAAAAGCTACAAAAAAGAAAAAATAAAACATAAGCATCATTTTTTACCATTTTTGTAAAAAATGTGATACAATAGTTAGTATTAAGAATTAAAACTGTTCTAATCCAGTTTTTAGGACCTTTAATTATATTAAAAATCCAATATAATTACACCTAAAAAGTTAACTTTTTTAGTTGACATTGATATATTTTTATGTTATCATAAAAAGAATATCACATCAATAATATTAACCGGGGTGGAAAAAGAGGGAATTAAATAAATGCACCAAAATGCAGACATTATCGCTAAAGCGATAGAAGGTAGCCTGAATATCATCGAACAAGACAGGGAAAGAGAGATTATCTCACGCCGTTTCGGTCTTTCCGGTCAAAAAGAAACTCTCGAGCAAATCGGGGATATGTTATCCATCACTCGTGAACGTGTCCGACAACTCGAAAAGGCTATTTTGGTCCGCTTACGTATCGGTGCAGAAGAAGCTAAAATTCCCGAGCTCGCTGCCGCTGAAAAAATCATCATCCGAAATCTTACTGAGATGGGCCGCATCGCTAGAAGCGCTGATCTCGCCGATAAAATCTATGGTCGCACTACCACTCCAGCCGAAAAAGCTGCTATCTGCTTCATCGGTGATATCTCCGTAAACCTTACTATTATTGATGAAAACGACAAATACTTCTCCGCTATTGGCATCTCTGAATATGGCGATGGTAAAACCATCCGCGCCAAAGTCGACGAAATCGTCAACATCATTAAGACCAATAAAGCCCCAATGACTCTCGACGAACTCGACGACAAACTTTCTTACGAACACCCAGATCATATCAAAGCCGTAGCTTCTATTTCTAAGAATCTTGCCACATTGAATGGTCTTTGGGGTCTTACCAAATGGCCAACCGTTAATCCAAAAAATATCCGCGACAAAATCTTTGTCGTCCTAGAGAGCAAAAAAGAACCTATGCACTTTAGCGACATCGCCGCCGAAATTTCCAAATCTAGCTTCAAACGCAAAGATGTCACTACTCAGGCCATACATAACGAACTTATTAAAGACGCTCGTTTCGTCTTAATCGGCCGCGGTATCTATGCTCTTGATTCATGGGGCTATTCCAAAGGCACTGTAACCGATATCATCACTGATATTCTCAAAAAATCTAAGAAACCACTCACTCGTGAAGAAATAGTCAAACAAGTTCTCCACGCTCGTAAAGTTAAAGAAACGACCATTTTGTTAAACCTCCAAAACAAGAAAAATTTCCAAAAAGTCGACAAGAATCTTTACACTCTCGCCGAAAAATAGTTTTTATGCTAAAATTAAATAGATGTTAGCTCATATAATTCACTTTATTTTAATGCCAATCTTTTGGATTCCAGCCGTTGGGATCCTAGCTTTTCTAACCTATCGCAATTACAAGAGAGTAAATCAACTCAACTTGCTAAATGTTGATTCCGTTCTTTTAATGCTCGAAATCCCACGCACCAACGACAAACAAGAGCTGGCCGCTGAGCAATTGTTTGCCTCTTTGCACGGTATTCTAAGAGATAAAGCCGAGCTCAGAAGTTCCGGTGGAGTTCAAGAACACCTTTCTTTCGAAATTGTTTCTACGGGCGGGCAAATCCGTTTTTATGTCTGGGTACCAAAATCTCTTCAGAGTTTTGTTGAAGGTCAAATCTATGCGCAATACCCAACCGTTCAAATCTATAAAGTCGACGAAGACTACGTCGACAACCGTGTTAACCACGAAATTACCTATTCTGCCGAACTCACTCTTTCCGACAACGAAGTTCTACCAATCAAAACCTTTGACACTTTTGAGGTAGACCCTCTTGCCGGCATTACTGGCACCCTTGCCAAACTCGATCCAGACCATTCCGAAGAACTATGGATTCAAATTTTAACTCGTCCAATTCCAGACGATTGGCACAAAAACACCACCGATAAATGGGTCACCAAAACCAAACTTGGCACCAAATCATTCAAATTTGGCGGTATCGATTTTGTTTGGCTCGTTGAAGTCCTTGGCGCTCTTTTCAGACCACCTTCTGGTGGAACTACTGGCGAAACCACCGTCGAATTATCCGAACGCGACAAAACTCGCATTGCTAAAGCCGAAGAAAAAGCTACCAAGCTTGGCTACGAAGTCAAAATCAGACTCGCTTATCTTGGCGACAACGAAACCAACGCTAAGCTCAACATGCAGGCTCTAGTCGGTACTTTTAAACAATATAATTCTACTAATCTTAATGGATTTAAACAATCTGGTGGTAGTTTCAAAGCCAGCGATTTAGACGGTTATAAACTCCGCCAGTTCACCGATCACGGCTTTATTCTCAACATTTCCGAGCTTGCTTCAGTTTATCACCTCCCTCATACCTCTGTAGAAACTCCAAATATCGTCTGGGCCTCATCCAAAACCGCCGAGCCACCAGCCAAACTTCCGCTTCTCACCGGAAACCCAGCCAATGACGAAAATATTTCCGCTTTTGGTCTTACCAATTTCCGTGGCATTAATCACCAATTCGGTTTACTTCGCCGCGATCGCTCTCGTCATGTTTACATCATCGGTCAAACAGGGGCAGGGAAGAGCGGTATGCTAGAACTCTTTGCTCTCTCTGATATTTTCTATAACCAAGGCTATTGTATTATTGATCCACACGGCGACTTCGCTATTAACAACCTCAAATTTATTCCTAAATCAAGAGTTAAAGATGTCGTCTACTTCAATCCGGCCGACACAGCTTATCCAGTCGCCTTCAACCCACTTGAGCTTTCCGATCCAGCCAAAAAGCCAAACGTCTCATCCGAAGTTATCGGCGTATTAAAGCGTATGTTCGGCGAATCTTGGGGTCCTCGTCTTGAGCATATCCTCCGCTACACTCTCCTTGCTCTTCTCGACCGTCCAGAAACCACCCTGCTTGATATTTCCCGCATGCTTACCGATAAAGATTTCCGTAAGGAGACTCTCGACTATTGTAAAGATGTTACCGTCCTCCAATTCTGGAAACACGAATTCGGCCAGTGGAATGAAAAGCAAGTCAATGAATCCATCGCGCCTGTATTAAACAAAGTTGGCGCCTTTACTGCTAACCCAATCATTCGTAATATCGTCGGCCAGCCAAAGTCTAGCTTTGATATCAGAAAAATCATGGACGAAGGCAAAATTCTCGTTGTAAACCTTTCCAAAGGTCTCATCGGTGAAGATAACGCCGGCATTCTTGGCGCCTTCCTTGTCACAAAAGTCCAGCTCGCCGCCATGAGCCGCTCTGACATTCCAGACGTTCGTGACCGCCGCCCATTTTATCTTTACGTCGATGAGTTCCAAAACTTCGCAACTGATTCCTTTGCTGTCATTCTCTCTGAGGCCCGCAAATACGGCCTTAATCTCACCGTCGCAAACCAATATATCGCTCAGATGACCGACAGTGTCCGTGATGCGGTCTTTGGTAACGTCGGTACTACCATTTCTTTCCGCGTCTCTGCCGATGATGCGCCAATTCTCGTTAAACAATTCGAGCCAACCTTTGAGGCTCAAGATCTTCTCCAAATGAATAACCGTCACTTTGTTATCAGTATGATTATTGCGGGCGAAAAAGTTCCAGCATTCTCCGCTACAACTCTATCGCTACCACAACCACCAAGCGACAATTTCGATGCAATTATTCAGCATTCTCGTGAGAACTTCTCTCGTCCACGCGCCGAAGTAGAAGAAGAAATTAGAGAAACAATCGAGCAATCCGAAAAGTATAAAAAAGAACTCTCAGATTCTGGTCGCCAAGAAGGCACTAATCCAAAGACCGTACAAAAACCGAACTATAAACCTACACCAAAAGCTGAGTTCAAAAAGCTCAAATTATCACCAAATACTGCCGAAGAAAAAACTGGAAGGCTTGGCTTAAAAGATCTCGGCAAATTAGTCGCAGAAACCAAAGAAGAGAAAAAAGAAGATAAAGCAGGAAAGAGCGAAAAACAGGGAAACAGGATCAAAAAACATAGCACTATAGTTGATGCCTCCTCTGTTCCAAAAGATATTAAGAATAGTGCTTCCCCGTTATTGGAGAAAAATAAAGGCAAGAAGCTAGCTCCTACCTCTACTAAAACCCGTTCTGCAAAGAAAATAGGTGCAAAAGTAGTTTCCTCTGTTAAAAAGCAATCCTCCCCTGTTAAGGAAACAGTAAAATCCACCCCTAAAACTACCCCTGTTAATTCCCTGAAAAAATCCGATCTAGAAGCAAAACTCAAATCCACCCCTGTTAAAACCCCTAAAACCTCTGTAAAACCATCTGACAACCAAGACCATTTACTACAAATCGAACATCACAAATAGTAGAGAATTAAACATAAATTTAAACGGAAATAAACACCAGCAGAATAAAAACTAGTCGTAAAAGACGCATGAACACTCGACTTTTTGCCATAACCTTAATGTCGTACAATGCACATTTTTTGACATAAGCACTTTAAACCAAGAGATAATTAAGCATATGCGTAAGTTCGTAAAATGGGGATTGGGAATCACACATTAACCTGTAGTGAAACATAGTTTTCGCGCTATGCGCACAATTTTTCTTAAATTAATACTACTTTTTACACCTTAAAACCAGTTTTTACCGGTCAAAATTAGCCATTTCAGAGTCCGCCTGGTTATTTGACTTTTCCACAATTCAATTTCCAAATATAGTTTTCACGCCACTTTTCACGGATTTTTTTTAAATTTGACAATTCCCTCTTTTTAGTTCCCTATCTCATTTTCTACCCTGTTACGTACGTTTCCCTACTCCACATACTACTCAAAAAATACTCCTTGAACAAAAACCGAACAAAGGGAACGAAAACAAACTACTTGTAATACGCTTTCCCTGGTGTTCTCACATCAATATATGTTACTTCCCCTATACCCCGCTCACTCAGATATCTGATCATTCTATCGATATCTTCCGCTGAAATTGCCGTATCTCGCTCCGAATCAGTCTTAATAAACCCAGGAAAATCCCTTATATATAGGTCGACTTCTCTTAGCATTCCGACTGGTGCTACTACTTTTTCTAACGTATACCCAAGATCAGCTAAGTCCTTCGATATTTGCCCAATAAATCTTTTAACTCTATTTGTAACATCTCCGCCATTCTCATTAATAATCGTAATACCACTCAAATCATAATCTGCCTTTTGAATATCATCTACGCCTATATTGTAAGACTCTAACCAGCTTTTTACACCTAAAACACTAAGGTAAGCAATAATACCGCAGGCCAACATGACCAGGATCACACCTCTAATTTTACGATTCTTTGTCGCTTTTCTTACGCGCTGTCTTTCCGAATCAGAAACCGCTTTTTCCCTTTCGCCAGCTACTGTTCGCCCACTCTTCATCTTAAATCTAAGCTCCAACCTCAATTAAAATTTCTGCCAATCTTCTCGCCGCATCATTTCTAGCTTCTTTGTGAAGGTTTTTGGCTAAACTTTCTCTAACCTTTGGACTACGAACCAATCGTTTCACTTCGTTCAATAAGACTTCCGGCTTTTCAGTCATATCAGCATCACTAATCGAAACCACAGCACCTTTTTCCACTAAACGATCGGCATTCTTAGTTTGATGCCCGCCAGGAAGCCTTTCAAAAGGAATTAAAATCACTGCTTTTTTAAGTATAGCCATTTCCGAAATCGTCGTAGCACCCGCTCTACTCACCACAATATCGGCTGCGCCCAAAAGCTCATTCATCACCGAGCTGAACTCCCAAAGTCTAAAGTTCGAAGTCAGTTTTGCCTTATCCCAAGTTTCATATTTTTTCAAATCAGTCATATTTTCATAGTGTTTGCGTCCAGCGACTAACCCGACACTGGCGACCTTCAACATTTCTGGCAAAATTTTCCTCATTGCGTTATTCATATTTTCCGAACCTTGGCTCCCACCAGTTACCATCACAAGCGGGCGATCTTCGTCAAAGCCCAATGTCTTCTTTAATGATTTTTCTCGTTTTTCATTAACCATTTTAAAATCAGACGATACTGGTATTCCCACCCATTCCCAGTTGCTCTTCCCTTTTTCCTTATCAAACGGCATACCCATAGCTACAACTTTTGCCTTGCGCATTAATAGTCTATTGGCAAGTCCAGGCACTACGTCGGACTCGTGCACCACATATGGTATTCTAAATAGTCTCGCCACAATTCCAACCGGTAAACCAACAAAACCGCCTTTAAGAAAAATCACATCAGGTCTAGTATCCCTCGAAAGGAGTCTAAAGAAACTCTGGATAATCCCAAAAATAAAGCCAAAGAAACCAAGGATATTCTTCAAGATCAAATCAACCAGCGTAATTCTAAAGTTTGTAAAATAATCCTTAAACTTCCATCCAGCATATCGACGAAACTTACCCGAAGCGACACGTCTAACTCTAATATACGGGTTCTTTTTACTCCCCTTATTATCTTCATCCCCCCATCTCACTCCAATTTCTGTTGTAATTTTTACAACATTCTTATAATATTTTCTGTCAGTCCAAAATTCAACCTTTGTTCTAGGCTTTAGTTTCAATAATTCACGAACGACTGCTACGGCTGGAGTAATGTGCCCCCCGGAACCTCCGCCCACTACTAATATTTTCATTATGTTTTCCTTCCCTTCCAGTATAACATGATATTTGCAAACATAACCCAAGTGCAGCTGCCGTAAATATCATACTTGTACCACCGTAGCTCAAAAACGGCAAAGTAACACCTGTTAATGGTATTAAACCGGTCATAGCCATAATATTAGTTACAACCTGAGACCCAATCCAGGCAAATATTCCTACTACAATAAGTTGGTATTCACTATTCCCTTCCATCTTTTCCGAAATCTTTAATAGTCTACTTAAAAGGAACATAAAGCATAGAATTATAACTAGAAGCCCCACAAAACCAAATGTCTCACCCATAACCGCAAAAATAGCATCGTTAATCGACTCTGGCAAATATCCAGTCGCTTGTAAACTATTCCCTATTCCAACCCCAAAGAAGCCACCAGTACCAATCGCAATCATTGCATTCTCAATTTGATAAGATTCATCCGAACTACCTTCGCCAAAAAAAGTCATTATCCTTTCCATCCTATGGCTTGATGTAACTATCACTAAAACACCGCAGACAAGAATGATCGCCGCAAATGACAATACCCTTTTCATCGAAATGCCGCTCATAAATAAAATCGCCAAAGATATCGCGACTAAGCTTACGCCCGAACCTAAATCTTTTTGAAGAACTACCACCAATAAGAATGCTATCGCGCTCGCGACAATGAATGGCAACCAAAAGTCAATTGTGTCCAACTTTTTCTCTTTTTTACATTTCGCTACTATTTGGGCAAGGTATAAAACCAGACCTAACTTTATAAATTCTGCTGGCTGAAAACTGAGTGACCCAACCGTAATCCAACGGCATGCACCACCAGCACAATTTGCAAGTGGACTCTTAATGGCCGCCAAAAAAGCCAACAATACACCTGTCATAACACTAGCCAACATTATCCATTTAGCAAATTTGCTCACTTTTTCATAAGGAATTTTAAACACCAAAAAGAACACCAACAAAGATATTATTACACTAATTAATTGATGTATGAAAAAATCATTAGTCCCATATCGCTCAGCTCCATACGCAGCATTAATGTAGTTCGCTGTCATCGGTCCAATCGCATAAATAATAACTAGCCCAATTAACAAAAATACAGTAACTATAACTCCGATTATTCTATCGCTTTTGTGTTTCCTATTCACCCTAAATAACCCCACTCACCAACGCGATAAAAATACCGAGAATAGCAAAGAATCCAGCAATTACCCAAAAACGCATTACGATCTTCGCTTCTCCCCAACCTTTAGCTTCGAGATGGTGATGAAGTGGCGCTGAAATAAAAATCTTTTTCTTAAACACCGCTTTTGAAAACATTTGTATTAGACTAGAGCCTGCCTCTACAACCAAAAGAATTCCAATCACGGGCAAAAGTAAAAATGCATTTGTCATCATGGCAACTACGCCAAGACCAGAGCCAAGAGCAAACGAACCAACGTCACCCATCATAAAACGCGCTGGTGGAACATTGAACCATACATAAGACAAAAGCCAACCAACTACGGCCATGCAGAAGCCAAACAGCAATAGTTTATCCTGTGTCAAGGCAATTACACCATAGGCACCATAGGCAAAGATCATAAGGCCACCCGCCAAACCATCAAGCCCATCAGTGATATTGACCGCGTTACTAGTTGCCACTACCGCAAAGGCAAACAAAACCATCATCCCAGCGATGCCAATTTCCACACCACCAACAAACGGAACGTTTACGCTCGTCCAACCAAGCTTCACCGCAAAAAACCAACCTAAAGCCAAACCGACAATTGATATTAAAGCAAATTTAACCGGCGCCCTAAGCCCTGCCGCACCTTTACCACTTCCAAATACATTAATTAAATCATCAATTAACCCAACAATTCCACCACCCACAAAACCAGCTAATGGTAACCAGGTCTGTCCCCTGTCCGAAATACATACCAAAGTCACAATCACCACCACGACAACACCGATAATCCCAGCCATAGTTGGAAAAGAGCGTTTAAATTTGTGTGCATGAAGTTTTGTCATAATTGGCAAAGCCTCACCCTGAACAGTGGTTTTCTTTTGTTTTTTCCAGAATTTGTATTTATAGGCAAAATAAGTGTAGATAGGCGTCAAAAACATTGACAATAAAAACCCACCCATCAGGAGAACCATTCCGTAAAAAATTTCGTTATCAAGTACTGCTCTCATAGTATTATTCCTTTGGTTTTATTTTTAAATAATCTATCATATAATTGCTGATTGTATCGAACATCGGCAAAGCATCTCTTTCACCTTCAAAGTGATGCCCTTCTCCCCATATTTTAACCACTATTACATATTCTGGCAACTCTCCTTCAGCTCCACCAAAACCAACGTAATTAGCTATCGTCTCACCAGTTGCCGCTTCCGAATAACCCCAAGTCCCATCACTTCTTTGAATAATCACTTGCCCGGTCCCAGTTTTTCCCCCCACATAATATCCTGGCCTATCTATACCGTAAAGTCTCCTATTGTATCGTGTTCCATAAAGCATCCCCCTCATCACTTCACTAGTCGTCTCGCTAACAGTATTTCTTACAAATTTAGCATTTTCATCTTTTACAAAAACATCTTTTTCTATTTTTCCCGCCAAAACAGATGGCGTATAATACTTTCCTCCATTCACAATCGAAGAAAAAGCAGAGGCTAACTGCACCATACTAATGCTTACGCCTTGGCCAAAAGTCATATTTGCATACGTCAAGTCCATCGCATAGCCACTATCCGGAGTTGATATTTGCCCTTCTGTTTCCAAAAGCTCTACCCCAGTAAGTTGTCCAAATCCAAATACATCATGATAATACTTATATAGAATATCCATCCCGTTTCGATTAATACTATTCGGGTCTCCACCTATCAACCTCAAAGCCTGTGTGCTACCGGTGTTTAATGAATAATTTAATGCCGTCTGCATTGTTATCGTGCCAAACATACCTTGATACGCATTCTTAATTATCGTATCATTCACCGTAGTATAACCGTTATTTGTATATGTTGTTTCAGGAGCCATAGTGCCAGTATCAATCGCTGTAGCAAAAGTAAACGTTTTGCAAACGCTAGCTGGTTCATAAGCTTCTTCAAACGCATAATTCTTATAAGCTGCAGCATCTTCCACTTGTGAATAATTCGACGGATCATAATTTGGCACATTTGCAACCGCTAAAATTTTACCATTATTCGGATCCATCACTATAGCGCTTGCTTTAACTTTGTCATCATTCACTGTTGCAAGTTTTTCTGCCAGTGTTTTTTCTACAAAAAATTGAATGTTTTTATCAATCGAAAGTACTACGTTCTCGCCATCTTTGGCCGGAATCAACACATTTTCATCTCCTATCGACAACGCAATTCCATTAATGTCTTTGACTGCTTTCAAAAGACCATTTTTCCCCGCCAAACGATCGTCGAGTGCTTCTTCCACGCCATATTGCCCCTTACCGTCATTGTTTACAAAACCCAAAAGTCCAGAAGCCATCTCACCCTCTGGATAAACTCGCTTTGTTCCCTGCTGCATCCAAACTCCCACCAACTCTTTTTCTTCAATCTTTTTAGCGTTCTTCCTTGGTACATTTTTTGCCACAACATAATATCTTGAATTCTTATCCGCAAAAACATCCTTCCATTCCGCAATAATATATTCACCAGCATTTTCGCCAATTACTTTCTTTACTTTTTTCTGATCGGCAATCATTGGATCTATCACTATCGTATAAACCGTTTCATTCATCACAGCTTCCACTGGTTCATCTCCATCCATCATATATATATTTCCACGTTTCGCCAAAAGAGTATTTTCTAGATTATGCTGCGCTTCTGCCTTAGCCACCCACTCATCATGCTCTATAATTTGCACAAAAAACAATCTAGTACCAATAGCAACCGTTGCAAAAATCAACAAGATTCTCAAGAATCCAAAACGCTTATTCATACAAAATAATTATACCACTTATTCTGCGTAACCAGACGGGGTTGCATCTTCCATCGTTACAGCAACCTCGCTGTTCGCCGAAGTCGCCACCGAAGTCAACCTCGCTTTTTCCACGGCCAAATCTTCTTTTCTGGCTTCAAGTTCAGAAATTTCATCTTCAATTGCATTTAACTCATAATCATAATTCGTTGATCTTGTTCCCTGCGTCACATAAATCAATCCAAGCACAACTACGAGCAAAGTCAAAATTACACTCTGAGAAACCACCCCAAGCGTTTTTGGAGTATGTCTAACCGTATTCCGATTCTGCGCCCAACTATTCACAGTCATGTAGTTGGCCGTTCTCCTACTTGTAAAATTATTGTTTCTCATGTTTTTGTTTTAATCTTTCTTTTTTGTTTTTCTTAGTCCGGAGTGGCCACGCTAGCAGAGCAACAAGTAACTAGTGCTCCACTCCGGGAAGGTCATATATTTTTAACACTCTCTACGATTTTCTCTAACAACCGTAAAATATGGTGGGCTTTTCGCCCTCGTATGTTTTATGAAGTTTTCTTGGTGTTTAGGCGGATATTCCACCGCCTAAACGCTAGCGGAAGTGCACTTCAACTTTTTGTGCGCGAGATTTATTCGCAACAGCAATTTGTCTAGGCATACAGCCTCCTTTTGTTTTATTTTTTTATTTTTATCAGTCCGCTCACCTGGTGCGCTCAGCTACTCTTAGCTTCGCACTCCTTGATCGCGGGTTGATAAACAACTCCTCATTTCCCGCAATGATTGGACTTTTTGTTATAACTCTAAGTTCCGATTCCTCACCAAAGCTACTCTGTTCCTTAAAATACTTCTTCACTAGCCTATCTTCCAAACTATGAAAAGTAATAATCGCAACCCGTCCATCCTTATTCAAAAGCTTTGGCAAAAGTGGCAAAGTTCTCTCGATTTCTCCTAACTCATCGTTCACTGCTATCCTAATCGCCTGAAAAACTCGCGTCGCCGGATGATGTCTACTGTGCCCTGCCCTCTCAAAAATCGCATCTGCAAGTTCCTTTGTTCCCTGCCATGGCCTACCTTCAATAATTAATCTCGTAATCATCCTCGCAAACCCAGGTTTTTCCTCACCAAAATCTATCAAGATTTTTTCGATTTCTCTTGCGCTCCATTTATTCACAATATCGCTTGCCGACAAATCTTGCGTCTGATCCATCCTCATATCTAGTGGCCCATCCTTCGCAAAAGAAAAACCTCTCTCTGCCTTGTCCAATTGCGGAGAAGAAACTCCAAAATCAGCTAGTATCATATCAAATTTTTTTCCACATTCTATTTCCTGTAGCGCCGCACTATAAAAATCATTCTTCACTATTTTCACCGATTCACTTTCGTACTTCTCGGTTAAATATTTGATTGCGAAGTCATCCCGGTCCACTAGGACCGCATCCTTATAATTCTGCGTTACACCCAAAATTCTACTTGCGTGCCCTGCATATCCTGCCGTGAGGTCCAAATATGATTCCCCTTTTTTCGGCTGCAGTGCCGCAATTACTTCTGATAATAACACTGGCTTATGAATTTCTTCCATGTGTATATAATACACTATTTTCGCTTGAGATCGCTCAACTAGAAACTTCAGCATGTTTGTTTCTGTTAATTTTTTGTTTGTCCTTACACGTAAATCTACTACGATTTATCAGCGCGAAGCCAATCACATTATCGCAGCCGTTGAGAGACTTATTGTGTAATGGTTGTCGACCGAAGTCTATTAGAGTTAAATTGGGAGGTGTTAATTTTAGAGGAATGTGCACACGATTATGGTTACGCGTATCGCTAAATTTAACGCGTGCCGAAACTCCTAGTTGATCGACCTCAAACGTCTGTTAATGTGCTGCACCAAAAACTACTTCGATAAGCGAATCACTTCGAAATCACTTTCCGAATTGTTGGTGATAACTTGCATTATCTCTGTAGTTCCTTTTTATTTTTGTTTAGTGGTTTTTATTTTGTGCTTCCACTGCTCTTAGTTTACATAAGTATTTTAAAAAAATCAAGCATATTTTTGCATAAAAATGCAGATTTTCAACGTTTTTTCACACATTTTGGTGGAAAATCAACTACAAAAACAGATAAGATTCTCCTGCAAAACCTGTGGAAAACTCTTATTTCATTTTTACAACATTCCCTGTTCCATATCTTTTTTTGTGGTGGAAAACCTCGATTTTTTCGATCATTTTTCTCTCCTCTTGCATTTTTTTATCTTTATTATATAAAAACCGAACACATCCCTCTTGACTTTTTATCAAGCTTATGCTAAAATAAAGACAAGCCTGAGATTCGGTGCTTTATTTCAACTTGCATCTACCTCTATAAATCCCTTGTTTTACAGGGATTATATTTTTATCCAAAATCCTATGCTATAATTATTAAAAATAACGAGGTAATACAATGGAAAAAACACAATTTGACGTTTTTCTGTGGGCAAACGAAATCGACGAGATCAAAAACAACGTATCAGTCGAGCTATTTCTTTTTAACCGCAACTACACCCCTTATAAAGTCCGCTATTCCGACAAACTCACCAGTAGCGTCAAGGCTATGTTTATGCAAGAAGCAGTCAGCTATATCATTAAAGAGGCCGAAAAAGGCCTGGAATGCCGCGAATACGAAAAGGCCGACGGCGAAGATAAGGTAATTTACCGCACTTCCCTCTCCAATGTCGATCGCGCTGAAACCCTTCTCCATCTTATCGAAAACGAATACAAAGACATCGATTACTTCTCTGATAACGAATATGAATTCAAAAAAATCAAAGGTATTATCGCCAAGTTCTCTTATCCTGGCGGCGACAGCGGCACCAAGACATTCTACATTGCTAAGTCCATTCCAGCCTCCTCAGCCCTAAAAAAGGCTTCTTCCTGGGAGCTTAACGGAGAGAGTTTCGAACCATTCTCTGCTGAAGTTGCCATTAAAATGCCTGAAGACAATCAAGTCGCCATCATCGACGGCACCGTTATTATTTTCAATCAGTCCAAATTCGAGACTTTGTTCCAATACGATTACAAATCACAAGTCATTGCCGACAAAAAAGCCAAAGAACTTGCCGACAAATACAAATTGTCATTTGCCGAAGGTCTAACATTAAATAATTTACTCCAGGATAAAAAACCTTTACTCAAAAAGCTGCAAAACATTGATATCGAAAAACAAATGAGCCAAGACAAACTCGTCGACTATGCCGACGACATGCAGCTCGATCTTCTCACCGACGACGACGGCAGCATCATCATCATGGACAGCCGCGATCTCACTATGTTTGTTAACCTATTAAACGAAGACTACTATGTCTCACCAGTCAACGGCATCCGCTACGAAATCAAGAGCAAAAAAGCTCTCTCCGAACCAGATGGCGAACCACCTAGAAACAACAGCTAAAAATTTATTTATTAGAAATCTCAAAATAAGGCTCTTCGGTCCTGGTATTTTGATCGTCAATCGATTCTAAAGTTTCCGTCAGATCGGTCATTAAGGATTCCACTTTGTCGCCTTCTTTCATCGGCGCTTCCATCTTAATGTAATATCCCGAAATACCTTCTACATTATCTAGATAAATCTTTGTCTCACCAATCGAGGCCATTCTGCGTTTTTTACTCACTTCAGCAACTTGTTTAAATCCGAGTTGCTGAATAATATTCACTGCTTCCACGTAATCTCGCACCACTGTTTCGTTTACGATATCTACGCCAGAATCTTCAATATGTCTCTTTAAAATGAGCTCGTATCTTGCCGGACGATCAATAGCCTTCATTTCTGTGCGCATAATAAGACGCGGAAAGTTCATTTCCCTCTTATAGTTCTTTGGCACATATACTCTGTCGTGTTGCCAATACATTGAGCCAAAATCAACATCTACTTCGTTCATTTTAGCTTCAAAATCATCGTGATTTTTGAGCTTGTATTTCACTATTACTTTTTTCATAAAGTTTCTCCCTTCCTTGCCTTATTCGCCCATTCGTCGGCGAGTTCATTCATTTTTGTACCAACGTGACCACGCACCCAAATCAATCTTACTTCATTGTTGCAATATAAATCATACAATCTTTGTACAATGTCTAAATTAGCAATCTCGCCCTTGGACTTTTTCCAGCCTTTTTCCTTCCAACCTTTAGCCCATTTTGTTAAAACATTTATCCAAAATTCTGAATCGCTGTGAATCTCGCAACCCTCATCGCCAGCATATTCAATCGCTGCGATCATCGCGAGCCCTTCCATTCTAATATTTGAAGATTGCGCTTCTTTTCCCAAAACTACTGGTTTACCATCTTCAATCACTGCAAAGCCGCCCGGCCCAGGATTTGGTGAAGCACTACCATCAGTCCATAAAATTTTCATGCTATAATTATAACATGTCAGAGGCGAGAATTAAAAAAGCAGTTGAAATGGCCACCAAAGCCCATGAGGGTCAAAAGCGTAAAAGTGGTGACCCATATATTACTCACCCTCTTGCTGTCAAAAAAATTCTTGAAGAATGGAAAATGGACGAAGATACCGTTATCGCCGGCATTCTCCATGATACCGTCGAAGATACTAGTCTCACCTTAGATGATATCAAAAAAGAATTTGGCGAAACTGTCGCCTTTCTCGTTGATGGTGTTACCAAGCTCGGCACCGCCCGCAGCGGCATGCGCGATCTCGAAACCTATCTTCCAGAAACATCCGATAACCTCCTTCGTCTTCTTATTGCCCTTGGTTCTGATATTCGTGTTTTAATCATCAAGCTCGCCGACCGTCTCCATAATATTCGTACTCTCTCCGCCCTTCCACCAGATAAACAAAAGAAAATCGCAAGAGAAACCCTCGAAGTTTTTGCCCCTCTCGCCGACCGTCTAAATATGGGTCAGCTTCGTGTTGAGCTTGCCGATGTTTCTTTTAGCTACACCGATCCAAAACGCTATCAGTATCTTCAATCTTTGATCGAAAAATATAATAAGTCTGCCGAAAAAACTATCAAACGTGCCGAAAAAGAA
Organism: Candidatus Saccharimonadota bacterium; assembly: GCA_016282495.1. Classification (GTDB taxonomy): domain Bacteria; phylum Patescibacteriota; class Saccharimonadia; order Saccharimonadales; family Saccharimonadaceae; genus Nanosyncoccus. The sequence continues at coordinate 16,675 of JAEEKR010000032.1, forward strand.
GTCAGTGATCTCCTAAATAAAGAAAAAATCAAATTCGAAATCTCCGGCCGCGCCAAATCCGTCTATTCCCTTCACAAAAAACTCGCAAAATACAATCAAAACATCAACGAAATCTACGATCTCGTTGCTCTTCGCATCATTGTAAACGATATCACCGAATGTTATCTTGTCCTCGGCCTCATTCATTCCCTTTATACTCCGCTCGGCGGCCGCATTAAAGATTACATTGCCCTGCCAAAACAAAACGGTTATCAGTCACTTCACACCACTGTCATTACGCCAGACAAAAAAATAATCGAATTCCAAGTTCGCACGCACGAAATGCACGAATACGCCGAACGTGGTCTTGCTGCCAGCTTCTATTATAATGAGCAAAAGCTTACCGAGAACTACCGCACCGGCAAAATCCAACATCTTCCCACCAATCTCCTCTGGATCACCGAGCTTCAAACCGCCGCCGCTCAGCTTAAAGAAGGTAAAAAGGTCGATCTCAAAAAACTCAAACTCAATCTTTTCGCCGATAAAATCTTCGTTTATACGCCAAAAGGCGACATCATCGATTTGCCAAAAGGCGCGCTTCCTCTCGATTTCGCCTATCGTCTTCATTCCGAAATCGGTGGCCGCGCCATCGGCGTTAAAATCAACGGCAAAATCAGCAATCTAAACCACAAACTCGAGCAAGGTGATATCGTCGAAATTTTGACCAGCAAAAACCAAGTTCCACGCGAATCTTGGTTCGGCAAAATCTTCACCGCCCACGCCCGTCAAAAACTTCATCACCAACTAAACCAGAAAAAAGACAACAAATAGTTATTGATTCAAAAACTTTAAAATCTTTTTGAGCTCTGTGTCATTCTTACAATTAATAGTCACGCTTCTTCCATGCACTCTGACCTTCACCCCGAGCTTCTTACTGATTTCATCTTCTTCTTTAATATAGACATTCTCTTTAATCGCTCTCACAGAACTTTTCTTTTTGTGTTCAGACATATAGCGCTCGACTTTTCTTGCCGTCCAACCTTCTTCTACAATCTTTGGCAAAACTTCTTCAATCATTTCTGCATCAGCATTAACTAGAGGCCTCATCACACCTTCAGATAACTTTTCTTTTACCATTGTCTTCTTGGCAGACTCTGGTAAATTTAATAATCTAAGTGTATTTACAATCGAAGACTCACTCTTCCCAACTCTTCCTGCAATCTCTTTGGCCGACAAATTAAACTGCGCCTTAAGCTTTGCATAAGCTGTCGCGAGTTCCATTGCATTCAAATCTTCCCTTTGCGCATTTTCGATAATCGAAATCTCTAATCTATTTTGCGCATCAAGAGTCCTAATAATCGCCGGAATTTTATCAAGCCCAGCAAGTTTTGCCGCTCGCCAACGACGCTCACCAGCTACAATCTTATATTTATCTTCTTCCTTCGTAACCACAATAGGTTGCAACACACCATGCTCTTTGATAGATTCCGCCAGTGCCGCCAATGCCTCCCCGCCAAAATCTCGACGAGGCTGTTCTTCGTCACGCACAATATCTTCAACGGACAACTCTGTTAGTTTACTTAACTTTTCGTCTTCGCTAGCCGTTAAATCGAATTCTTCATCAAAAGAATCGGTTGGAATTAAGCTTTCAAATCCCCTACCAAGCCCATGCTTATCACTCATTTTATGCCTCCTGTTCTCTCTACTACCTCTTTAGTTAGCTCTTTGTAAGCTTTTGCGCCTTTACTAAACTTATCATAAGCACCCACTGGAATCCCATGACTTGGAGCTTCTGCTACGCGCACATTTCTTGGGATCGTCGTTTCAAAAACTTTATCCTTGAAATATTTCTTAATCTCAAGTAACACCTGTGCCGACAAAGAAGTGCGTTTATCATACATCGTTGCCACCACCCCAAGTAATTTAAGGTTTGGATTGGTTACTTTTCTAACTAGCTTCATGCTTTCAAGTAGTTGTGCCACGCCTTCAAGCGCATAAAACTCTGTTTGCACCGGTAACAAAAGATAGTCCGATGCAATCATTCCATTCACGGTCAAAAGCGATAAACTCGGCGGCGAGTCAATAATAATATAATCAAAATCATTCTTCACGCTGTTAATCGCACTCTTAAGCTGTACAAATTTCTTATTCATTTTAGTTAGTTCCACCTCCGCATTTGCAAGTTGCGGCGTGGTCGGCGCAAGATAAAAATTCTTATATTTTGTTTCTTTTATGACTTTATCAAGCCCAGAGATGCCCATAAAAACATCTGTCATCGTAAGTTCAAGCTGGCTCTTTTCAATTCCAAGTCCACTCGTTGCATTCCCTTGCGGATCACAATCAATAAGAAGCACCCTGTATTTATCTTTTGCAAGATAAAAAGCCAGGTTTACTGCGGTAGTCGTCTTACCAACACCTCCTTTTTGGTTTGTTATACAAATAACCGTAGCCATAAAAGTATTATAGCACAAAAAAGCGCCCCGTTATAACGAAGCGCTTATTATTCTTATTTTATCGAGGTTATCTCAATAACTGAGTATTTTTGGCGGTGGCCAGTCTCAGTGTGGACACGTTTCTTGGAGTGATAGCGAATCACACGAACCTTGTCGCCTGCGACTTTTTCTTCTACAACTTTAGCTGAAACCTTTACGCCTTTTACCGTAGGGGTGCCAACTGTAGTTTTGTCACCGTCAATTACGAGCAAAGCATCAGTTTCGAGCTCTTTTGTGCCTGCCGGGAGGAGGTCCACCCGTAGGGTCTCTTTCTCTTCGACAAGATATTGTTTCCCGCCGATGAGTAC
>JAEEKR010000033.1 GCA_016282495.1 Candidatus Saccharimonadota bacterium
AAGTTTTTGTCTGATGGGCTGATTGCGAGTCGGTCCACAAAACAGCCCCTAGAGGGCGAAGAATGAGGGGGTATTCATATGTTGAATACAATTTTACTCGCATTGATAGCGGCTCTCCTAGTTGCGGTTCTTGTTGTGTTTATACGTAAGAACCAGCTTATGGAGGTGGGTATCTCCCACATCCGCCAGCTAATCATCGACAGCGCGCAAAAGCTGTTCGAAGATGAGCTGAAAAACATCGCCACAGCCTATGCTGAAGAGCGAAAACTAATCCAATGGATCGGCGAGATGGCCGAGAAAGGCAACGTTAATGTTACGCGCCTTGCAGAAGGTGTCGAACAGCGCGCTTACGCCTTGGCTATTAAGAAAGCCGAGGACAACTTCACTCTCGCACAGACTACGCTTGCTGATCTCCGGCGCAAAATTGCTGATGAAAACAGTAAATTACTGAGCAATATCGGCAAAGGCTATCTTGTTAGCGCTGAAGAAAACAAGAAAGCGCTCATTGCCCTACAAAAGCAAGAAGCTCACGCCGTGCAAAGAGAGATCCAGGCAAGACACGAACTTTATAACCTGACGTCTATGGCCACCGACCCAGCATCCAAAAACACCCGCAAATAAACCCAAAAAAAGCCCGGGATTTCCCGGGCTGATTCTTTATTCCGCTTTTCCAACATAAGCTGCGTTATAAGCTAGCGCTTGATCTTGGAGCTTGGCAGCGCGGGTTAGATCGTCTACGCAAGAATTTACCGAGTGTTTTACGCGAGCATGCTCTTCGGCTTGCTTAGCGTCATTCCAGCGTTCCAAAGTGCCAACTAGATAGCCAGTAATACGGCGAAGTCTCTCAAATTTTGCACCAAAATATTCAGAGTGATCATTGTAATATTTCTCTGCAGCTTTGTCGTCACCATATTTTTCAATTAGTTTCACACCAGCCTCAACTAACAGGCTAACATGCATATTCTCATAGCGATCAAGTGCTTTTACGGCTTCTCTAACAGCTTTTTCTGGTACTTTTGCATAGGAATTTAAAGACTTATAAAAGCGATTAAAATCGAAGCTAGTTTTATCAGAGGGCTCAAAATAAATAATATTTTTCATATTTTTCCTTTTATTATGTTTATGTTTAAGATTATATACGCTACATATAGCGTTTGTCAATAGTAAAATACACTAAATGTGGTGTTTATGCTAAAAATCATAATTTTCCAGAGAAATAGGTCGCAAAAATATTCAAACTGTGCTAATTTGAAGATATGAACTATAAAGCGAGGAGAATTATATCGATAGTCGTATTGATGGCCGGTGCGATTTTTTGGCTGATATACAATCCAGACAGCTACGAAAAAGACTACGCATTAGAAGACGACAGCGAATATCTATCGTCAAGTGAGTTTGACCCATCCGCTCCACTTGCCACCGCTGTCCTAGAGAAACTCGAGATTAAGGGCCGAGCTCCTAAAACAGGCTATGAAAGATCTGAGTTTTATGCTTCCTGGCCCACTATAGATGGATGCAGCTTGAGACAGAGGATTATTAAAAGGGAAATGGGCGACACTGCGGTAGTAAGCAAAGACAATAACTGCGACGTAATCTCTGGCGAATTCGACGATCCGTATACCGGTGAGCACAAAGTTTTTAACGAGAAATCCGATTTTGGCTCCGGCATTCAAATCGATCACGTTGTGGCACTTTCTGACGCATGGCAAAAAGGTGCCCAGTATAAGACCGCCGACGAGCGCTATGCTTTAGCCACCGATCCGCTTAATCTACTTGCCGTAGATTCTAGCGCCAACCAAAACAAGTCCGATGGCGACGCTGCTACTTGGCTCCCACCTAATAAAAAATTCCGCTGTCAGTATGTTGCTCGCCAAGTATCTGTCAAATATAAGTATGGCCTCTGGGTTACCCAAGCCGAACATGACGCCATTTCTAACGTGCTCGAAAAATGTCCAAATGAGCGCGCCACGGGCGTCGAAATTTGATAAAATTATTACATGGAGCGTTTACTAGATTTTTTTAAACCTTATAATTATCAACTTTTTCTCGATGTAGATAAACATAGAAAAATGCTACACGGTAGAGTGATTATTCTCGGCCATACCAAGAGAGACATCGTCAAACTTCACGCCAAAAACATGATTATCGAAAAAGTCATGATCAATGGTAAAGAGGATGACTATATTTATAAAGACAATACCATTACTGTAGAAACTAAGGTCGACGAGGATTTAGAGATCACCGTTCACTATCGCACAGCGCTTAAAGACAACATGGAGGGTGCTTATCTATCCACCTATAACTACGGCGATGGTGAAGAACGCATTGTTGCTACCCAATTTGAACCACACTATGCCAGTGCTTGTTTCCCATGTGTGGACGAGCCGTCCGCCAAAGCGACTTTTGAGCTAATTATTTCTGTTCCAGACAAAGACGACACCGTTTTGTCTAACATGCCAGTCAAAAAGACCAAACAATTTACCTCTGAAGATGTTGTAAAATATACAACATTTTTCGAGAAAACTCCAATAATGTCTACTTATCTTTTAGCCTTTGTCATTGGTAGGTTCCATCACCAAACCACCAAAAATTCACACGGTGTCAAGATTACAACGTACTGCCCACTAAACCACGATCCAAAGATCTTAAAATATGCCAATGCCGTTGCGGCCGGATCGCTAGATTATTACGATGATGTTTTTGGCGTGCCATATCCGTTAAAGAAGCTTGACCAAGTTGCTATTCCAGATTTTGAAGCCGGCGCAATGGAAAACTGGGGGCTCGTGACTTATCGTGAATCCTGCCTCTTGGTCGACAAAAACTCATCCCTAGACGCCAAAAAGAGTGTCGCAGTCACCATTGCTCACGAACTCTCACACCAATGGTTCGGCAACCTTGTCACCATGAAATGGTGGAACGACCTTTGGCTTAACGAATCATTCGCCAGTGTTATGGAATATCATGCCGTAGACATGATGTTCCCAAAGTACCACATTTGGGAGGATTTCTTTACCGGCGATTGTCTAGCGGCTTTAAGACGTGACGCTCTAGATGGGGTGCAGGCCGTTAAACAAGAAGTTAGGGATCCAGAAGAGATTTCTATCCTCTTTGATGGCGCCATTGTCTATGCTAAAGGCGCGCATCTTCTTCTTATGCTAATTAGAATGATGGGCGAGAAAAAATTCTTTGCCAGCATGAAAAAATACTTCAAGACTCACCGCTACGGTAATACCACCAGCGACGATTTATGGGCAGCGTTGCAGCACAATGCTAAATTCGATGTGAAAAAACTAATGAATTCTTGGATCTTACAATCTGGTTTTCCCGTAATAAAAGGCGAAGAGCAGCAAAAATTCTCGCTTAGTGGCAAGACTAGCGAAGAAACCTGGGTTTTACCAGAGATAAAAGACGATATGTCTGGTCACTATATTATTAATTATAGTGACGAAGAGTTTGCAGAAAAACTAGCTAAATTCAACAAGTTATCTCTAGAACAAAGGCTAAGATTATTGGTTGATAGGTCTATGTTGGCAAAAACATCTCACGTTTCGTCGGCTTCGCTGATCCCGCTGCTTAGCAAGTTTGAAAACGAAAAAAGTGCCTCAGTTTGGGAAGTCATGGCGGCTATCATCGGCGACTTAAAAATTTTCTTCGAGCCAGGCTCAGAAGAAGAGGAAAAATTCAAGAAATTCGTCAAGAATCTAATTGCCAGCAAAGTTAAACAACTCGGCGTAGTACCAAAATCGGTAGAGAGCTCAGACAATATCAAAACACGTTCGGTTTTGCTATCCCTTGCAATTTATGCTAGAGATAAAGACATCTTGGAGCAGATGGCGAATCTGTATCAAGAAGACTTCAGCCTGATTAACCCAGAAATTCGCACTCAGGTAATCTGTGCCAATTTAATCGTGCACGAAGAATTGATTAATGATTATATTCTTAAATACCAAACTACGAGCAAGCCGGAAGCGAAAGCCGATCTGCTCTTTGCTATGGCCCAGGTCAAAGAGCCAAAAAATGTCGAGAAGCTGATTACTCTCTTAGAGCGCCCAGAGATTGTTAAACCACAGGATCGTCTCCATCTGTTTACCTATCTCCGTCGAAACGCCAAATCAAAACACGCAGTGCTCGATTGGGTATTCGAACACTGGGATTATCTCTCGGAAACCTCAGGCGATCAATCCGCTGACGATTTTCCAAGGTACGCCGCTAATACCATCATCGATCAAGCAGAATCTGATAAATTCTTTAATTTCTTTATGGAAAAAGTCGACAAACCAGCCATCGCCCACACTATCAAAATCGCAAAAGGCGAAATCGAATCGAGGCTTGCGCTAATATCGGCCGACAAAAAAGCTATTCTAGATGTCTTGATCTAAAGAATCGACGCCATTGACTATTTATTGCACTTATGCTATTATGTAAACGCAATAAGTAGCCCAAAACAAAAATGGAAAAACATGTCAAAAGTTTATTAATAATAGCCGGGTGTATTTTTGCGTCATTTGCGATATCCAATAAGGTAGCATATGCTGCTGATGATGATTTTCCTGACCAAGTGTTCGCCGATAGTGTTTATGTTGACGAAGATGATTTTCCTGATCCTGTTTTCGCTCAAAGTGTTTTAAGCGCTTATAACCGTGTGAATGAAGTACAAGCCACCAGCGTTGATAAAATGACCGTTGATGGGCTTAGTAAAATTACTGAATTGGGTGCAAGTATAAGAAATTCAGCTTCTGGCATAGAAAAACTAACTGGTCTAACTAGATTGACTGTTAGGCAAGATATAGGCATACAAGTAGGAGAGGTGGGATTACAAAGAATAGATATAGATTTATCAAAAAACACTTCTTTGCGATTCCTTATTATTAGGGATATTCCTGATTTAGATACGGTAATTTTTCCTAATAGCAGTTCACTTGAACGCTTTGAAATTTCCGACTGTGAAAGTCTTAAGGAATTAGATTTAAGTACATATGATAATCTAAACCTGACCTCGATTTATTTACTTGATAATGGCATAAATAGCCTAGTATTACCTAAAAACACATCAAAATTAGAAACTATACGTATTTCTTGGAATAATATCGAAACTCTTGACCTATCATCTCTTAGCGACAATTTTATTCATGCTCGTTTTATGTATACTGACAGCTTAAAACAGATTATCCTTCCAGCTGATTGGGAAAATAATCCAGACAGAGACCTAGAAGCCACCCTTCAATTTGGTTCCGAGGAGTTAAGAAATCAAGTTACAATTACCTATGCCAAAAAACCAGCAACAGACGAAGACGTCCCAGAAAAAAAGGAAGAAAACGAAAAAGATACTACAAAAGTGCCAAATACTGGCGTCGGCATTACGGATATGGCGAACAAAATAGCTATCTATATTACTCCATTCATATTTGGGATTTTCATCATCTCTAGAAGAGCATATAAAGCCAACAAAAAGCGTGTTAGATTCAGCCGTTAAAATCTTATTTAGATAAGTAGCCCAAATTTAAAAAGGCCAGCCTTGGAGCTGGCCTTTTTTGTTGGTTGGTTATTCTTTTTTTGGTCTTCCGTCGCTACAAAAACCATCGGGTTTCTTAAACATATTATGGACCTTGCAAACGCCCATATCGCCATATGGATGCTGAGGATCATGCGTCGGTGGATCAAAATAAGTGCATTTCCTACACCTCGTAACCTTCACAACGTCTTCTTCCTCAGGAAGGGAATCAATGAATTTTTTCAGTCCGAGCCCAGTTCGGAAGTTTGCGTTTTTCAGAGTATCAGTATCAATATACTTACCCATCAGACTTTTCCTCCTTGCGTTCTACGACATCAGCAGGTTCAATCGCATCAAAACATCTACGAACCGTCGTCTCATAATCAAAACCAGTGATGTCTTCGATTATTTCCATGCAGACAGAAATCGCCTGTTCTTTCGTGACATATTCGTCCATTATTTCACCTCCTCGTCGGCTTCGATAAAGCGAACGCGATTGATAATGTCAATGAGTTTTTCGTGAGAAAATCCTCCACTGACAATGCCGAAACCGAGCGAAACGGTTTGCACGTCATAAGGCTCAGAGAACAATAAACTAATCAGGTGCTCTCTCTCAATATAGACTTTCTTACTCATTTTTTCCTCACCCATCTTTCCAGATTCTCGCTGATGCTTTCAACGATCTTTTCTTTCTCACGCTCAGAGATTTCTTTCATTCTAAACGGTGGACATACAAAGATGTCTTCGAACAAACTACATTCTTTACTAAAGGGACAATCTTTATCGTCTATCGTGCAGTTCTCCCGTGCGCAACATTCGCCAACAAGCTGATTGAGTGTCATTTTCCCACCTCCCTTTCAAGGAACTCTTTGCTGAGTTTAATTTTTTGACCAGATGGCGTTTTTAGAATCGAGCCGATGGGCCTCTTACAGAATTTCTGAGGAGATAAATTGTACTTATCTCGGAACTTGTCGCATTCTTTCCAATAATTACAATTATCACAATTGACACAATCTTGGGCTTTACACGCTTTAATCAAGTCACGATTAGTCACTTTGCTTCACCTCACTTTCATTCGAATCTCCGTGCCATGTCATTGTTCTTCTGCCGTCCTGTGTTTTCTGAACGCGAATGAAGGCAACAGCTCATCAATGAGCCGTTTGTACCATCTGATTCGGTTTTCTTCATCTGCAAGCTTATCAATTTCCGAGTGTACAAGAGCCTTAACGAGCGTGATACTCATCTCGGTGTTCAGCCAGTCTTCATCAATAGGGATAGACAAATTAAGAGTCACTTCAGCAGTAGCACCTTCCTTTTTTGCTATAAACCCCAATTCTTCTGGCAGACGGTCATAGATGCGTTTGAACGTTTCACATTCACTGTGATAATCACATCTAGCGCAACACTGTCCAGCGCAAGCCTGGATTAACTCGCCGTTAGTCACTTATTTCACCTCTTTCATTCTTCAAATAATCAGTTTTGATGCCATTTTCCTCTAAAAACTCAAAAACCGACTGGGCGTCGATCGAGTTTTCACTCGGATTTGCGTTGAAATAACTAGGGATTTTTCTCTTTTTCGGCTTTTTGCCTTTGAAAAATATCAAATAAATCAAAGTAAAAACCAAAATCGCAAAAAGTATTACCGGCAAATTTAGTAGAATTCGCAAAATTTTCACCTCTCTCAGAATAAAATATAAAAACCAACCTTTAAAAGGACGAATCTGGACCCACTCAGATACCTCCCAGATTAAGGATTATATTATACTAAAAACAGGTTAAACTGTCAAAAAGCATTAAAAAGACCAGCAAGAGCTGGCCTTTTTGTTTAGGTTGGTTTTAGGTTTTTTATTCCTCTACTTCGCTGTCCAACCACTCGGTCGAGAAGCTACAACCTGAAAGCAGGAGCTTACCGACGTCCCATGGTTCACACATATTGAGCTTGAATATGTTGCATTCGTGAATTCGATCACAGTCAGCATTACAATTCGTGATGCCAATGCATCT
>JAEEKR010000034.1 GCA_016282495.1 Candidatus Saccharimonadota bacterium
CCGGATAAATCCTTTAATCCGAAGATCACATGCGGTATTAGCTAATCTTTCGACTAGTTATCCCTCAGTTTGGGGTCCGTTCCCACGCGTTACTCAGCCGTCCGCCGCTCGTCAGCAGCTTCACTGTTCCCTCGTATCAACCAACTTGCTATCTAGCCAAGTGTGACAAGAGAACGGTGAAGCCCTGTTACCGCTCGACTTGCATGTATTAGGCACGCCGCCAGCATTCATCCTGAGCCAGGATCAAACTCTCCATTAAAGACTCTAACGAGTCGAAAAATTTGAAAACTCAAATATAAAAGACTGACGATGATAAAGTTCTAAAAGAACTTAAATTGCACAACTAAATTGTTAATTTTCAAGAGACCACTAAAATAATATCTCGCAGTTTCTTAGACTGTAACCATCTTATCTCAAATCTCAAAAAGTGTCAAGGACTTTTTTGATTAATTTTTAGATTTTTTATCCAAGAATTCCAAAAACTGCTACGCCAATCAAAATTCCTAGCAAAATCCCGACCAAAACCTCAATTTTAGTGTGTCCTTCAATCACCTTCACACTCTTTTCGTCGATTTTTTGTTTTTCAATAATCTTATTGATCTTCTTTCCCTGTTCTCCAGTCGCATATCTTACATTCACCGCATCATACACAATCACGATCATCATGCAAAGCGCCAAGGCAAAAATTATCGAATTAAAACCTTCGTGAAACCCAATATATGTAGTTGCAGCGCCAAAGCTCGCCGAATGCCCAGATGGCATACCGCCAGATTTAACAAGCCAGCTTAAAACTTCTTTTGCTTTCAAACCCTTTTTACGGTTAAAAATCAGAAAAATGATTAATTTTAGTATCTGTGCCAAGGTAAAACCCAGCACAAAAGATAATATTACATAGATACCCATAACCGTATTATATCACAAGTGCTTATTTTTTCTCTTCAGCTTCTTCTTCATCTGGGAGCACGATACCAATCGAGGCTACAGTGTCACCTTCGCTCATCTTCATAATTCTTACCCCTTGGGTAGCACGCCCAAGTGTTGGAATTTCTTTCATCGCCACTCTGATAGCTTGACCTTTAGTAGACATCATAATCACCTCTTTTGCGAGCGGGTCAAGCGTATGCACAGCAACAATCGGACCAGTTTTTGCTGTTACAGCTGCCACCTTAATACCAACGCCGCCTCTTCTGTGTGCTGGGAAATTAGATACCAACGTGGCTTTTCCGTATCCGTTAGCGGAGACTGCGAGAAGTTTTTGATCAGGGTCGGTAATCACATCCATACCTACAATTTCGTCTTTTGGCCTGAGTCTCATACCCCTCACACCTCTAGCAGCACGGCCCATACTTCTGACTTCGCCCTCGTTAAATCTTGTAGCTTGGCCTGCTGAAGTCGAAATCACAATGTCATTCTTGCCGGTTGTTCCTTGTACCCACTTTAATTCATCACCAGCGTCTAGTTTGATTGCCACAATACCATTGGAACGAATGTTGAAGAAATCCTTAATTGGAGTTTTCTTGATGGTGCCCTTCTTAGTCGCCATGAATAAGAAGCCGTCTTCCATCCCTGTTCCTTGCTTGATAATCGCGGTAATTTTCTCTTCTGGGTGCATATTGAGCATATTTACGGCCGCTGTACCCTTTGCTGCAAGGGATGCCTGTGGGACTTCGTATGCTTTAAGCCTAAAAATTCGTCCTTGGCTTGTGAAGAATAGCAAGAAATCGTGCGAATTTGCTGTAATAATCTGTGAAATGACATCTTCTTCCTTAGTCGTCATGCCGCGTTTACCCTTTCCGCCTCTGTTCTGACGGCGGAAATCGTTTTGAGAAACGCGTTTCATATAATTCTCAGTCGTGAGCAAAATTACGCTTTCTTCCTCTGGAATTAATTCTTCTTCAGAGAATTTACCGACTTCGTGATTAATAATCTTGCTACGCCTTTCGTCACCATATTTCTCTTTAGCGGCAAGAAGCTCTTCCTTTACCACATTAAGGACTTTCTTCTCATCAGCCAAAATCTCTTCTAGTTTCTTGATGAGTTCATGAATCTCTTTGAGTTCGGCCTCAATTTTATCTCTTTCGAGACCTTGAAGTCTACGAAGTTGCATCTGTAGAATAGCTTGAGCCTGGATTTCAGACAAACCAAATCTCTTCATCAACTGCTTGTCGGCATCATCATAACTGGCGCGAATCACCTTAATAATTTCGTCAATATTATCAAGCGCGATCTTCAAACCTTCTAAGATATGGGCGCGTTCTTTTGCTTTTTTAAGATCAAATTCGGTCCTTCGGCGTACTACTTTTTGACGGTGTTTAATAAATTCGGCCAAAATCTCTTTAAGCCCCAGAATTCTAGGCTGAATACCGTCCACCAGCGCGAGCATATTATAGTGGAAAGTAGTCTGAAGAGCAGTCATCTTATAGAGCTGATTTAGAATCTTCTTCGGGAAGGCATCCTTTTTAAGCTCTATCACAACTCTAATCTTGCCACGAGCCGACTCGTCTCTGGCATCAGAGATATGATCGAGTTTTTTGCTAAGTACCAGTTCCCTAACCTTCTCAATAAAGGCCTCTTTGCTCATCCCGTAAGGAACTTCGGTGATTACAATATTATATCTACCGCCTTTGCGCTCCTCGATATTAGCTACGGCGCGAATCGTCACCGAGCCTTTACCTGTAGCATAAGCTTGCTTCATTGGTTCGCCACCGTAAACTTCTGCCCCTGTTGGGAAATCCGGACCTTTAACGTATTTCATTAATTCATCGAGGGTAATCTCTGGGTTGTCGATTTGCGCCACCGTAGCATCGACTAACTCACCGAGGTTGTGTGGTGGAATATTAGTAGCCATACCGACGGCGATACCCATCTGACCGTTCAAAAGAATATTAGGCAAAGATGCTGGCAAAACTACCGGCTCTTGCTCGGTACCGTCGAAATTATCTCTAAAATCAACTGTATCTTTCTCAATATCCGTCAAAAGTTCCGCCCCAACTTTATCCATTCTGGCCTCTGTATAGCGGTAAGCAGCTGGCTCATCACCATCCATTGAGCCGAAGTTACCTTGGCCCTCAATCAAAGTGTAGCGCATCTTCCAAGGCTGGGCGAGATTCACCATTGCCATATAGATAGAAGAGTCACCGTGTGGGTGATATTTACCCATGACGTCACCGACGATACGAGCGGACTTAACTGTGGCATGCGGAGCCTTCCAGCCATTCTTATTCATCGTATAAAGAATACGACGGTTTACTGGTTTAAGACCATCTCTTACATCAGGGAGAGCACGATCTACGATCACCGACATCGAATATCTTAGGAAGTAATCTTCCATCGTATTCTCAACCGTGCGGACCTCAATGCCCTTTTCTTTTACCACTTCGCCTTCAACCGGTTGCTCAACGTTCTCTGTTAATTTCTTCTCAGGTTCTTCTACATTTTCGATTTTTTTCTTATCTTCTGCCATGATTCCTCCTAAAAGTCCAAATCATTAAGGTCAACCGAAGCCGCCCTAGATTGTATAAAGTTTTTTCTCAGATCTGCTTGGTCACCCATCAGTTTCGTAAAGATCGCATCCGCCTTCTCGGCATCTTCGATGTTAACTCTGACCAAAATACGATTTTCAGGGTTCATTGTGGTTTCCCAAAGCTGTGCAGCATCCATTTCACCAAGACCTTTAAACCTCTGTTGCGCAGTATAACCAGCTTGTTTAAACCTCTCGGCTTCCTCGTCAATCTTGACGCCGTTAGCTTTTCGCTCAGCAATCTTCTCTGTTAGAGTTTTTTCTAGAGCTTCTTCGTCATAAATATAATCAATTTTGCGAGTTGCGCCAGTACCCTTAATCAAACCAAATAGTGGCGGTTTTGCTAGATACACATGCCCTTGTTTGATCACCTCTGGCATATATCTGAAGAAGAATGTTAAAAGCAGAGTTGAAATATGCGAACCATCCACATCGGCATCGGTCATGAATACAATCTTGTGATAACGAAGCCCTTCGATATTGAATTGTTCACCAATACCTACGCCAAGCCCCTTAATCAGAGAGACGAGCTCTGCGTTAGCAAGCATCTTATCAAGCCTTGCGCGCTCGGTGTTAAGTACCTTACCACGGAGTGGCAAGATCGCCTGAATCTTAGAATCGCGCCCTTCTTTTGCGGAACCGGCCGCTGAGTTACCCTCTACGATAAAGAGTTCACAATCTTCAGCGTGACGAGAAGAACAATCGGCGAGCTTCGAAGGAAGATTTAGCCCCTCAAACGCCCCTTTACGGATAACATTGTCTCTAGCTGCCCTGGCTGCTTTGCGTGCCCTGGCTGCCAAAGTAGCTTTAGAGACGATTTTCTTTGCAATTGCTGGGTTTTCTTCGAGATAATAGCCAAAATACTCAGACATTACCTTATCGACATAGCCACGCACTTCTGGATTACCTAGCTTGTTCTTGGTCTGACCTTCAAATTGTGGATCTGGGAGCTTTACCAAAATTACCGCTGTGAGACCTTCTTTAATGTCGTCTCCTGTTAGGTTGTCTTCTTTCTCTTTAAGAAGTCCACTTTTTCTAGCATAGTCATTAATCGTTCTATTAAGCGCCGTTCTAAAACCTACCACATGCATACCACCATCAGGAGTAAGAACGTTGTTAGCGAACGGTTTCATAATTTCTGCGAACGAATCATTGTATTGAACAGCAATTTCCACCTCAGAATCTTCAATTTTCTTCTCTACATAAAAGATATCATCCGAAAGCACCTCTTTACCATTGTTAAGGCGCTTTACATAGCTCTTGATACCGCCTTCGAAGTAAAATGTTTCGCTCTTCCCTGTACGCTCATCTGATACGGCAATCAAAATCCCCTTAGTTAGATAAGCCTGATGTCTAGCATAGCTCGAAACCCAGCTGTAATCAAAGGTAACTGTCTCCTTAAAAATCTCTGGATCTGGATAAAAAGTAATCGCTGTACCCCTCTTGGTGGTATTCCCAAGAATCTGAAGTTCCGATTCTGGTTTACCGGTATCAAATTCAATGTGATGAATCCTGCCATCTCTGTAAACCTCTGCCACCATGTGTTTAGACAAAGCGTTTACTACCGAAGAACCTACACCGTGAAGCCCAGATGATACCTTATATCCACCATCACCGAACTTACCACCAGCGTGTAACACTGTTAACACTGTCTCTAGAGTGGATTTACCAGTTTTTGGGTGAATATCTACAGGGATACCACGACCGTTATCCTCAACTTTCACACCACCATCGTTCAAAATGGTGATATCTACTCTGTTTGCTTCCCCAGCAATCGCTTCATCGATTGAGTTATCCGCAATCTCTTTAATTAAGTGATGCAGACCATCATACCCAGTCGAACCAATGTACATACCAGGGCGTAGTCTTACTGGTTCTAGCCCCTCTAGAACCCGAATTTCGGACGAATCATAATTATCGGATCCACCGCTTTTCTTATTTTCAGACATGAAGAATTACCTCAGCTTTAATTTACTATACTATTATATATAACTTTTTCTCTATTTTCAAGAGGTTTAACGCAGTTTTATAACCTGTTCATGTTGTAAAATATCAGAATCATCGGGCTCTTCTTGTTTTTGCGGTTTTACAGCCTGTTCCTGCGGCTTTTCACTTTGGTCCGCGTTCATATCCACCTTTGCATCTTCAACCGCCACAGCAGGGCTCTCAGGCTTTTCTAGCGGCATTTCTGGTTCAGGTTCAACGTCCTTAGGCAATGATTCATTCTTTTTTGCCTGACTCTCCTCAATTTCCTGCTTTCTCTTCGCCCAATTAGCCAAAAAGTCATTCTTTTTCTCAGATTTTGGCACCACCTCTTCCTTCTGTCGAAGACCATTAGCATCTGACTCTTTGATTTCTGCCTCGGGCTTCAAACTCGAATCATCTTTTTGCGTTGTCCACCTCTCTTGAATTTCCTGCTCCACCTCTGCACGCGTCTTAGCGTATTTCGTTGCAGTATAAATCTTAAGATTGTTCATTAACTCTTCATTTGGATCGCCCATCGGTGGCAAAAGCTTCATCGTAAACGGAGAAGACGGCATGCCAAACATCATTACCTTCGCAATAGCCGCATGGTTCATCGTCTTCGTTAAATCCTCAGCCGTAAACGTAGGAGAGAAAGCTTTCACCATCAAATCTGCATCTGTTACACCAATACGACCACATATTATCGTACCTACGTTACCCAAAATTGCTTCTCTAATTTTCTCTGTTAATTGTGTCATAAACTGGTTCGCAATAATCAAATTTAGACGATATTTTCTTGCTTCAGAGAGAATTGACTCGAAACTATCAGTAGCGAAATTCTGGAACTCATCTACATAAAGACAGAAATCTCTACGCTCTTCCTCTGGAGTGTCCGCCCTACTCATTGCCGCCGCTTGGAACTTCATCACAAAAATCATACCTAGAAGCTGCGCGTTAAGGTCACCTAATCGTCCTTTAGAGAGGTTTACAAGGAATATCTTATTAGTATCCATAATTTCACGAATATTAAATCCGGATTTCGTCTGTCCGAGAATATTTCGCATAATTGTATTAGAGAGGAATGGCCCCCATTTTGAAGTAAACCAGGTAATCACTTCACCAGCGTCACTACTCTTCTGCGAAGCTGGAAATTCCTTAGTCCAATAGTCATACACCGCTTTATCCGTTACGTATTTTAGTTTAGACTTTACAAACTCTGGATCAGTAAAACATTGTGGAATATCAATGAAAGTCGCACCATTAGGGTCCGACATCAAGAGCAACGCCGCATTTCTAAACATATGCTGACCACGTGGCCCAAAGAATCCCTGATTTGTCGGATCAAATAGGCTTTGCAACATATTGATTCCCTCTTGGACGATAAAGTCCTTCTGATCAGGAGAGCTAAATTCAAACATATTCATACCAACCGGATGCTCTATATCTGCTGGATCAAAATAGATAACGTCATCAATTCTTTCTTTTGGTACCCTCTGAAGGAGTGCCTCTACAGCATCACCATGTGGATCTATAAAGGCAAAGCTACGCCCATCACACATATCCTGAAAAGCAATATTTTCAAGAAGGACAGATTTACCCATACCAGTTTGACCGATAATGTATGTATGTCTTCTACGGTTATCGTCGTCCAAATATATTTTCTTCGATTCGCCCCTAAACTCATTTACGCCAAGCAGAATGCCTTCTGCGGTAAGCTTAGCCGGACCATCCACCTGTTTCACTAACTGCCTTTCAACCTGACTGTTTGGAATCGAATTCTGTGATGGTAAATGGAAAATTGACGCAAGCTCAATACTGTTCAATACCATTCCTGCCTGTTTTTGCGGGAAAAATCTCAGCACGTAATCTTTTACTAGTTCCTTACTCTGTTTTTGTTTATAGGTAAAACCGTTATTCATCTGTGAATCAAATTGTGAAAACGCTGCCACTACCCCACCGGCCATAGCCTCAGCTTTTGGTTGCGATTTGGAACTCGCAACGATTCTAATCAATGTCTCGAAACCAGGATATTTGGTCTTTTGTTCAATCGACTGAATCTCCTCTTGCTGAAGATTCGTCAAAACTTTTTCCTCAGGTTTATCAGACTCATGCATCTCTGGCGGATGCCATAACGCTTCGGACAAATCTTTTAAGAACCAGCCTATCTTCTCCAATATGTTCATGCTGCCAAATGTTTTATTTTTCCTCCCATCCTTTATATTTTTTACCCAGTCGGTCGATTTTTTTATCCAACCACCATCAGTTGGACGAATCATAATTTGAACGGCCATGCCATCATCATCTTTGGCTGACGACATCGCTCCTAGTATTGCAAGGCTTGCATCTTTTTTAAGTTTGTCATAGGTCTCAATCGGATATACAAACTCTTTTTTCAACTCCAATTCTCCACCTGCCACCCCAGAAACACCGCCTTCTTTCGAAAAAATATTCTCTTCATACACTTCTTCTACTCTAGCCGTCGGATATGCTGAGAGCACTGCTTGCTTCACCGTCTCCGTTAATACCGCTGGCGTCATTGCGTAATATTTTATTGTTCCATCTTTAGCTACAATTTCAAACGAAATGTGTTTTTGCCCATTAATTCTCGTTTTAAAACCCTTAGCAAGGGTTGAAGAAATAATAGAGTACATCACCTGAGCCTGGTCAAGCTCCTCGTTCATCACATCTGTTTCGTTACGTCCATTCGCATTGATGTCATCCGTAGAAGGGGGCAAGTGTATAAGCATCGGAACCATTTTGAGTGCACGTTCATAGTTTTTTGCCTTGCGTGTCTTATTAGAATGCTTAGCAATCAAAAAGGCTATCACAATCAAACATATCGCCACCCCAACTGCAATATAAGCCCACCTTTCCATTATGCCGTATTCCTATCTCCTATATGACGCCCGAACGCTTCTTCCAACATCTTGTCCCTCCACTTTTGTAAAGAAATCACCGCGCCATAGGCATCACCTTTATTTATTTGCTTATTAATATCTTTCTCTACGGCATAAGTCTGCTTGTCTGTCAGTTTGGTAAGATTTTTTGAAATAGTCTGTCCCTGATCATCCATAAATTCTAGCTCTTCGTTCGCAGAGATAAATCCATCACCATTAGCATCCGCAGCGGCCAAAGTTTTATCTATCTCTGTCGCAAAATCTACTACCTCACCAGAATTCCCATTTTCACTCAGCGGTTCACCATAGTTCGGCCCAGCATTAATCAGGCTCTCGCCACTGTTACTACTGGCTATTACTTGATTGCCTGAGCCACTTCCGTAAAAACTTTCAGCCTCATCGTTTTCCCCACCAAAAACCGAACCACTCTGCTCTATAGCTCTATCAGATATGCTGCTGCTTGGAAAAGGAACGGTTTTACCCGTATCACTACCTCCAAAAATAGCACCTTTTGTATCCATAAGCTTTATTGTATCACACTATGCTCTTTTTATCACTAAAAAACATCCAAGAAAAACAAAAATTCCTACCCCAATAAAAGTGAAGATATTGGCCGATCCAAACGATTGCATAAGAAGAAGCATAATCGGAGCAAAGGCAATTACGCCTACACAAATATAATCTTTTCTTTTAAGCTCACCTTTCTTCCCTAGCATTCTTCTAAAAATTCGCCACAAGCCCAAAAAAACACAAAAAAACAGCAGATAAACTGTTGTGAAAAATACTAAAACCCCGAACGGACCAACCGTTGTCGGGGTTGTGAAATTCAACATAACAAGCAAAATAACTAAAGCAATTATCCCCAGTGCGATAAAAATATGATTACGCATAACGCAATTATATCACGCTCTTGCTTTTATTTAGCTAAATTATGAGACATATAAAATGCTCCACCCCCAAGATAAGGGCCTTTAGAGTGGAGGAATTATCTGGCGCAATAACATTACTTTAAGCCACAATTCTCTACCACTCTTTAGGCTTTTGTCTGCTCCACATATAGTGAAGCATGATCCTTACTAGCGATTGCAATCTATATTTTCGATTTGTTTGTTTTATATTTAAGGTACGATAGATTTTTTAATCACTAATGCGCTCTACGCTATTTTATTTAGCGGAGCCCTAGGTAATTCCTAAAATTGTAATTTATGGCTAGAAATTACCTTTTCGCCCGCTAAATCTAATTATTTATCTTTCATTTTATTTCCTTTTTTGTCTTAGTCTTTCGACTCTTTCAGAATAGCATAATTATTATAAAAACTCAATACTATACACATAAAATGTGTTGTTTTTTTTACAATATTACTCTGTTGATGCGTGAACAATTCTGTTGTACAAATTACAACATTCTTATCCAATATTTCTCCATTTTGCAGTGTCCATCGCACAAATCACGGTTTTTAACTCGTTCCTCGTGTTTTTGCTAGCACCAAAAGTATTTACTCAATTCACATATTGTACACGCATACTTAACTCTTCGTTTTGTCATGATAAATAATGCCAAACGCGTTCGTCTTTACATACAACATAAAAAATTGTATGCTGCATTAATTTAGTATTTTCAATATATGCACGTTTCATTGTTTTTTTGTTACGTATTTTATTTCCAAATGATTACACATTAACTATTTCATTTATACCAACATTTTTCAAAGCTCGTTTTCACTATTCAATTTTGCAACAAGTTCAACCATCACGATCAAACATTATGAATACTACTTTCTCGATCACATAGCATTTTGTCAGCAAAATTCACAACGTTCACATTTTTTGCTTAAATTTACTTGTGGAAAACTCTGCAAAAAATGTAAAAAAATTGTGCAAAAAAACTATTGACACAAGCATTTTTCTGCCGTATTATAGAGATAGCTTTTGAATAAAATAATTATACAAAAGCCAAAAACAAAAATTATAGCCAAAAAACTCCACATTCTCTTAAAAGACCGGCTTTCCTCGCAGTTGCC
>JAEEKR010000035.1 GCA_016282495.1 Candidatus Saccharimonadota bacterium
AGAAATCGGTTTCGTCCCAGGCGATTCCGTCGAAAAAACCATGGTTAAAGCCAAACCCATCGCCGACAACATGCGCGAAATCTTGCGCCTAACTGTCCCGCCCGAAAAGCTAAAAGACAAGGGAAGCATCAAAAACGCCGCGTCTTGTCGCGACTGCCTAGACCGCCACGTCGGAGACATCTTGAATGACTATTTCGAATACGAGTCCATCATCTACATGGGTGGCCGCTCAATCTCGAACAGTTTCATCATTCTCGACGAATTCCAAGACACCGAACGTTACCAAGCCCGCGCCCTACTTTCTCGTATCGGCAACGGCTCAAAAATCATCGTTTCTGGCGACCCCACGCAAATTACCAATCCGCATCTAAATCGCACATCAAACGGTTTGAGCTATAGCGCGTCGAAGCTGGCCGGCAAACCCGAAGCCATCATCGTGACTTTAAAAGAAGACGAAATCGTTCGTTCTTCCGCCGCCCAAGCCATCGCCAATTATCTCAAATAAACTCCTATTCTGCCCCAAATCCCCGCTCACCCGAGCGGGGATTTACCTTTTATGTTATAATATAAAAATGAACTTAATCGTCGGGTTTGGAAACCCAGGAAAAGAGTATAACTTTACCCGCCACAACTTCGGTTTTTTGGCGCTTGATTTTTATTTCAAAAAAGAAGGTTTAACCTGGCAAAAAACTGAGAAATTCGGCGCAATTTGGCAAAAATCCGGCGAAAATATTTTTATCAAACCCCAAACTTTCTATAACGATATCGGAACTTCCATCCGCGCCTTCAAAGACTTTTATAAAATCCCACTAGAGAACATTTTAATCGTCTGTGACGATTTCAACCTACCTTTTGGCGAGCTGCGCTTCCGCGAAAAAGGCTCCGCCGGCGGTAACAACGGCCTAAAATCTACGATTTTGCACCTCGGCACCGATAATTTCGCTCGCCTCCGTCTCGGAACAGGGAACGATGAACTCCGTAAAAAACTCGGCGACACCGATTTCGTCCTCAGCAAATTCACTAAAGAAGAAAAAGAAAGGCTCCCCGAAATCCTCCAGGAAGCCTCCGAAAAAATCTTAGCTATTTAATTATTGATACAAAGCTTGATCATCTGCCCATTTATTTGGCTGATACATATTACCAATAAACCAAATATCGCCACTGTTTTTATCTCTCACTAAGAACATAAATGGCTTATTGATCATAATAACTATACTTTCTACACTAGTAGTAGGGCCGGCTGCGCCTCTCCCGCCAGCAAGCACTGTTACCGCCGCAGCTTTAATACCTTCCTCAGAGAAGTCAAACAGAACGTCGTGAATCGCTTTTTCTACCATAAACTCTTTATCATCTGTAATTCCAGAAAAATCAGATTTTTTATCAAAAATATCAGCTAAACCAATTTCCTTAAGATCATCGGTAAAATTCTCCAATCCACCATCTTCAATTTTAAACTTCGGAATATATAAATTAAAATTATAATTAACATCCTTATTTCTATTTCCAGGTTTCCTCAACCCGTTCAAAAGCACATCCAGCTCAGAAATAGTAGTATTATCTGTAAATTCATCCAGTGTACTAACTGGCATTACTGCCACAAATTGAAGTGTCGTATCACCATATTCCTTAAGATCCATGGCTAGAACCGTTGCTTTTTCGGCAAAATTATAGGCAAAGCTGTCATAACCAACAAACGCATGTAGCATAGTCGCTTCATAATCACCATCCTGGTTAAGGAGATTTTCATAAGTGCCACCCTCATAGAATGGCATGCCGCTAGTTTCCTCAGGCATAAACTTATTTTCCCATTCCATATCAATCGCTAATGCGTTAATCAAATACATATATGTTTCTGAGTCTATCTGATCAATCGTATCGTGCAACATTCCAAAAGTTTTATCAGAAATCCAATTATTTATATTAGAAGGGTTTGCAAAAGCATCGTATTTAATCTCAGCACCATATTTAGACTCTAATAAATCCTTGTACTCGGAGTGAATAATGTCTTTTTCTTCCTCTTTCACCCATAGGGCGTTTGCCAAACCCAAAACATTTTCAACATTTTGATATTTTTTAGGAGTGATTTCACCAAGAACTTCATCTAGCTGGTCCTTTGTCTCACCTTTTGCACCTTCTCTCAGCATACTAAGCGCATAGCGAATTGAAAGCGGACTATAAACAATATTTTGCTTTTCGTTATGCATTTTCAAAAATTTCAAAGCCAAATCATTTTCGTTTAAAAGAACCGCTGATACGCGCTCAAAACCACAATCAACTCCGTCAATTGTAGTACAAGAATTAGAAGCCGTTTCACTGGTTTTTGGCTCATCCTTTTTCATAAAAAGGTTAACGCCATATAATATTCCAGCGCCAAGCAGAATTCCAACAAGCAAACATATTATTGCACCAACTTTAGACCTGTGCTCTTTTTTTGGTTTTTCGTTTGACTTGGATTTCTTATCCTCCTCAAGCTGAGTCTCAAGAGAATCAGACTCAATTTCTATATTAATATTATCTTCTTTTGAATTATTATGATCTTCCATAACTAAAATTATAACACAAGCATTTTATAATTACATATATAATTAAACTAACATCCACCTATTCGCGCCAAGGCTCTTCACTACCCCCTTAATTTCCAACATCGTAATTGTTTGATTAAATACGCTCGCGGTCATACCAAGACTCGCGATAATATCCTCGCCATCATCCATCCCCTCAGCAATTTTCGCTAAAATCGCTGTTTCTTCCTCTGTGTCGCCCATAATCAACCGCCTCTGTTTTTTGGATTTTTTAACAGCGGGGAATAAAGCATCCAAAACATCTTCCACCCATGTTAATGGCATCGCCCCAGCCTTAATCAGCTTATTACACCCCTGAGACATCAAACTAGTAATATTTCCCGGCACTACAAACAAATCTTTCCCCTGATCTAGCGCATGAGTCGCTGTATTAAGCGAGCCACTACGCTCTGCCGCCTCTGTTACCACCACTACGTCCGCCAGCCCCGAAATTATCCGATTTCGCTCCAAAAAACTCGTTCTAGGGAACACTTTCGCCCCTGGAGCATATTCGCTGATAATCGCCCCGCCTTTTTCTACAATTTCTGCCGCCAGGGAAGTATGCCGCTTGGGATAAATCTGGTCTATTGGCGTCCCCAGTACCCCTATTGTTATGCCTCCTGCGTCCAGCGCCGCCCGATGGGCGATCGAATCCACCCCATAAGCTAGCCCCGATATCACAACCACCCCTGTTTTGGCCAGCTCATAAGCCAATTCATAAGTTACTTTCTCCCCATATCTAGTATTTCGCCTAGAACCCACAATTGCCACTGTTTTTACCCTATTTTCGGGTATTTTTCCACGAAAATACAATATTTTAGGCATTAGCGCAATATTTTTTAACCCCTGTAAGTATTCCTCCTCTTGGGGTGTAATTTTATTGATTTTAGTGAAAAAGTGTGAAAAAAGTATTGACATTTATTTCTCCATGTGATATAATGGTAATAGTTAGAGTTATTTAGCTCTACACTGCACCTAAATAAATCATAATTTTTGCTAACTGTCTTAGACACTAGCAAAGATTGCGTGCTTTTGAAACCCCTCAGGCTTATGGTTTTTCTACTATGGCTATAAGTTTAAGTATTACCTCCACTTATGAGGGAACATTTCGAAGGCATAGCAATCCCTATAACCGGCGGGCCCCAATTTTGTGTGAGGTGGGTCGCGCTTCCGGGGTTCTCCCGGTGTCAAAAGAGATGTGTTATAGGGCCAAATAGCCCCAGGTGATGCCCACCCTTACCTGGGGCTTTTTGGTGGCAAAAAAATCTTGTAAAATCCTTGACAACCATGATAAACATAAGTATAATAAAGGATTAGAAAGGTTATATAAAAATAAAAAATTAACAAAAATATCTTATGGCAGCAACCACAGATTTTGAGTTATCGGTATCTTCGAAGGTTGGCGTTGGTAGCCAAGGCGTAGGTCCGTCACTCATCGACACATTACATCAAAATTTTACTTTCGCTATTATTTTATTATCAGCGGGCCTCATTGTTTTGGCTATCGCTATAGCGATCATCATCAAACGCAGACGCAGTGTAAATTTCAGTGGATTTGCTAAAAATAGCCATAAAGGTATTCATTTCTTAGTTCTTGCCACATTACTTACACTTGGCGGCATCGTTGATATGACCTATTTAAACAATGCCAACGCAGCCACTGGCGACTTACCATTCACTACTAGTGGCAAAGTTAACGCCGAAGTTAAAGAAAAGGGCGAGAAGACTACGCTTTGGTGCGGCACCGACAATGTCACCATCAACCGCGCCAGCGAAGATGGCTACACTATTTTCATGAAAGTCGGCAACAAAGGTAAACTCCTATCTAAAGATGATAAAAACAAAGATGTTGAATCTACCGACGATTGGGGCGACCTTCCTGAAGGAGCTTGGGGCTTCATTATCGAAGATGATAGAACCGAATATAGCCCAATTCTCCTTGGCGAGGGAAGCATCCTCTTCCGAAAAACTGGCGCCACTGGTGCTGGCGAAAAATTGCAAGTTTCTTTCTGTGTTAACCTTTCCTCTGAAACCGAAGAAGGTAGCCGTTATGGTGCACAAATCGAATACAATATCGACTTTGACGTAGATCTTATTCGAGACACCCTCGGTAACGTAGTTGACTATCTATCCACTCAAGATTTCGATGGTGACGGCCTTGCTAACCGAGTCGAAAACCGCTGGGGTACCAAGATTGATGATAAAGATACCGACGGCGACAGACTTAGCGATGCCGAAGAAGTTAATTCACAATACAAAGAAGATGAATCCGGACATTCTAATCCACTCAGTGCCGACACGGATGGCGATGGCTTATCAGACTTCAGCGAAAAAGCAGCTGGCCTCAAGCCAAACAAACAAGTAAGTAACGAATCTGGCGTGTTAGACAGCGAATACGAAACAAATTATCACTACTTCATCTGCACTGACGGCACCATCGCACTATTCTCCCTATCAGAATGTGTAGGGAACGAAGAAGGCAATACCGAAGAACCAAACGGAACCGCCGCTAAAACAGTGCCTATGTCAATCTTCGGTTCCGGCAACATCGCAGACGCTATCGCCGACGCTATCGACCGTGCTAATGGCGCCATGGATGATATCGAATACGACCAAGAACAGGTTGACGAAACCTGGGGCCTAATTGGTGAAAAATGCAAACTCGCTCTCAGTGAAACCGTAAAAATTACCAATATTGCTATCGACTACACCTCTACCGCATTAGCAGCAATGGGCGAAGAAGAAATTGCTCAAAATCTCAGTGCTATCACCGTTACTAGCGCAGGCGTCAGTAGGCTCGAACCAGTAATTGATGCCGCCACTAAAACTGCATCGATTGCAGTCGGAGTTGCCTACCACGCTGGCCAACTCTGCCTCAAAGCACTTCAACTCTTCGCTCACTAATCTACTCTAATTTTGCTTATCCTTGACCCACTGTGGTATAGTTATAAATATGTCAAAAAACTTAGTTATCGTTGAGTCTCCAGCCAAAGCCCAGACCATAGAAAAATATTTAGGTAAAGATTTTAAGGTCCTTGCCTCGGTTGGACATATCCGAAAAGACACCAAAGTCAACGAAAAAACTTTTGATGTTACATATGAAATCGACCCAGATCACAAAAAAATCATCGCCGATCTTAAAAAAGCTGCCAAAGCCGCTGATAAAATCTGGCTCGCAACCGATGAAGACCGCGAAGGAGAAGCTATTTCTTGGCACTTACAACAAGTCCTAGAATTACCAAAAGACACCGCCCGTATTACATTTCACGAAATCACTAAACCAGCCCTAGATGCCGCCATCAAAGCCCCTCGCACTATCGATATGGACATGGTCTATTCTCAGCAGGCCAGGCAAACTCTTGATATGCTCGTGGGTTACGATCTTTCTGGCATTGTCCGCAAAAAAGTTCCAGGCGCTATTTCTGCCGGTCGCGTACAGAGTCCAGCACTCCGCCTTATTGTCGAGCGCGAGCAAGCCATCGAAAAATTCAACTCCAAAAATACTTTCAAAATTACTGGCGATTTTAATGATGGCAAAAAGCACGGTTTTAAAGCCACGCTAGACAAAGATTTCGAATCCGAAAAAGAAGCAAATGAGTTCCTCGAAAACAGCAAAAACGCCAAGTATCAAGTAAAAGACGTTGAGGAAACCGAAGGTACCAAGGCTAATCCAGTGCCACTCACTACCGCCGCCATGCAAATCGAGGCCAACGCCAAGCTCGGCTTTTCTTCTCGCACCACCATGTCTGCCGCGCAGGGGCTATACCAAGCCGGCCTCATCACCTATCACCGCACCGACTCACTCAATCTTTCAAAACAGGCCTTAGCGTCCATCGCCAGCTATATTGAAAAAACCTTTGGTAAAAATTATCTACACACTAGGAATTTCAAAACCAAAGACGCCCAGGCTCAAGAGGCTCACGAAGCCATTCGCCCAACTCATATCGAACAGGAAACTGCCGGCAAAAACGATTACGAACGTCGTTTATATAATCTTATTCGTA
>JAEEKR010000036.1 GCA_016282495.1 Candidatus Saccharimonadota bacterium
CGTCCCCAATGGCGCTCTTTCTTTGATGGATCGCCGGAAAAATCAAAGTCAGTAGCCATTTCTTTTTCGCTCATTCCATCAGCCATTTCAATTAGCTTAGCGTAGTATTCTTCGCCAGCTCTAATCAAGTCTTGTTTGTTACGTGGTCTAGGCATAAAAAATCCTTGTTTACTACTTTAATTATATCATTTTAAGTCAATTGTTCTTCAGGGTTGAACTCACGTAGCCGTTGTCGGATATCTTCCTCATAGATGGTTAAAGCCTGTTTAATTTGCCCCAGCCAAACATAAGAATAATAGAAGCCCTCCTGGGCTTTTTTATTGATAAAGAAAAAGGCGAGAAACTAGTTCTCGCCGTGGCAAGCAACTATGATAATCCTACTTTCATGATTCTGCTTGCAATTATTTTACCAATGATGTAAAGACTTTCGTCGTCATTGATAGTATCTTTTGGCACACCACGTTTGATCATTTCTTCTTTCAGCATTTCTTTTTCCTCCTTTTGAAGAAGCGATACGTCTCCTAAAAGTGTCGAAAAACTATAGCTTTTTGCGAGTTCAATGAACTTTGCGTAGAATTCTTCTGATGGCATTGAATTAATTGTTTTCGCCGCCATTTTCAACTCGGCGATTGCGCTCATATGCATTCCTCCTTTACAGTGGTGCGCCGAGGATTACATTATAGCATATCTGTTAAAAAAAGTCAATAGCATTTTGAGATTACGGCTGTTTAGTCGTAAAACCCTTCTCTTGTTCGTTTTGCAATTTCTTCATCGATTTCGTATTCAAAAGCGATTGCGTAGTATTCTTCTACTATATCTCTGTCGTATCTTGTTCTGTCTATAGTTTCTTGTGAGGTTCCGATTCTTTTTTTACTATCCCAGAAGTTTCTTACAGTAAATCTTCTTGTGCCGTATTTTTCAGCTAGATCGTTAAGTTTATTTAGCCCATTTACTGCAGCGTCATGGGCTTCAGTACGTGCATGGTCATATGCTCTTCCTTCGGATACGTCTGAAAATGCGTTCTTTTTATGTTTGTAATCTACGTGTGTAACAACAAGTTTCCAAAAACCTATAATATAGCGGCGATCTTCTTGTTTTTCTTCTTCAGGTTTATCACTATTTGTGATAGCTTCTAGGAGCGCCCTTTTGCGTTCGTCGTAATAATGACCTGCTTGAGCTTCAATAGTTTTGGCGACTTCTGGATTATTGACTCCGCGATATGCAATCATAGGGTCTGTTGCTTTGGCAACTTCTGCTGTTTTGAAGGAAAATCCAGGGCTATATCTTTCTAGATTTTCAATTTCTTTTTGCTGCAGTTTCAGATCAAAAGTTAGGTCATCTTCCCAGATCATAAATTCTTTTTCAGTCATACTGGGTTTCTTCTTTTTCTGTTCAGCAAACTGGTGTTCGGTAGTTCGGATTTTTTTTGAGAGTGTTGAGACTTGCGATAAATGGCCTTCTATACGCTCATTAATATCTGCTTTTGTTAGAACAATTTTTCCCAATGCTTGATTATCTTCTCTTGAATGAGGACTTTCTTTGCTTGAGTTAGTTGCAGTCTCATTTTTGATTGATGGTTTGTTGGGATTGCTCATTTTGTTTTTTGTTTTGTTTAATTATTGATCTCAGTGTAGCACAAATGTTGGAAAATGTCAAGTATAAGGGGTATTAGATAGGGGAAACGGGACCCATAGGGCCCCGCTTCTGTGATGAAAGGAGACTAACAATGAAGAAAAGCAGTAATCTGCAAGGAGTGGTAAAAACTAATCTTCCCAGTATTTCTGGACGAACTGATGCACACTTTTGTCGAGATTCACTTCGTAGATATTTTCATCGTTTGAACGAATTAGAATCTCTTTGTATGTGGGATCAATTGCGATTTGTTGGACCTTGATCTCTACTTCTTTTCCAGATACTGTTCCGGTGATGCGGATGTTAAATTGGTTGAAAATGTCGAATCCTGTGGTGTTACCAAGTTCCGATAACATTAGGATATCGAAGATTCTCGACGAAGCTTCTTCGTTATCGAAAACCCATTGATGATTTTCGATGTGTTTGATTGTTGGCACAACAATTCCTCCCTTCTAAATTGCTTCAGAGATTCTGACTCTTTGATTATGGCACATCCTTTCTTCTCTGTCAATAAATTTACTATATCTTTAGAGTGTGGTATAGTTTTAGTATGAAATTTGTAACTTCTTATGAACCAGAAAAATTTGAGGCAGATATTTATGGAGCTTGGGAAGCTAGTGGTGCTTTTCAGCCTAATATTCTGCAATATAACGGAGAGGAAAGTGATACTCCGGATGTTTATAGCATTGTAATGCCACCTCCAAATGCGAATGGAAATTTGCATATTGGACACGGACTTACTATTGCCGTTGAAGATGTTTTGATTCGTTATCATAGGTTGAGAGGTTTTTCGACTTGGTATGTTCCAGGGGCTGATCATGCTGGATTTGAAACCTGGGTGGTTTACGAGAAGGCACTTGAGAAAGTTGGTCACACACGCTTTGAATATTCGCGTGATGAGCTTTATGCGCAGGTTTGGGATTTTGTACAGCAGCAAAGAGGTAATATGGAGCTTCAACTGAGGTCGCTTGGTGCTTCATGTGCTTGGAAGGATCTTACCTTTACTCTTGATGAAAATGTTATTTCTAGAGTTTATGCCACTTTTGAAAAAATGTGGAAAGATGGAATGATCTACAGAGGCGAGAAGCTGGTGAATTTCTGTCCAAAACATCAAACGGCATTTGCTGATATAGAGGTGGCACATAAGGATGAGGATGGCTTTTTGTGGGACATTGCTTATCCTGTAGTTGATTCAAAGAAAGAGATTATTATTTCAACGACTCGTCCTGAGACTTTGTTTGGCGATACTGCTGTTGCTGTAAATGCAGAGGATAAAAGATATGCTGGCATGGAGGGTGTTAAGCTTAATCTTCCTCTTACAGATCGTCAAATTCCGATTGTGTATGATGAACATGCTGATATGGAGTATGGAACAGGGGCGGTAAAGATTACTCCGGCACATGATTTTGATGATTTTGAGGTAGGCGAAAGACATAAATTACCTCGTATTCAGGTGATTGGCGAAGACGGGAAAATGCTCCCAGTTGTGGGCGAGCGATATGCTGGGCTTACTTCTATGGAATGTCGCAAGCTCGTGCTTAAAGATTTGGAAGAACAAGGTTTACTTAGAGGCAAGAAGAAGATTAAACACGCTGTAGCGCATTGTTATAAGTGCGATACGGTGATTGAGCCTACCCTTAAGGAACAGTGGTTTGTTGAGGTAAAAACACTTGCGAAAGAGGCGATTAAACATCTTGAGGCAGATGAGATTAAATTCTATCCAGAGAACAAGAAAAAGGTTCTTATCGATTACTTTAAGGGACTTAAAGACTGGAATATTTCTAGACAAATTCCTTGGGGGATTGCAATTCCAATGTTTAGAAAGATTGATGATGAGGCCATTGATGCACCTGAATGGATTTTTGATACCAGAGTTAATTTAACAGAGATAGAAGTTGGTGGCGTGAAATATCGTCGTGATGAGGATACTTTTGATACTTGGTTCTCCTCTTCACAGTGGCCGATTGTTTGTACGGACTGGGTTGAAGGGCACGAAAACCCTTATTATCCTCTTAACGTAATGGAGACTGCGGCAGATATTCTCTTTGCTTGGGTAGCTAGAATGATTATGATGGGGCTTTATGTTACCGGTGAAGTTCCCTTCCGCGAGGTTTATCTACATGGCTTAGTTTTGGATGAACATGGCAAGAAGATGTCTAAGTCTAAGGGTAATGTAATTAACCCGATTGAGCTGGTGGCTAAATATGGTTCTGATGCATTTAGGCTTGGGATTCTTAGAGGTCGTTCGGCCGGTATGAACCAAGCTTTCTCTGAAAATGCAGTCGTTTCGGGACGTAATCTCTGCAATAAGCTTTGGAATATTTCGAGATTCATTCAATCGATGGTGGATGAAGGTGAATCAGATGATGCTGAATATTCGACTGAAAATATGGGTGAAGATTGGATTTGTAGAGAGATTAATGATTGTTTGAACGAAGTTGAAAAAGATATGAAGAACTATCGCTTTGCTGAAGCGGTGGAATCTCTTTATTCCCTGATTTGGGATAAATATGCAGATTGGTTTATTGAAAGCCAAAAGATATTTAAGAATGTGAATTTGATTAAGGCGACATTTGAACGTATTTTAATCATGTTCCATGCGTTTGCTCCGTTTGTAACAGAGGCTATTTGGCAAAGTTTGTCGTGGACTGACGGAATGATCATTAATCAAAAGTGGCCAACTGGCCTAAACTTCGATCCTATTTCTGCTGAAGAATTTGAAAGGTTGATTGATGTTGTTTCTGAAACAAGGAGAGTTTTGACTGCTATTCCAGATGGACGAAAATATGGATTACTTTATGGTGATGATTCCCTTGTTGAGCATAATTCCCTCCTTCTTCAGGTTTTAACTAAGGTCTCTACGATTGCATCGACTAATGGTCAGCCTAGAGGAATCCGTCTTGCGCTTGCTAATCATGAGGTATATCTTGATGTACCTGAAAAGGTTGTTACTAAATATCGTGATGCACTTGATGAAAGAATTCTTGCTGTTGGAAGAGAGCTTGATACTTTGAATGCACGTATGATGAATCCTAATTATGTTAATAAGGCGCCTGCTACTCTTGTGAAAGAGACTAGAGATGCTATTACTGAAAAAGAGCAGTTGATTGAGAGGCTTAAATTAGAGCTTCAAGCAATAGAATAGTTGTTTGATAAAAAATTAACCATCCTTCAGAGCGCTTCACGCCGGGAAAAGTTCGTTCTACTCACTTTTCTCGGGTTGCACTACGCTTTACTCTTCAGGATGGTTAATTTTTTCTCTTTTATACTCTGCTTTGAAAAATAATTCCCTTTTGGGAATCAGAATTAAGGTCGCGTGAAGAAGCACGTGAAATAGCTTGAAATTTTTACGCTTATATTTAATAAGCATTGACATGCTTATGTTTTTAGCGTATTGCTCCCAATTATTGCTCTGGCAATAATTGTTAAGTTTAATTTATCACAAGCGGGATGCTAAGTCAAACGGTTGCTAAACATAAGAGGAATATGTTCGCGGCAGGAAATTATGATGGGGATAAGTTGGTGCAAAAGATGTGGATTTTTTCAAAAAAAATTTTTCGGGCGCTTCGCGCCCTAGTCAGTAATACTTTTTGGCTACCGATCTAAAAATATAACCATCTCTCGAGCGTTACGCGTGGGGTGCTTCGCACTCCGGCTGCACTACGCTTATACTCTTCGAGATGGTTATATTTATGATAAAATTAGTAAAATGGCTTTTATTAGAAAATTTAAGACTGGATCTGATGCGACTGGTGTGCAGGTTTGCTATAAGGAGCAGGGGAGAGTAGTGAAAACTGTACATGTTGGTTCGGCGAGGACTGATGCTGGAATTGAAAAGTTGGTTAAAAAAGCTCAGGCTATTATAGATAAGGATAAAACCCCTTTGTTTAACCTTGATAAGTTTAATAAATGATATAATTATCCTATGCAGATTCCATTTCAACAGACAAAAGAATGGCAAAAACTTCAACAAGATCTTGGTGAGACTACTTTTTGTGAGGAAAATGATGATTTTACTTTTCTTGCAATTTTAAAACACACGAAGATGGGGAATTATCTTTATCTTCCTTATGGGCCTTATCTTGCTAATAAAAATGCCGCCAAAAAGGCTTTTAATCGCCTCCAGGAGCTTGCTAAAGAAAAAAGCGCTATCTTTATTAGGATTGAACCACAAAGCGCTAAAAATGCCGAATTTTTGCTAAATTTGCCTAATTGTAAAAAAACGATTGACCTTAATCCTAAAGAAACCTGGGTTCTTGATATTTCTCCTTCCATCGATGATTTGTATCCAAAAATGAAACAAAATACCCGAAATCTTTGTAGAAATTATAGTAAGAAGGGAATTACTGTGTCTGTTTCGGATGACTCAAAAGATATAGATTATCTTGTGAAATTTCAGGAAAAACTTGCTCAAGACAAAAACATTGGTGTTTTTTCTAAAAACTATTTAAAAACTGAGCTAAATCAGCCATTTGCTAGTCTTTATCTTGCAAAAATTGATGGGAAAACTGTCGCTGCTGCTCTATTCTTTGACGATGAAACTACTAGATACTATATGCAAGCTGCGACGGACCCTAAATACCGAAATTTGCCTTGTTCTTATGGGATTATTAACGAAGCTATTATTGGTGCGAAGGCCAAAAACTTGCAGAGATTTGATTTTTGGGGCATTGCTCCAGAGAATTCATCGAAAAATCACCCATGGGCTGGTTTTACTACGTTTAAAAAATCTTTTGGTGGTGAGCAAGTAGAATATGCAGGAACATACGATATTGTCTTCTCTAGATTTAAATACGAGTTATATCGCGTTTTTAGAAGAATTAATAGATTAAAACGCCGTGCTTAGTTAATTGGTGATCTCGGTGCAATATTGAGAGAATATGGATCGGTGGGTTTTACGCCAGATTTGATCTCGAAATAGGCGGCGGCGCCGACCATGGCGGCGTTGTCGCCAGAGAACTTTGGGTCTGGAAATGTTAAAAATATTTCTTCGGGACGTTCGTCGCGCCCGTCTTTACGGGGCTCCTCACTGCGTCCTCGTAGCAACTGCGGATGCCCCTCAGAATTATTTTTTAACATTTTTAGGGCTTCTTCACGGAGTTTTTGGTTGGCAGAGACGCCGCCGGCGATGACGAGAGATTTTACCTCTGGGTATTTTTCTCTTGCGAGATTTAGTTTTTCTAGAAGGATGTCCACGGCGGTTTTTTGGAAGCTGGCGGCGAAGTCTGACCTCTGTTTTTCGGATAAAAGTTTAGCGAGCTCGTGAGATGGATAGGATATTGGTACCCCGACTTCTTTTTGAATGGCACGAAGAACAGCAGTTTTTAGGCCAGAGAAGGAAAAATCTAGTTCATTAACCTTTGGATGTGGAAGTTTATATCGATTTTCGTCGCCTTTTTTGGCTTCTGTTGCTATAGATGGGCCACCAGGGTAGGGAAGACCTAAGATTTTAGCAACTTTATCAAAGCATTCGCCTACTGCATCGTCATGAGTAGTACCGATGATCTCGAAATGATTGTGTTCTTTCATGTAGAGGATTTGGGTGTGTCCGCCGGATATTACTAGTGCGAGAAGAGGGAAATGTGGTTTTATTTCGTTATTGAGCCATGTGGCGTAGATGTGCGATTTGAGGTGATGAACGGCGTATAGGGGCTTATTGTGGAGGATTGCTAGGGTGCGGGCAGTAAGAGTACCAACTAGTAGCGAGCCAAGTAAACCTGGGGTATGAGTGACGGCGATTGCGTCAATACTATTCCAGTTAAGATCCGCTTCTTTTAGGGATTTGTGGATAACTGGGAGAATAGCTTCAAGATGGGAACGAGCAGCAACCTCAGGAATTACGCCACCGTATTCTGCAAAAATGTCTATTTGCGATACTACAACGTTTGATAGAATCTTGACACCATCTTCGATAACAGCGGCTGCCGTTTCATCACAGGAACTTTCAATTGCAAGGATTTTCATTAGAATTATTATACCATATTTTTGAAAAAGAAAAAGAGCGCCAGGCGGCGCTCAGGGTTTTAGATTGTTGCGGAGGGTAATGGTTCACCGATTACCGTTGTTTTGGCTTTAAACTTAAAGTTTTCAGCCTGTTCAGCCGTGAAGAATACAGGGTGATCGGGTAATTCTGACTCTAGGCTATAATTCTCCGATACCCAACTGATAGTGTTCCAACCTTTGCTATCCCCCTTTAGAGTTATTTTGATCTGGCCCATAAACCAACTGACTTCAACGTCTTTGATATTGAAAACGTCGTTGTCGCAGATAGGATTCTCTAGGGGGTTAAGCGCGATTAGTGCAATTTGCCTTTCGATATTCTTGTCATAGATGATGTCTTTGCTGGCATAGGTTCGGGATTCTTCGGTGGATTTACAGACCAATACCGTGATTTTTGGTTCAATGTATTGTTCTGGCATAAGTCCTTTGATCATTCTTGATACAGTCTTAATTTCTGCTTTGGGAATTGCGGATCGTTCAGCGAGCGACTCTTCTGCTTTGTTATCTTTGTGATAACCAAAAACAGTAAACGCCGTGAGCAGAACTGCAATGGTGACAAAAAATGCGATTAGAACCTTTAGCTTACTTTTCTTCATTTCTTTATTCCTCCGTTTTTAAAGTGCAAAATGATATATTTTAATTATAGCACAAAACTTTTAAAAAGTCAATGCTTATAGGGATGGTTAGCGGTAATGTTTGAGAGATTCGATTGGATTTTTGTGGGCTGCTTTAAGTGCTGGGTAGAGGCCAAATATGATGCCAACAATTAGAGAAGTTGCTACGGTGATTGCGAGAATTTCTAGACTAATATAAGGTGAGAATGGTGTTATGAGCGAGATGAGAAATGCGATGATATATCCAAGAGCGAGCCCGAATAATCCACCGAGGAGTGAGAGAATGAGTGATTCAAAGAGGAACTGGAGAAGAATATTAGAGTTTGAAGCTCCAACTGCTTTGCGGATTCCAATTTCGTGAGTGCGTTCTGATACTGATACAAGCATAATGTTCATGACGCCGATACCACCAACCACAAGGGAAATGCTCGCAACCATGGCAAGAATACCGGATATGATTGTAATGAGTGAACCGGTTGGGTGCGTAATTTGGTCGCCATAGGCTACTGAAAAGTTATTGTCCCCGGCTTTTTCTTTGATGAGCGCATCGTTAATGTTACTTGCAGTTTCTGATATGGTGTCGGTGGTGGAAGTTTTAATGTTGATTTGTTGAATCTGGATTGAATTATCGATGGAGTGAAGCATGTTGGCGTCGATAAGAACAGCGTTGTCTAGATCAACGTTGTTGAAATTGATAGGATCTTCGATTTTTTCGAGGACACCGGTGACAATAAACTTTTGTCCACGGATAGAGATTGTTTTAGTTATTGAATTGTCTGGTGTACCGAATAACTCGATTGCAATAGAGTATCCAACAACGGCGGCATTATCTGGAGAGTTTTTATCGAGGAACGAGCCAGAACTGATAGAAAAATTCTGAATATTGATGAAATCTGCGTTCGTGCCAACAATAGTTCCAGAATTTACAGTGTTGTCTCCGTGGATTGTATTGTTGGAAATAGCGATTGGCGCAACAGCCGAGATATTTTCTAGGCCTTTTATTTTATCGACATCAGAGAGAGTGAGACTGGATTTGGCGTATTGGTTAGAAGAGGTGAGTTCCTCGATGATGCTGGAAACAGCATCTTTGTGTGTGGCCGGACGGACAACAATGAGATTGGAGCCAATAGAGCTAACTTGGGTAGCAATAAGGTTTTTGATGCTACCCATTAAAGAAAGAATGAGAATAATGCTAGCTACACCGATTGCGATACCGAGGCAGGTTAGAAAAGAGCGGGTGCGATTTTGCTTTAAAGAAGCTTTTGCAAGATTGTAATGAGTACGGAGAAGAAGCGCCATTAGTTTTCCTCCTTTTTGTTAAAGCGGACTGATATTGGTTGAGGTAGATCACGGTCTGCAACGGTTTTGATATCTGTGTCGATGTGGCCATCTAGCATATTGATAACACGGGTGGCGTAGGTGGTGAGGGAAGGGTTGTGAGTAACCATGATAATCGTATTGCCTTCCTGATGGATGTTTTTGAGTTCTTCCATAACGATATGCGAGGAGCGGGAATCGAGATTGCCGGTAGGTTCGTCTGCTAGGATGATTTCCGGATCAGAAACGATGGTGCGAGCGATAGCAACGCGTTGTTGTTGACCACCGGATAGTTGCCACGGCATGTAGTATTCACGTTCTTTGAGATGGAATCGACCGAGTGTACTGGAAGCTTGAGTAAGACGATGAGTTTTGGAGTATCCAGAATAAACTAGAGGGAGGGCGACATTTTCGATGACGCTAAGATCGGAAATAAGA
Organism: Candidatus Saccharimonadota bacterium; assembly: GCA_016282495.1. GTDB lineage: Bacteria > Patescibacteriota > Saccharimonadia > Saccharimonadales > Saccharimonadaceae > Nanosyncoccus. The sequence goes on from JAEEKR010000036.1 coordinate 10,002, forward strand.
TTGAAGTTTTGAAAAACGAAACCAATTTTGCGAGCACGAAGACGAGCTTGGCGACGTTTAGAGATGCTTTCGACTGCTTCGCCATTCAAGCTGTAGCTTCCAGAGGTGGCTTGGTCTAGTAGACCGATGATATTGAGTAATGTGGTTTTACCACAGCCAGATGGCCCCATAATCATAATGAATTCGCCGCGTTTTACGGTGAGATCAAAATCTTTTAAGGCGAACGATTCAGTGTCACCGTAGCCATAGCGTTTAGTGAGCTTTTTTAGCTCGATAATTGGATGTCCTTTTCCCGTCATTGTTCAATATTATAACAGAAAATTACAGGGGCCATAGTCTTGTTTTTTGATGATTTTTATTTTGTGGTATGTTTTTGGTATTTTTTGCAGCTATTTTGTAAAAAAAGATATGATATTATAGAGGTATGAAACGTAAGCTTTTTGCAATTTTTACCGCGATTTTAGTAGGGTTTTTTGGCCTGTTTTTGATTTTTGGTAGGGATTCTTATGCTGATTTTGGCGATTTTTCTGGAGGCTCAGATTATGACTTCGATTCTGGATCAGATTTTGATTTTGATACAGATTATGATAGTAGCTACAGCGGTAGCGGAGGCTATAATTCTGGTTCTGGTAGTTCATTTGGTGGAGGATTTATTTTTGGGCTGGTACTTGGTATTGGCATTGGTGCTGTAATTGTTGAACATTCTGGTGGAAAGAATAGGAAAGTAATTTCTTCTGTGCCGGTCGAGTCCTCTATGCCACTTCGTTCAATGGCTGAATATAAGACAATCGATCCTGATTTTGATGAAAATGCTTTCCGCGAAAAGGTCTCGAATCTTTATGTTAAATTCCAAAACGCTTGGCAGGCTAAGAAGTTGGATCCGCTTCGCCCATATCTTACTGATACTGCTTATGGACAATATGATAGACAGCTTGATAAATATAGAAAAGCAGAAAGAACTAATAAGATTGAGAAAATTGCTGTGATGGGAGTTGAGCTTAAAGGCTTTAGACAAAACAATGGTAAAGATGAGATTGTGGCAAGAGTGCGAACGAGGATTACAGATTATGTAGTAGATGATAAAACAGGGAAGATTGTGGAGGGCAGTGACAAAGTTGAGAAATTCATGGAATACGAATGGAGTTTAGAGCGTACGACTGGTGTAACTACTGCAACGGAAGATGGTACTTCAGAGCAACGATGTCCGAATTGTGGCGGGAAGATTAATATTAACAAAACAGCAGAATGTCCATATTGTCGATTCGTGGTGACAACTGATAAATTTGGCTGGCTGGTCAGTACAATTAAGGGTATTTCGCAAAGAACTGGGAAATAGATGCTGATTTCTATTTTGATAATTTTCTTATCTTGCGCGAGTTTGTCGGTGTTTTTGGAAGAAATTGGTTTTTTCGAATACGTTGCACAGGCTGCGGTTAGAAAGTTTGGAAGTAATCAGAATAAATTATTCTTAACTTTCAGTTTGGTAGTAGCGCTTCTGACAATTATCACGTCCAATGATATTTTAATTCTGACATTCACTCCTTTTATTTGTCATTTTGCCAGGCACGCCAAAATTAGTGCTACGCCATATATTGTGAGTGAGTTTGTGATGGCGAATGTTTGGAGTATGTTCTTTTTGATTGGTAATCCTACGAATATTTATTTAGGAATGAAATACAATATATCTTTTTTGGAATATGCTTCCAATATGTTTTTACCAACGATTATGGCTGGATTAACTGCATTTGTAATAACATATCTTCTATTTCGAAGGAGGTTGGAAGTACCTATCAAAGCTAGGATTGAGGAGAGATGCAAAAAACCAAATTCTGCACTGCTCGTTATAGGGTTGCTTGGTCTTGGCGTAACGATTGTTTTGATGGCTATTGCTTCTTATATAAACCTAGAGCTATGGATTATTCCGCTTGTTTGTGCTTTTATCACCTATCTTATGGCATTTTTGTATTTAGTATTTGCAGAGGGGCGAAAGAAGATAATCTTGGAAGCATTAGGAAAGTTGCCGTATATTGTAGTTCCGTTTCTATTAGTAATGGCTCTTTTTGTAATGTTTCTAGGCCGATTAGGTGTAGTAGACTCATTGGCTAATTTTATTAAAGAAGGTGGAGTGTTTTTCACTGGGTCATTGGCATTTATTTCTGGCAATATATTAAATAACATACCGATGACGATGTTTTTTGCGGATATATTAGGTAAGATAGCTGACCCTGGATTATTAATCTATTCTGTTGTCATTGCATCCAACATTTGTGCATTTTTAACTCCAATTGGATCTTTGTCTGGAATTATGTTTATGAAAATATTGAAGCGTAATAAAGTTGATTTTTCTTTTAAAGAATTTATAACCTACGGGGCGGTAATTGCTGTGCCAACGCTTCTAGCGGCTCTTTTGGTCATACAATTATGATATACTGGCGTTATGAAAAAGAGAGGTTCTAGGAAAAAACTTATTTTAATTATTGCGATATTTTTTGTGGTCAGTTTGGTAGCAACAATTCTTATAATATCTTTTATTAATCATCAAAAAGCTGATGAGCCTGAAACGGAAAGTTATGAACCTAACGTTGTTGATGTTTTGGCAGAAAAAATACCAGAAGAGAAGGGTTTTTTGAAATATGTTGATGAAAAGTACGCTGGATCTTTGGATAAACTGAAAGACATTTTAGAAACCCGGGAGTACGACAGGGCACTTTGGCACGAGGTAACCGGGTATTCATACTTAGTGCTTTCTGATTTTTATCATGGAGATTACGATAGTGCAGACAATGTGAAGATACTTAATTCTAGTGAAGGCAAATCGACACTTAGCTTTACAGGTGATGTGTCTCTTGCAGACAATTGGTTTATTGCGCCAAAGTATGATGAGCGTGGTGGAATTTCTGGGGTTCTAGGGGATAGCATGCTTGAGACTATGAGAAATAGTACTTTTCTCGCTGTAAATTCGGAATTTACGGTGAGCAATCGTGGTGCTGCTTTACCGAATAAAATGTATACTTTTAGGGCAAAGCCGGAGCGCCTAGCCATTTATGATGAGATGGGAGTGGACCTTGTGAGTTTAGCTAACAACCACGTTTATGATTATGGTGAAGATGCGTTTTTGGATATGTTAGACGCATTTTCGGAATACAAAATTCCGCATATTGGAGCAGGAAGAGATATTGGTGAAGCATCTAAACCATATTTTTTCATAATTGGTGGGTATAAATTTGCGTTTGTGGCGGCTACGCGGGCAGAAAAAAATGTAATGACGCCACAGGCTACTGAAAGCAGGGCTGGAACTTTTTGGTGTTATGACCCTGCTGATATGATTAGCCTAATAAAGTCATTGGATAATAAGGCGGATTTTGTAATTCCGATTATCCATTTTGGTCGCGAGAATTCGCATAGTCTTGAAGATGCGCAGGTAAGTAGCGCGAGAGCATATATTGATGCTGGTGCGGATGTGGTGGTAGGGCATCACGCACATGTTTTGCAGGGTGTTGAGTTATATAACGGCAAACCTATTATTTATAATCTTGGTAATTTTTTATTTAATGAAGAAACAGTCGACACGGCTTTATTTCAAATTGTAATGGATGAAGATGGTAGTATGGAATACTATATGTTGCCGGCACTTCAAGAGAACGCCAAGACGATTCTTCTAGAAGATGGCGCAAAAAAGAATCAAATCTTTAATGATATTAGTTCTTGGAGCGTGAATGCGAGACTGGATGAGAATGGGAAAATTGTAGGAGAGTAGGTGGAAGCGAGAGGATATGAATCTCACTTCGTTCGGTACGAACCTAGGCTCGAATCCTCTCTTCTTGCAAACAAGAAGTATTAAAAAATATCCCTGCCGGGATATTTTCCAATACTTCCTGGCGGAAGCGAGAGGATTCGAACCTCCGGTACGGTTGCCCGCACACACGCTTTCCAAGCGTGCTCCTTAAACCACTCGGACACACTTCCGCGTGGGGCCATTATAACATATTTTTTTGAGATTCTCTAGAGGTGTTAGGCGACGTCGATCTCGGTGTTGCAGGTGGCGTCGATGCCAAGATTGTTTAATGCAATCATTTCATTATCTGGAATAATGTATGTGGCGTGAAGCTGAGCGTGTTTGAATTTAGGGAGGTTTTCTAAGGCACTTTTGACGATTGGATTGGTGGTGGAGCAGATGCTGAGTGCAATTAGAACCTCGTTAAGGCTGAGATAATTTTCTTGGAAGTTAGAAGTTTGGCTCTTTATTTCAAGGATTGGATCGAGAATGCTGCTAGAAATTAGGTCGACTTCGTCTGGAATTTTGGTGAGTTCTTTCAAAGCGTTTAAGAAAGTACTGGAAATTGGAGAAAGATAGTTAGTTTTTCGTCCAGTGATAAACTCGCCATCGATTTCGAGACAGCTGCTTGGCTGTTTGGATTTTTTACGTTTTTCTTCAGCTTTTGCTATGACTTTACGGTCTTTTTCAGAAATGTTTAATTCGTTCATTAGGAGTTTGGTTTTTTCGATAACAGAATTATCTACGCTGCCCTTTTTGAAATCAACAAGCGCTTTGAGGTGACGACGAATGACTTCGTTTTTGGCGGCTTCCTTGGCAACTTTATCGTCTGTAATGCATTTGGCGATGACATTGACGCCCATATCAGTAGGGGAGAAGTAAATGTCTTTTTTCATGATGCGTTTTAAGATTTCTTTAACTACAGGGAAGATTTCGAGGTCGCGGTTGTAGTTAACGGCAGGGATGCCGTATTTTTCGAGATGAAAATAATCGATCATGTTTTTGTCGGCAATATCGGCAGTGGCGGCTTCGTAGGCGATGTTGACGGGATGTTTTAATGGAAGATCCCAAACAGGGAAGGTTTCGAATTTGGCATAGCCGGCTTTGACGCCTTTTTTGTATTCGTGATAAAGCTGGGAGAGAGAGGTAGCAAGTTTGCCGCTACATGCACCTGGGGCAGAAACGACCACAAGTGGTTTGGTGGTTTTGATATATGGGTTAGCGCCGTAGCCTTCGTCGCTAACAATAGTATCTACATCGGTAGGATAACCTTTGGTAAAAGTGTGAATGTAGGTTTTGACGTGATAATTTTCGAGTTTTTCGACAAATTTTTGAACTTTTTTCTGGCCGTCAAATAATGTGATTACGACGTTGTTAATAGCAATGTCTTTGCTGCGTAAGAATTCAATGAGGCGGAGAATTTCGATTTCGTAGGAAATCATGCGGTCGGAGCGGATGCGGGATTTTTCGATGTCGTTGGCGTTGATGCAGAGAATTACTTCAACATCGTCTTTAAACTCTTGAAGTAAACGGATTTTTAGATCTGGCTCAAATCCGGGAAGAACGCGTGCAGCATGGTTGTCGTCAACAAGTTTACCGCCAAACTCGATGTAAAGCTTATCAAACATTTTAATGCGGTCTTTAATTTTGGCTTTTTGCAGTTTTAAGTATTTTTCACTATCGAAGCACTTTTTCACTTCTACCTCCTTTTTTCAATTTTAGCATTAAACTTGATGTTTTTAAGAAAAAGATTAAGGATGCAAAAAAGGGGTAAATATGGTAAAATGTGAGCAATGGAAAATGTGAAAAATAGTCTAAAAAAGACCATTAAAGAATTGTTTGATTTGGATGTAGATCCTGAGGTCTCTGTTGCACCGGCAAATGTACAAGCAGATTTTTCTTCGAATGTAGCGATGCAAATGGCGAGGGATTTGCATAAATCTCCAATTGAGATTGCTAAACAGATTGCTGAGAGAATGGGCGAGTTTAAAGCTGAAGTTGCAATGCCAGGGTTTTTGAATTTTATATCACCAGATGAATATTTTCTGAATATTGTGTCTGAATATGGTAATGATTTTGATAAAAAAATATCGTATGATAAATATTTAGATCAAAGTGTTGTTTGTGAATATTCTGACCCAAACCCATTCAAGGTTTTGCACGTTGGACATCTCTATACTTCAGTAGTGGGAGATTCGATATCGAGACTATATGAATACGCAGGCGCTAAAGTAACCCGAGCAAATTTTGGGGGAGATGTGGGGCTTCATGTTGCAAAAACAATCTATGCTATTTTGAATATTGTTGATCACGCTGCTGATTTAACAATTGAGGAGATTGCAAAGGCTTATGTTGAAGGGACGAAAGCGTATGAGGAGGATGCAGAAGCGAAGAAAGAAATTACTCGTCTTAATAAGGAAATCTATCGTATTAATAAAGAGAAGATTCATGAAGGTGAAGTCGCGGAGATTTATTGGCGAGGAAGGGAACTGTCGTATCAATATTTTGACGATTTTTATGCAAAAATTGGTGTAAAGTTCGACAAGTATTATCCAGAATCAGAAGTAGCGGATCTCGGGCTTTCTAAAGTTAAAGAGCAACTTGATGCTGGCGTTTATGAAATGTCTGATGGTGCGGTGGTGTTTGAAGGTGAAAAATTTGGTTTACACACGAGGGTATTTATTAATAAAGAGGGTGTGCCTACTTATGAAGCAAAAGATGTTGGGTTAATCTTTACGAAGTGGGCAGACTATAATTTTGATAAATCCATAGTAATTACTGGAAATGAGCAGCTTGATTATATGAAGGTCGTTTTGAAGTCGATAGAGCAATATGCACCAGAATTAGTAGAAAGAACGACGCACCTTACTCATGGTATGGTAAGGCTGCCTGGCAATGAGAAGATGTCTTCAAGAAAAGGTAATTTCCTGAAAGCAGTAGATGTACTTGAAATGATTTCAAACAATTTGGCCGAGACGAAAGATAAAGTTGACGAAAGAGTTGTTCTTGCAGCGACAAAATATTCATTCCTCAAGAATAAGCTTGGTGGTGATATAATTTTTGATCCAAAAGAGTCAGTGTCGATGTCGGGAAATTCTGGGGTGTATTTGCTATATTCGGCTGTAAGAGCGAAAAAGATACTAAGCAAGATTGATTTTAGTAAAGAGGACAGTGGCGAATTCAGTCTTGGAAATTACGAAAAAGAGTTAGTTAAAAAATTGATTCAATATAAGGATGTTTTAGTAGAGGCTGTGGAAGGAATTTCGCCACATCTTATTTGCAATTATATCTACAATTTGTCGCAAGAATTTAGTAGATTTTACGAGAATGTTAAAGTTGCGGGAAGTGAACACGAGAAGACACTGGGCACTTTTGTAAAGGTTTATTATAAGATTATGGAACATGCGTTAGGGCTTCTTGGTATTGAAATTCCGGAGGAAATGTAATGAAAAAAGCAAAACTTTTGTGGGTAGATCTAGAAATGACGGGGCTTTACCCAGAGGAAGATCGAATCTTGGAGGTGGCAGCGATTGCAACTGATTTTAAGTTTAAAAAGGTTGCAGAATATACTGCGGTAGTAAAAGTGCCTGAAACATTAATGAAAAAACGTATGGTGGGAGAGTTTTGGGAGAAGAATGTAGAGTCACGCGATGCGTTGATGGCGCAGAATGCGGGTGGTAAAGATACTTCTGAGGTTGAAAAAGAGTTACTTAAATTTGTGAAGAAGACTTTTGGCAAGGAAGTGATTTTGGCGGGGAATTCAATACATCAAGATCGCAAATTTATTGACAAGGAATGGCCAGAACTTTCTAAACTGCTACACTACAGAATGCTTGATGTTTCAGCTTGGAAGGTTTATTTTGAGGGTGCTCTTGGAAAGAAGTTTGTAAAAAGAGAAGCGCATAGGGCGTTGGATGACATTAATGGATCGATAGAGGAGCTAAAATGGTATTTGACATTCATGAAGTAAGTGGAATTGGTGATTTTTTAGAAAAAACGGAGAGAAAGGGGACTCTTTATACAGTCCCAGAGGGAAGAGTGTTTTTAGTAGTGGGGCCAAATACAATTGAAGTTAGAACGGATGAGAAGCTTGGTAGATTACTTAGTGGGAAATATGAATCAGTGATGGAAAGTAGATATTTTGGGCGTGGAGGAATTGAGATTGTGATGAGCGGACAACTGAGTGATGAAGAGATAAAAGATTTGGTGAGACTGAGCTACAATATGACAAAAGAAATGGAAAATAAATAAACCCCCTGAGAGGGGGCTTATTTTTGTTGCCAGATTATTTTTTCTTTTTGAGAGAGTCGCGAATTTCGCGTAGGATGACGATTTGTTCGTCTTCTTGTTTTTCGGCGGTTTTGTCAACGACTTCTTGAGGTTTTTCGGCTTTTTTGCGATTTAGCTTATTGATAACGCGAATCATAAGGAAAATCGATAGGGCGACGATAAGGAAATTAACGATGTTTTGGATAAAGTTACCGTAAGCGATGACGGCTTCATCCCCTGTGCCAAAGAAATTTGGAATACGGATGGCAAGACTTGTAAAATCTACACCACCTACAATTAGGCCGACGATTGGCATAATGATATCGTTTACTAAAGATGAGACAATAGCGGTGAAGGCGGCACCGATGACCATACCTACGGCTAGGTCTACGACACTACCACGATTAATGAATTCTTTGAACTCCTTTAGAACAGGGTGTTCTTTTTTAGTTAATTTTTTGAGTTTGTCAGTTGCTTTTTCCATGGTGACATTATACCACAGAAATATAGGAGAGACTAATTAATTATTGCTTCGTGAACCGCCGGAAGCTTCAGAGTATTCCGAGAATTTAGTATAGATACTTGATAAATTATTGTATGACTCGCCAATAATGTTTTTGATGTTTTGATCTTTGGTACGTTCGGATATTTCTGACTCTAAAGAAAGGAGAAGTTGAATTTGAAGAGTGATTTCACGAGGATAGGTGCGGTCTAAAAGACCATTAAGCTTAGCATGATCTAGACTAGCCTTAAGTTGATTGAAAGAGTCTTCTTCCTCTGCGGTTATTTCTGCATTTGCTGTTTCGGGGGTTAATTCGTAAACTGTAGTTAGTATTGGTGATAGATTGACGGAAGTTCCGTTCAGCACACTATAAAGGGATGCGTTCATAGAACGTAGAGTTGATGATTTAGTGATTTTGCCATAATTTTGAGTTACTTCCATGAGATTGGAAATACGAATGTTGATGCGCTCTGCGACAGCCTTTTCTTTATTTCCAGTTTTACCTATAACACTTCCTAGTATCATGATTAAAATAGCAAAAATGAGCAGTCCGCCTATAATGAAAATGAATTTTTTAGAGAAGAGTCCACCAATGGATTGTTTCTGTTGAGGTTGAGGGTTACTAGCGGCAGAAATTTGATTGAGATAATCCATATTGTTCATGCTTTTATTGTAGCATAAAGTACGAGAAAATGGAGGGGTTAGATATGGTATACTTTAGATATGAATGACGCGAAGGAGGAAATTCGGGCGCGGTTGGCGATTGAGGATGTGGTTGGGCAATATATCGAGCTGAAGCGTAAAGGAAGGACATTTGAAGGGCATTCTCCTTGGGGCGTAGATAAAACGCCTAGTTTTATGGTATCGCCAGAAAAAGGGATTTGGCATGATTTTTCAGCTAATCGTGGTGGCGATATTTTTTCTTTTGTGATGGAGGTAGAGGGGATTTCGTTTAGGGAAGCTTTGGAAAAATTAGCGGCACAGGCAGGCGTGGATTTATCTAAGTACAGTGGTGGTGATAAACAAGTCGCAAAAAAGAAAGCTAGAGCAAAAGAAGCTTTGGAACTGGCCTGTAAGTATTATCAAGTATGTCTTTCGAAAAACAAACCTGTTTGTGAGTATGTTTTTTATAAAAGGAACTTGAACCGGCCAACTGTGAAGGAATTTCGAATTGGATATTCGCCAAAGGAAGGGAAAGCGTTGGTGGATTTCTTGACGAAAAGAGGCTTTTCTAGACAAGAGATGACGGATGCCGGCCTCCTTAATCGATTTTCTGGCGATATGTTTAGGGGAAGAATGATGGTCCCGTTTATTGATACGACTGGAAATGTAATTGGATTTACCGCTAGAGTGTTGGATAAGTCGGAGCCAAAATATTTGAATACGCCAGAAACAATTTTGTTTAATAAAGGTCGATTTATTTTTGGTTTTTATCAGGCAAAAGAAGCGATTAGAAAAAGCGGTTTTGTGGTGATTGTTGAAGGGAATATGGATGTTATTTCTTCGCATCAAGCGGGAGTGAAAGAGGCGGTAGCAACGAGTGGAACGGCGATGACGGAAATGCATCTTAGAGCTTTATCTAAATTAACGGATGATATTAGGTTGGCGTATGATGGTGATGAAGCGGGAGTGAAGGCGACGGAGCGAGCAATAAAAATGGCGGGAGATATGGGTATTAAACTATCTGTGATTTCCGATTATGGTGCGGCAAAGGATCCAGATGAGTTGATACAAAAAGGAGCAGATTTGTGGGTGTCTGCAGTGCAGAAAAATATGCCAGCGGTGGATTGGCTTCTTTCGAAATATGAAGAAAGATTTGATCTTAAAACAGCGGATGGGAAGCAGGAGTATTCGGATCTTGCGATGGACCTTTTGAAATATTTGCCAAAAGTGAGACAGAGGCATTATAGACAGCTTGTGGCAAAGAAATTGAATGTAGAAGTAGAGGATTTAGGCGAGGCGGCCAAGAATGGGAAGAAAAGATTGAAGGAAGTAAAGACGAGCGGTAAAAGTATTGAGGATGACGGAATTTTAGATAGAATTTTGTCGATTCTGATTTATGGAAAAATTAATGCAGGAAATGATTTTGAAGTTCCGAAGGATAAAAATAAATTAGCTGAGCTTGAAATGATTTTTGATCGTTTTTATAAGAGCTGGGCAAAAGAAAATTTGGAAGTAGAATTTGAGGAGTTGTGCAAAAAGAGACAAAAGAAATCGGTCGAGATAGAGATTAAAGAATTAAATGATGAGCTTGCGAGGCTTAATGATGACGAAGAAGATAAAACTAATGAAATATTGAGAAAAATACAAGATTTGCAAAAAACAGAGAAAAAATAAAAAAGGTCGAGCTTTGTTTACTTGATTTTTTGAGAAATTTAAGTATACTTTTAGACAATGGATTTAGAAGAAGACGAAAACTTAAAAAATGGTGCCATATTAGAGCCAATTGAACCTGGTATGGACGACTTAGAAGATGAAGAAGAACTCTCGGATGAAGATCTTGAGATTACGGTTGATAATGTCGATGCCTTTGCAGACGACTCAGTGCGACTTTATCTTCGCGAAATAGGTAAAATTCCTTTGCTTAGCCCTGAGGAAGAGTTAGATCTTGCGCATAAGGTACTTAAGGGCGATAAAAAAGCAAAAGATAAAATGGTGGAAGCTAATATGCGCCTAGTGGTTTCTATTGCCAAGCGCTATTCTGGTCGTGGTCTGGATTTTTTGGACCTTATTCAGGAGGGGAATACGGGGCTTCTTAGAGCTGTAGAAAAATTTGACCCAGAAAAGGGTTTTAAGTTTTCGACTTACGCAACCTGGTGGATTCGTCAGGCGATTACGCGTGCGATTGCAGATCAAGCAAGGACGATTCGTATTCCGGTGCATATGGTAGAAACGATTAATAAGGTACTTAGGACCACTCGTAAGCTTACAACTGAACTTAATCGCGAGCCAACCAACGAAGAGATTGCTAAAGAACTCGACATGGAAGTTGATAAGATTGAGTATGTGATGAAGATTAAGCAGGATATTGCCTCTTTGGATGCTTCGGTAGGGCGCGATGGCGATGATGAAGATTCGGTTCTTGGTGATTTTGTGGAAGATGAAGATCGTGAATCGCCAGAAGATTCAGTGGCGACTAAGATTTTGAAAGAACAACTTGCAGAAATAATTTCTACACTTTCAGAAAGAGAACAAAAAATTATTAAAATGCGTTTTGGCATTGGCGGTGATCGTTCGCATACTTTGGAGGAAGTTGGTGCAGAATTTTCCGTGACCAGGGAACGTATTCGCCAGATTGAGGCTAAAGCCTTATCTAAACTTCGTAAGCATAAAGATATGAAAAAATTACATGAATATTTGAAATAGGAGGGAAGATGAAAAAAATATTGATGATACTGATTGGTGCTGTGATGGGTTGCGGATTTTTGGCTACGATGCTGCCTAATAGGGCTTTTGCAGACACTTGTGATCCTTCTGATTTCGGTTACGGTTTTGCAACTAGTACAACTGGGGACGAGGTAGAAAGAATTGAAACTAATGTTTTTGGATTTGTGTGCGATGATGGTAACGGGAGTGCTATGAGAGCGACAATTAATTTAGTGTTACAGATCTTAACTTATGGCGTAGGCATTGGGGGGGTACTTGGCATAGTGATTTCGGGTATTCAGTATCTTACAGCAAGAGATAATGAGGCGCAAGCAGCAAAAGCAAGAAGGCGTATTCTTGAAGTGGTTATTGGCTTAATTGTTTATGCTGTAATGTATGTAGTTTTGAACTTCATATTAATTCCAAGTGGTGCTTAAGTAGCTAATGCAAAGACTGATCATTGTTTATAATCCGAGATCTTCAAAGTTTGGGCAGGTTGAAAAGGATGTCTTAAGTAAGGCACGTGCGCTTAAGGGTTTTGTAATTGGGAAATATGAGATTAAGCCGATTGGTGTTGATAAGAATGCGGCGGCTCTTGCGAAAATTTTGCGAGATGGGGACATTGTAGTTTCGGCTGGTGGAGATGGTACGTCTACCGTGACTTTTAATGCCATTATGGCGTTCTCTGGAAATGTGAAATATGGAGTGCTTGGCTATGGTAATTTTAATGATCTTGCTAAAACATTTAGGACCAAGAGCTTAGAGCAAATATTAGAAACGAAACCGGTAAAAGTTTGGCCACTTGAAGCAATTGTGGATGGGAAAAGGTGGCGATACGCAATTGGTTATATTACGATGGGGCTTTTTGCTGAGGCAACTGAAGTTTTTGATGAAAAAAAGACTAGGAAAAAGCTGCAGGGTGGGAAAAAGACTCCAGTATTCTCTTGGAAGGTGCTGGCTAAATGGTATTTTAAAAATAAGAACACGAAGGTGTTTATGCCGAAGTTTAAGCTGAATGGCAAAATAATGTCCAAAAAAGTGACGGATTATGTAGCGATTAATGGTAGGTCGATGGCAGGAGTGATGAAGGGAAGAGATTGGTATCTTGACAAGAAGGTTTTCCAAAGCGAAACGGCAAAACTCGGTAGTTTTTTGAAACTGTTTTTATTAATGGCTAAAAGTATTCTGTATAAAGTCCCAGGAAAAGAGGTGAAAGAAGACATGCTTGAATTTTTGGAACCGGGCGTAGTGGAAATTCAGGCTGAGGGCGAATATGTAAAGCTGAAAAATGTGAAAAAAATCGAAGTTCGAAAGGCGGAGAAATGTCTGAACATAGTGAAGATTTAGCAAAGATTGTAGCCTATATGAAGGCACATTGGCCGAGCACAGTGAAAGAGGAGTGGCAGGTTGGCATAGATGAATATATGAATATTGCCAAAAAAGTCGTGATGGAGTGGAGTAAAGATGCTACTTTTAAGAGTGAATTTGTAAGAATTACTGGGCAGTCTGGCTCGGGTAAGACTTCGCAACTTTTGCCCGCAGTTGAAGCGTACTATGAGAAAAAAGGAAAAAGTCCTGTGCTTGTGGCGGCGCGAAAATTCGTAGAACACCACCCACATTTTAGGGAGATTGTAGCGGAATATGGAGAGAAGAATCTTCGCAAGATGACGGATGAGTTTGCGACTATTATGATGTTTTTGGTGCTTAAGGGACTTATTTCTTTGAAATGCGATTTAATTTTGGATGTGACGTTGCTTGACCCAAAGATGGAAGCGATTCTAGTGAAGATGCTAAAAGAGAGCGGTTATGATTTTTGGATGACAATGATTGCGGTATCGCCAGAGATTACCGCACACTTCTTGGCGCAAAGAGATTGGAGACACACGAAAGAGACAGAAGATGAATTTGTGCGAGCAACACAAGTTGCTCTAAAGTTTTACGCTGATAGTTTTGGTGAAATGAGTATTGTGATGTGGAATGTGTGGGACAAAAACCCAGTCTTTGATGGAAGGATTAAAGATGCTCTTTCGGTTTGGCAAAAATATGAGGCGATTTCAAGTATCCCAGAAAACTATGACGTAGATGAGATTCGTGAAGCGAAGATCGAATATTTAAAAGTTAAAGTGTAGGCAAGGTGATCTCTGGAAAATGGGTGCGGATGTGGTCGGCGTAGCCGGCATCGATACGATGCCAAATGTTTTTCATTTGATTGATTTGGGTTTGGTCATCGAATTCTTTTAGCATGGTTTTTTCGAAATTGTCTGGGGTAGGACGTGAGAGAATGCGTGAAACATCCATATTTGGGTTGCCTGTGCCGGCAAAACAAAAATCGATAAAACCGACGACTTCGTCTTTGTCGTTTAATAGGACGTTGCCGAGGTTAAGATCGCCGTGGACGAGCTTAGGCTCTTCGGTTTCGGAGATGTATTTATGATCATCGGCGAGATGTTTTTCGTAATGCAGGTCATCTAGTTCTTTTAAAAATTTAGAAAGAGGGTATTTAACTTCGGCTGGAGCATCTTTTAGATCGATATTAGACAACTCTTTAATAAATTTGGCGATGCTATAAGCTGAGGCGGTGAGGGTGGTGTGGGAAAGATGATAAATCCTATCGCCCAAGGTGTAGCCTTCAATTTTTTTGTGCATTGAAAATGGGCGATTCTTTGAATCATAGCAAAGTTTCATTTGCGGAGTATAAAAGCTAGTTTTTCCTTCGACAAAATTGCATACTTTGGCGTCTTTTACGATCATTCTAGACCAGAAGGGATTACGGGGAAAACGAAAGAAAAAAGCACCGTTTTTGGTTGTGACTTCAATGACGATATTAGTCCAACCGGTGATGATGTGTTTGCTCGAGATGATTTTTTGATCAGGGATAGTTTCGGAAATGATCTTGTCTAATGGGTCTTTGGTAGTAAAAAACGTGTTCATAATGATGTTTTACATTATAACATGCTATACTAGTTTTTATGAAAGACGTGAAAATTGTAGCGATTGTAGGAATGAGTGGCAGCGGTAAATCTGTAGCCGTGGACTATTTGACGGAAAAAGGAATACCTAAAGTGTATTTTGGCGGGATGATTTACAAAGAGATGGAACGTAGGGGAATTGAACGTACGGAGGATGGAGAGAGCGAAAAACACTTTAGAGAGATGATTCGCGAGACAGAAGGAAAAGACTGGGTTGTAAAACAAGTGATTGATGAGACTCATAAACTGATAGAGGCGGGTCAGAAGAGAATAGTGCTTGATGGGGTGTATTCTTGGACAGAATATAAGACTTTGAAACATGAATTCCCAGGAGAATTAACTTTTATAGCTATTGTTGTGCAAAAGAAGTTGCGTCACAAAAGAGTGGCAGTTAGACCGGATAGGCCATTTAATGCGAAAGAAATTCAGGAAAGAGATCGCAGCGAAATTGAGAATTTGGAAAAAGGTGGGCCAATTGCTATGGCGGATTATTATATTCTTAACGATGGCTCGATTAAGGATATGCACGAAAAATTAGACGTAATACTGAAAGAAATTGAATTCTAGAAAATGAGGCCCTAAATAGGGCCTCGTGCTTTAACTGTCGTCTTCTGGCGTGTCTGTGTCTGTAATATTAAACGCCACCTGTTCGACTGCTTCTTCAAGGAAAAATTTCTGCCAATGTCTTGGCAGGTCTATCCAGTACGTTTGGCTTTAATAGGGAAGGATGCTATACTAAAACTATGAAAAAGTTGGCGATTATTGATGGGAAAAGTGTTTATTATCGGGGGTATTATGCGATGGGGGCGCTATCTACTAAAGATGGTACGCCAACAGGGGGAGTTTATGGTTTTGCAGCGATTGCGATGGAGCTAATTCGCAGGATTAAACCAGATGTAGTGGTGGTGGCGTGGGATTCTAAAACTTCTACGGCTAAGAGAAAAGAGATCTTTGCGGATTATAAGGCGGGAAGAGTTAAACCGCCAGAGGATTTTTATGCGCAAATACCGCTTTTAAAGGAGCTGGTGGAGGCGCTTAATTGGAATTTTGTCGAATGCGATAATTATGAAGCAGATGATATTATTGGGACTTTATCGAAACAAGCAGATGATTTAAAGACTTGGGATTCATATATTATCTCATCAGATCTTGATATGTTGCAGGTGGTGGATGATAATACGAGGATGTACCGCCTTTTAAAGGGGTTCTCGGAGCTTGAAGAGGTGGATGTAGCAGCAGTAGAGAAGAAATATGGCATTTTAAAAAGGCAGTTTTTGGATTTGAAGGCGCTTAAAGGAGATAATTCGGATAATATTCCAGGGGTGCCTGGGATCGGCGAAAAGGGTGCGGTGAAGCTTTTGAATGAGTTTAATGATCTTGATGGTATATATGCCAATATCGATAAAATTACCGGTTCTACAAGGAAGAAATTAGAAGAGGGGAAAGACTCGGCCTACATGTCTAGAGAGCTTGCTAAAATTATGTTTGATGCGCCGGTGAAGCTCGATGAGATGAAAGATTTTGTATTAGACGAAGAGAGGGTGGTGAATGCGCTAAAGAAGTTAGAATTTTATTCGCTGATTTCTAAATTTGGGTTTAGCTTTAGTGCGGGGAGGGAAGAAAAAGTTGAGATGAAGGATTTACCAAAAGATACGGTGGTGGCATGGGACATAAAAGATTTAATGCATAAGGATAAAAAGGTTGCGACTCAGATTTTGATGGGAGAAAAGTTTTGGGATCTTGGACAAGGAAAGTTTTTGCTTGACCCGCTGGATAGAAACAAAGATTTTGAAGATGAGAAGGCTGAATACTCCCGTGAGGTGAATGAGTTTGAAAAAGACCAAAACTTGTACAAAATTTTTAAAGATTTTGATTTACCTTTGATCCCTGTACTTTACAAGATGGAAAAGGTAGGGATGTTGATTGACGTTAAATATTTTATGCAGCTGAAGACCGAATTTGAAACAAAAGTAAAAGAGTTGGAAGAGAAAGTCTGGGAACTTTCTGGCAAGACTTTTAATGTGAATTCGCCAGTGCAGCTTTCGGGAGTATTATTTGGCGATCTTGGTCTTTCTACAAAGGGCGTAAAAAAGACCGCCAGAGGATATTCTACTGGGGCGAAAGAACTAGATAGATTAAAGGGTGAGCATCCAGTGATCGAGGTGTTGATAGAATATCGCGAGACGGCAAAATTATTATCGACATATATTGTGCCAATGCTGGAACTTAAAGACGAAAATGATCGAATTCATACGACATTCACTCAGAACGTTACAGCTACGGGGAGATTGTCTTCTTTATCGCCAAATCTGCAGAATATCCCGGTGCGCACAGAGGAGGGGAAGAGAATTAGAGGAGGCTTTGTAGCTGGAAAGGGTAAAAAGCTAGTTTCGGCGGATTACTCGCAGTTTGAATTAAGGCTCGCGGCTGTGTTATCTGATGATAAAAACCTGATTTCTGACTTTAATGCTGGTATTGATATTCATACTAAGACGGCTTCTGAGGCATTTGGTGTGCCGTTTGATAAGGTGACAAAAGCCCAGAGGCGTGCAGCAAAGGTGATTAACTTCGGTGTACTTTATGGGATGAGCGCAAAAGGTTTGGCGGACGCAGCAGATATGACAGTGCCACAGGCAAGAGAATTTATTGAGCGATATTTTGAACTTCGAAAACCAATGAAGTTAAAACTTGAGGAGATTTTGAAAGAAGCAAGAGAAAAGGGATTTGTACAGACATTTTATGGCCGAAAACGTCCAACGCCAGATGTGAAATCAAGTAATTTCTTGGTGCGAGCAGCGGCGGAAAGGGCGGCACAGAATATGCCGATTCAGGGAACTGAGGCGGATTTGATGAAGAAAGCGATGATTGAAGTAGATAAGAAGTTGCCATCTGGCGCGGATTTAATTATGCAGGTGCATGATTCGTTGATAGTCGAATGTGACGAGGCTTTAACGGATAAAGTTTCTGAGATTCTAAAGACAAGTATGGAGAATGTGGCGCCAGAACTTAAAATTAGGCTTGCAGTTGATGTTTCGGTGGGGGATAATTGGGGAGAGTTGTAGTAGCAACGTGTGTTTACTGCACAAGTTGGAGGTAAAATGGACAAGGAAAAACAGATAGAAATTTATAAAATCCAAAATGGTGAAGTGGTTTTTGATGTTGATCAAAACAAAGAAACCATTTGGGCCTCAGAAGAACAAATCGCGAAACTATTTAGTGTGGATCGTTCGGTGATAAATCGCCATATTCGCAATATTTATAGAGATGGAGAACTAGAAGAGGCGGCAACATGTGCAAAAAATGCACAAGTTCGACTAGAGGGGAACCGCCCGGTTTCACGCGTGGTGAAATCTTATAATCTAGACGTGATTATTTCGGTGGGATATAGAGTAAATTCTAGAAAAGCAACGGATTTTCGTATTTGGGCGACCAAAGTTCTTAAAAATTATGTGGTGGATGGTGCGGCTATTAATAGACAGAGACTTGAGGAGCTACCAGCGAAGAAATTGCACGAAATTGAAGGTGCGCTTGGTGTGGTGAAAAGATTGATTTCTAGAAATGAACTTTCGGCAGCGGAGGCGAATGGGGTGCTTGAAGTTATTTCAAAGTATCACAGTAGCTTTAAAGCTTTGGAAGAATACGATGCTGGACACATTGTTTTTAAGAAGTCGAAAAAGGCAGACAAGCTTCTAGATGAAGGGCAGTGTCTAAAGATCGTAGAAGAGCTTAAAAAGAGTGCAAAAGGGGATACCTATTTTGGCAAATTAAGGGGTGATTCGTTTGGTGCTAGCCTTGGTGCGATTTATCAAACTTTTGAGGGGAAAGACGTATATAAAACTGTGGCAGAAAAGGCGGCGAATCTGCTTTATTTTGTGATAAAAGACCACCCGTTTTATGATGGGAACAAGAGGATCGGGGCGCTGCTCTTTATCGTATTTTTGACGATTAATGATTTTCATTTGGCGGATAATGGTGAAACAAAGATTTCAGATCGAGCTTTGACGGCTCTTGCGCTTTTGATTGCTGAAAGCGAGCCAGAGGAAAAAGAGCTGATCGTGTCGTTAATTTGTAAGATGTTGGAGGACTGATGCCGGAACTACCTGAAGTAGAAACGATTCGGCGTGGGCTTTCGGAATTCATCCTAGAGAAGAAAATTATGGGGGTGGAGGTTTTTTGTGAAAAAAGCTGGATTGGGCCAAAGGAGATTTCGGCGAAGGTCAAAGAACTAAGACGGTTTGGAAAGGCCCTAATTATTGATCTTGATAATGGGAAATCTTTGATGGTACATCTTAGAATGACGGGGCAGATGATTTGGCAGGGTGAAAAAAGATATGCGGCAGGTCATCCGAGTGAGAACTTTACGGCGGAACTACCGAATAAACAAACGCGGGTAGTGTTTGAGTTTGAGAATGGCAAGTTATTTTTTAACGACCAAAGGAAATTTGGGTTTATTAAAGTGCTCGAAACGGCAGAAGTGGAAAAAGAGCCGTTTATTATGAGTCTTGCAAAAGAGCCTTGGCAGATGTCCAAGAGTGAGTTATTTGAAATTATGCAGAGGCATAAGAATTCGCCGGTGAAAGCAGTGATTTTGGATCAAAAAAATATTGCGGGGCTCGGAAATATTTATGCCGACGAGGCTTTGTACTATGCAAAAGTTCATCCAGAAACTCGGGCAGGGAAGCTAAACGAAAAGGAAGTGGGACTGATTCTTGAGGGGGCGAGGAAAGTAATGACGGCTTCGATTGATTCGGGTGGCTCGACTATGGCGACTTATGTAAAAGCGGATGGAACAAAGGGTGATTATCTTGAAAAATTTGCGCAAGTTTTTCGTCGTGAAGGGCAAAAATGTGGACGTTGCGGAGGCAAAATTGTTAAAATAAGAGTAGCAGGGCGGGGAACACATATTTGTCCAAAGTGTCAGGAGAAGAAATGATACAGATTTTTTATGGAGATGATAGAGTAAAAACCGAAAAAGCCATCAAAATGGTTTTTGGTGATGATTATGAAGTTTTTGAAGGCGAAAATCTGACGCTTAATGCACTAACTAGTATTTTTATGGGCGCGTCGCTTTTCTCCGAAAAACGTAAAGTTTTGATTAAAGATTTGGGTGAGAACGCGGAATTATTTAAGAGATTGCCGGACTTTGTTAATACTGAAAACGAGGTGATTCTTTGGGAATCGAAATTAGACAAGCGTACTACAACTTATAAGGCGCTTGGCAAAAGCAAGATAAAAACTAAAGAATTTAAACTAGAAGAGAATGTTGATAAAAAGTTGGTGCTTGATGTTTTTGGTACGGCTTTTTATAACGGCGAAAAAGCAGTGAGGATGGTTGAAAAAGTTAAAAACGAACAAGATCCATATATGTTTTTTGGACTGATGGTTAGTCAGGCGGTTTCGAGATTTGAAAGAAATCCAAACGGCGCAAAAGAAAAGAGAGTTCTTAAAGAACTCTCTAATATCGATATGAAGATGAGAACTACTTCTTCTCAGCCTTGGCTTTTGATACAGTCTTTTTTGCTGCAGGTTTCTTCGCTGTAGCAGCTTTGGCGGCTGGTTTTTTGGCTGGAGCTTTAGTTGCAGGAGCTTTTTTGGCAGCTGGTTTTGCTGCAGGTTTGGCGGCTGGTTTTGCGATTTTTGCGGTTTTGGCAAGAGGCTTGCCAGTGGCTTTAGCGATTTTAACTAGAGCAGCTTTGCGGCGAGCAGCAGTGTTTTTCTTGATGAGGCCTTTTTTGACGGCTTTGTCGTATTCGGACTGAGCTTTGGCTAGATTTTCCTGAGTTGGTTTAGCTTTGAAAGCTTTAAAAGCAGCCTTGATGGCTTTTTTGATTTGCTCGTTTTTCTTGTTGCGTTTGACAGATTGGCGAGCAGCCTTTTTGGCAGATTTGATAATCGGCATTAGTTTTCCTATAAAAAATTAAATTATTTAATAACTTTTTGCGATTATACATCATATTATCAAAAAAGTAAAGCACGCCAAGATAAGAAAAAGATAAATTGGGCTTGCATTTTTAAAATACTTATGATAATATAGGGGTGTAAACTGGTAAAAATAAAAATGGCAGAACAAAAAACAGAACAAAAACCTAATATTTCTGAAAAAATTATTTCTCAGATTAATGGTGCTGAAAATATTTTGGTTGCACTTACAAGCGACCCATCAGTAGATGAAATTTCGGCGGCGCTTGGTTTAACTTTGTTCTTAGATAAAATGGGGAAGCATGCCACGGCGATTTATTCTGGGACAACGCCAAATGTTTTGGAATTCTTGCAACCAGAAAAAACTTTTGAACCTAATACGAATAGTTTGCAAGATTTTATTATTGCTCTTAGTAAAGAGAAGGCTGACCATCTTCGCTATAAAGTAGATGGTGATTTTGTAAAGATTTATATTACGCCTTATCGTACAACTTTGTCTGAATCTGATCTTGAGTTTTCGCATGGTGATTTTAATGTCGATCTTATAATTGCGCTTAATGTAATGGCAGCAACCGATCTTGATGGAGCACTTAGGGAGCATGGCAGAATTATGCATGATGCTATGTCAATTAACCTTACAACTAACCCTCCTGGAAAATTTGGTGAAATTGAATGGAGTAACGTGGCAGCCAGTTCCGTGTCTGAAATGGCTGCAGAACTTGCATATGCGCTAAACGATAAAGTTGAAATGGAAAAAGAAACGGCTACGGCATTCCTGACTGGTATCGTAGCTTCTACGAACCGTTTTTCTAATGAAAGAACAAGTAGTGATACGATGATTGTTGCGGCAAAATTGATGGGATCAGGTGCGGATCCGCAACTAATTGCAGCAAATTTGACTGGCGACGAATCAACAAAAAGAGTGAATGGATATGTAAAGACAGGGAATAGTGGTCAGGTTATCTCGAAAGATGAAGCGCCGTCTCAGACTGAGACAAATGATGGAAGCATGACTATTGAAAGAGGGGCACAGGAACAAGCCGCCGATAACGGTCTAGACATAAGAGGTGGGAATGCACCTGAAGCGAGTGCGCCTAGCCGGCCAACTCCAGAAGAGGACCAATTGGCTCAAGTTGCAGAATCGTTGCAGGCTTTTGCGGCACCAACTAGTGGAATGACTGCTCCTGAGCCAACAAATCAGATGAGTATTGAAGGACCTGCTGCTGAGCCAGTAGCTCCGGCTGCTCCTGTTACTGAAACTGGTGAAAAAGATTACGCTAAGATGATCGACGAGGCTTTGGCTGAGCCACTTCCAGGTGATGTAGTGCAACAACCAGAGCAAGTTCAGGCTGCTGATGCTAGCACAGCGCAGTCGATTGCGGTTTCGCCAATGAACACCGTGGGCGGAAATCCGGCAGCTTCGATGGCTCCTGAGGTGCCAGCGAGCCCAGAAGTAAATAATGTTCCAGAAATCCCTTATGATAATGGATTAGTTGATGGTGGGGCACAACCTGCAGCGATGGGGAATGATTCTTATCTTGTAGAAACACCTAAGACAGTTTTGCAACCTCCAACGGAAGCAACTCTACCAATGCCGGATAATAATATGGCTCCACCACCTCCACCACCTGTTGATTTTGCTGCAGCTCAGCCAATGACAGCTCCAATCGAACAGCCTATGGCTACAATGCCAGCTCCGCAACCGGTGATGGATCAACCGATAGCTCAACCAATGGCGGCGCAACCACAGATGGTAGGTGGAATGCCAGCTTTACCGCAAGTCCAGGCAGCGCCACAGCCAGCTCCAGAAGTGCAAGCTCAGCCACAACCAGTGCCTGATGCAGGTGCGTTTCAGATACCTGGGATGTAATATATAAGATTTAATGAATATAATTCTCGTCGTCGCGTCCTCGCGGCCCATCTTCATGGGCGCTCGGCGCTAATCCTCGGCAGCAGCCTCCGGAATGCGACGAGAATTAATTCATTCAAACTTCTCTGGTATAATTGAGATATGGATGAAGATTTTTTGTTGATCGATAAGCCGGCGGGAATGACGTCGTTTGGTGTGGTGGCGCGAGTAAGAAGAGTTTTATCCGAGAAGGCTGGGCACAAAGTGAAAGTGGGGCATACAGGGACACTTGATCCGTTTGCGACCGGGCTTTTAATTCTTCTTATCGGGAAGGGGACTAAGTGCTCAAATGAGTTTTTGAAGCTTGACAAGTGGTATGAGGCGACGATTCGGCTTGGCGCAACTTCTTCAACCGGTGACCCTGAAGGAGAGATTACGGCTACGAAAGATATTATAGAACCTAGCAGTTCGGAAATTGAGAAGGTAGTACAGAGTTTTGTGGGGGAGATTGAACAGAGAGTGCCAAACTTTTCGGCGGTGAAGATTGACGGCGAGAGGGCTTATAAATTGGCGAGAAAAGGGGTGGAAGTGGAGATGCCAGCCAGGAAAGTGCAGGTTTTTCAGATTGATATTTTGGAATATAAATGGCCGGAGCTAAAGATTCGTTGTCATGTTTCGAGTGGGACATATATTAGAACGCTGGGAGAGGACATTGGCAAATCTTTAGGTGTTGGTGGGTACTTAACTGAGCTTCGTCGTATAAAGGTGGGAAAATATGATGTAAAAGATGCGGTGAAATTAGACGATTTTATGCTATTATAAACATAAGTATTTAATAAATGGGAAAGGAATTTTTATGGAGCCAGAAATGGTATTACAAGAGCCAGTAATAGAGCTGGGGAAACAAAGGAAAAGTAAAGCACCTATTGTGGCGACAATCTGCGCTATTTTGGCACTAGCTGGCATAGGGTTTGGCGTGTATGGACTGATGCAAAATAGTAATAAAAATATTGATAACCTTAAGATTGAGATTGAAAATAGCGATGGTACAAAAACAGAGCTAGAAACAGATAAAATTAGTATTTCGAACGATAATAGCACCATTACGATTAAAGATGGTAAGGTAGGAGACTATACGGTTTATAGATATTTAGTGGATAGGTATGTGCTTGCGAGTGGCTTTTTTAATCGCGACACCGTTGTAAAAGCACTTGAAGGAGATTTCAATAATGCGAATTATGAAGCGCTTGTGACTATTGGCTCTCCTGCGGGCGAGGCTATCGCGCCTGCCGAATTAAAAGAAGGAGTTAAAAAGTATTTTGGTAAGGATTCTTTCGATTACGATACATTTAGTTTGGGTTGCATTGAATACAAACTTGATAATAGGTATTATCGTAGTTATGCTGGGGGATGTGGAAGCCCTGCGCGTGTATGGTCAGTTTATTCAATAGACAAAGTTGAAGAAAAAGACAAAGTTTTAAGTGTAGAGATTTCTTATGCTTCGGCTATTGATGGGCCAGAAAATGACTCTTGCTTCGTCTCTTTAGGCGGGGATATTTATAAAGAGAATATAGATTGTAATGAAGCTGGGGCTGAAGTAGCAAAAGAAAAAGCGGAAAAGTATTTTTATGAGCATTCAGATGAATTTGATCATTATACTTTAACATTTAAGAAGGGTGACAGGAATTATTATTTGACTGGAATGGGAAAAGCTGAATAGTCTTTCCTAGAGACGTATTGAAGTTTTCCTAGAGATGTGATATAATCGCCGCTATGATAACAAAAGAGAATAAAGCAAAAGCTATTGCCAAGGTTGCTCGTAACAAAGCAGACGTTGGTTCTCCTGAAGTTCAAGTGGCTATTCTCACAGAACGCATCAAAGAGGTGACGGAACATGTGAAGAATAATAAACATGACTTTATGGCTAAACGCGGACTTATCCAAATGGTAGGGAAGCGCAAGAAATTGCTAAAGTACCTTGAGGTCAACGACTTCGAAAAGTACAAAGCAACAGTAGCAAAGCTTGGACTAAGAAAATAATATTAGAAAAACCGCCTACGGGCGGTTTTTTGATGGCTTTAAAAGGGTTTGGGCCCCTCGGAGAGGGGCCCTGTTGAAAAGGAATGAAATGAAAACAGTGGTGGAGTTTATGCTAAACCTACGACGTATTCGAGTTCGTCAAGGTACTCAGTGATGCGTTCTGCACAGAGCATTGACATCATCTGACAATACCTTGTTTCTGCTTTGCACAGAGCCTCGACATTCGTCGACGGTATCTTTACTTTGCCGGTGTTGGAAAAGAAAAAGTTAATCTTAGTGACGTTTCTATCGCCGTGTGTCTCAGGTCTTGAAACGCTATAAGCGACGCAGACGCCATTTTTCTTGATCAGCTCTTTTTTTGCTTTATGGCAGATGCGAATTAAGGGGTCTGGGCTATCTGGTTTGCCGTTCTTTTTAACAGGTGGAACTTCATCGATAGGGACTATGCCGTCGATGATAATTTCATTTTCGGTAGCTTGAATAATGCGCATTCTTCATTTCTCCTTATAATGTACTCTGACAACAGGGAATAATCAGGCCTGGAGCCAGTCTTTTTATTATAGCATACTTTGGTGATTAAATCAATATGTGATATACTAATAGAGTAAATTAACATTGGGAAGACGGCAGATACAGATTACTTTTTGAAAGTGGCCTATATCTGAGGTTTTCCCAAGAGAAAGGTTTTTTATGGATATAATTAATCCAAGTGGTAAGAAGACTACAGAGGTCTCAACTGATTTTTGTGGCCGTAAACTTACATTAGAAGTTAATCGTGTGGGGTTTAGAACTACTTCGTCTGTACTCGTAAAATACGGCGATACAGTCGTTTTGGGTTCGGTTGTAGTTGGCACGAAGCCAGTTGTACAAGACTTTTTCCCTTTATCAATTGATTATGAAGAAAAATATTATGCAGCAGGAAAAATTTCTGGTTCAAAGTTTATTAAGCGTGAAGGCAAGCCAAGTGATGATGCAGTGCTAATTGGTCGCTTGATCGATCGCCCAATTCGTCCTCTATTTCCTAAGGGTTATCGCCAAGAAGTACAGGTAGTAACCACGGTTCTTTCGATGGATCCTAGCTTCCGCCCAGATGTAGTAGCCATGCTCGCTGCTTCAGCGGCTCTTATGAACGCTGGTGTACCATTTGACGGGCCAGTGGCTGGCCTTAGAATTGGCCGCGTGAATGGGGAATTTAAGGCGTTCCTTAGCCCAGAAGAAAGGGAAAAGTCTGCACTTGATCTCGTGGTGGCCTGTAAAGACGGCAAGGTTGTGATGGTTGAAGCTGGTGCAAAAGAAGTGCCAGAAGAGATGATTATTGAGGCGATGCATTGGGCAGTTGAGAATGTTCAACCTGCGCTTGATTTACAGAGAAAATTAAGAGATATCGTAAAACCTGTAGAACAAGAATATGAGTTAGTTTTGCCTGATGAAGACATTCAGAAGAAGGTTGACGAATGGTGTGATGGCAAGTTTGGCGATAAGGTACGCGGAAATGTGCTTGAGCGCGCTCAGATTCTTGACGATCTTAAATATCAGATGCATGATGAATTTGCTTTGGAGCTTGGTGAGGGTGAAACAGATAACGAAAAAGTTGAATGGTATGATGAGAACTTGCGCGATAAATACAATCAAGCCTTTGAGCTGGCAGTGCATCACGAAGTGCGCCGCTCGATCGTGGAAGACGGCGTTCGTCCAGATGGTCGCAAAACTACAGAGGTGCGTCCACTTTCTTCACAGGTTGGAATTTTGCCAAGAACTCACGGTTCGTCTCTATTTACGCGTGGTGTAACCCAGGCGATGAACATCGTAACACTAGCTCCACTTTCATTTGGACAAGTAGTCGATACGATGGAGAAAACCGATGAAGTGCGCCGCTATATGCATCACTATAATGCGCCAGCTTATACGGTTGGTGAATGTGGAAGAATCGGTTCTCCTGGACGCCGTGAGGTCGGGCACGGATATCTTGCAGAACGCGCATTGATTCCAGTACTTCCAAGTGAGGAAGATTTTCCGTATGCAATTCGCTCGGTAACAGAGATTATGTCTCAGAACGGTTCAACTTCAATGGCTGCAACCTGTTCTTCATGTCTTGCCTTGATGGATGCTGGCGTGCCTCTAATTCGCCCAGTTTCTGGTGTAGCGATGGGTCTTATGGTGGATGTGCCTAAAGGTCAAGATATTACTGCTAAAGATATTGATAAGGCCTATGTGTTGACTGACTTGATGGATGCAGAGGATTTTGCAGGCGATATGGACTTTAAGGTAACTGGTACGACTGAAGGTGTGACGGCGCTTCAGATGGATATGAAAGTGCATGGTCTTCCAGTTGAGATTTTGGAGAAAGCGATTAAACAATCTCATGACGGCAGAATGTTTATTTTGGAACACATGCTTTCGGTGATCCCAGAACCTAGAAAAGAAATTTCGAAGTACGCACCACGTATCGAGAAGTTGATGGTTAACCCAGATAAAATTGGGGCAATTATTGGTAAAGGCGGGGAAACCATTAATAAAATTACCTCTGAAACTGGCGCAATGGTGGACATCGAAGATTCTGGACTTGTGACGGTTTCTGGTAATGATAATGAAGCTATCAAGAAAGCGCTTGATTGGGTGAAATCACTCGTTGAAGAGCCAGAAGTAGGGAAGATTTATGAAGGTACCGTGGTGTCGATTAAGGACTTTGGCGCGTTTGTAAATATTCTTCAAGGTGTTGACGGTATGCTCCACGTTTCTCAAATTTCAGACAAGAGAATTGCTAATGTGGCTGATGTGCTTAAAGTTGGGCAAAAGGTAAGAGTAAGGCTTACTGCGATTGATGATAAGGGAAGATTGTCTTTATCGATGAGAAATTTAGACTAATGCTGTGGTAAGTCACCAGAACAATCTTTTTGAGTTAGCGCTCCGGGGCGCTAGCCCAAGTCTTACTAACTCAAAAAGATATTCTGGTGTTATAGCTAATACTTGATATTCTGATGTGGTATAATAAAAGAAGTTATGGCAAAATCTAGGAGAAATAGTAGAAGAAAGACCAAAGAGGCGCCTAAAAAACACGAACTTCCAGGAGGTTTTTGGCGACAGGTAATTGCTGTTTTGATGGTAGTTATAGCCATTATGCTGGTAATGACTTGGTTTGGTGAGGGTGGAAACTTATTAAATATGATTCATGTTGGCGCAAATAACCTGCTTGGGTATGCAGAGTATTTCTTGCCGTTACTTTTGGCGTATCTAGCGGTAATGATATTTAGAAGTGATGATAATAGGCTTCCAGTGGCAGTCTGGATCGCTTCAATTTTAATGGTCTTCTGGATAGCAGGGATTGCTGGCCTTCCGTCTGAAGGAGAACATCATACCGGTGGGATGCTTGGTACGTGGCTAAACTCTCTAGCTACACAGTTTTTGGATAGGGGTGTAGCAGTGTTTATTTATGTTGTATTAATTTTCATAACTGCGATATTTATTTTACAGATTAGTCCTGCAGCAGTATTTAGGGCGATTGGCGGTCTGCTTAAAGGGACAAAAAAGAACGAAGATGATGAAAACCTCAAAATGGCGCGTGCTGCAGAAAGTAAGGGCGGTAAAGGGCTTGATCTTAGAGTCAATTCTGGGGTGGCGGTATCTGATTCGGTTGCGAAAAAGGGTAAAGTCGCGCCGGTAAAACCGGCAGCAGCGGCTCCAGCGCCAGAGAAAGCTTTGGTGTCGATTAGCGATCCAGATTGGAAAATGCCGTCGATTGATTTGTTAGAGAAAAAACAGTCTCCGGCGGATGCAGGGAATATTCAGCAAAATGCCTATACAATTCAAAATACTCTGGCTGACTTTGGTATTGAAGTCGAGATGGAAGGGGCGAACATTGGACCAAGAGTTACGCAGTATACGATGAAACCGCCAGCAGGGGTGAATTTGTCAAAGATTTTGGCCCATGATAAGGAGTTGGCACTTAGTTTGGCAGTGAAAAAGGTGCGTATTGAGGCGCCGATTCCTGGAACGAGACTCGTTGGCGTGGAAATTCCAAATGTGAAAGCGGCCGATGTGAGACTTCGCTCTATTTTAGAAAGTGACGAATGGAAGGAAGCAACAGATCCATTGACTTTTGCGGTTGGTAAAGACATTTCTGGTAAGGCCGTGGTAGGGAATTTGGCAAAAATGCCACACCTTCTTATCGCTGGTACTACTGGTTCTGGTAAGTCAGTTATGACAAACACGATGATTGTATCTCTTCTTTATCGTAATTCGCCAAGCGACCTTAAACTTATCGTGATTGATCCAAAACAAGTGGAAATGGTGCAATACTCTGATATTCCGCACCTTCTTACGCCGATTATTACAGATACAGGTAAGGCAGTTTCGGCACTTAGGTGGGCAGTAAACGAGATGGAGAGACGCTATAAACTTCTTTCGGAAGAAAGAGTGAAAAATATCGTTGAATACAACAAGAAGATGGAGAGTGGTAAGGGTAAAGTTTCTGTTATGGATGAAGATGGTAATGAGCAAAAGCACGACGGTGGAAAGATGCCATATATCGTGATTGTGGTAGATGAGATGAGTGATCTCATGATGCAGGCAGCAAAGGAGCTAGAGCCTTCGATTGTGCGTGTAGCACAAAAAGGGCGCGCAGCGGGGCTACATTTGGTACTCGCAACACAGAAACCGATCGTAAAGGTGGTAACGGGCTTGATTAAAGGTAACGTGCCGGCTAGGATTTCGTTTGCGGTGCAAAGTACTACTGACTCTATCGTGATGCTTGACCGTGGTGGTGCCGAAAAATTGCTTGGTTCTGGTGATATGTTGATGCTCACAACTGAGATGCAAGGTACGCCAAGGCGTATTCAGGGCGCGTGGGTATCTGATGAGGAAGAAGAAAAGGTGGCAGATTTCTTGAAGATGCAACGACCGCCAGAATATAATGCCGATGTGGTGGCACAGGAAGTAAATATTAGAGGCATTGGGCCGGCTGATGGCGGTTCGATTGGCGATCTTGGCAGAAAATATGATCCAAATGATCCGGTTGTGCGCAAGGCTGTAGAAATCTCACTAGCAAAAGGCCGCTTTTCGACGGCAATGTTGCAAACGTATCTCGGGAAAGGGCATGGTTTTGTGTCCGGTCTTGCAATTTGGTTTGAAGAAATTGGGGTGATTGGCCAGGCAAATGGCAACAAACCAAGAGAAGTTTTGATCTCTTCGATGGAAGAATTTGACCAGCTTGCAAATAGTTAAAATATTTGGTATAATTTTTTGTACAATATTAGCTCAGTAAACGGGCATAGTCCGCGTTTACTTTAACCAAAGGAGTGTGTAATGAAAAATTACGAACTTACTGTTCTATTTCACCCTGATCTAGAGATGAATTTAGAACCAGCCACTACTAAGGTCAAGGAATTGATCGAAGCCAACGGTGGCAAAATCACCAAGGAAACTAACGAAGGGAAGAAGAAGCTTGCTTATTCTATCAATAAACAAGATTTCGCTGTTTATTTCTTCTATGAATTAGAGCTTCCTGCAGCAGCACCAGCAAAAATTTCAAGCGTGCTAAACATCACAGACGAAGTTTTGCGTTATCTGCTCGTAACTGTTGACGAACGCAAAGCCAAACTCGCTGCCAAACGTGGCGAAGATAAAGAAGAAGAAAGCGATAAGGAGGAAGAATAATGCGCGGATTTAGCAAAGCAATCATCACTGGTAATTTAACTCGTGATCCAGAACTTAGAACAACACCAAACGGTTCATCTGTTTGTAGCTTTTCAGTAGCAGTAAATCGTGTTTATCGCGATTCTGCTGGTAACCAACAAGAAGATGTTTCGTTTATCGACT
This sequence comes from Candidatus Saccharimonadota bacterium, assembly GCA_016282495.1. Lineage (GTDB taxonomy): Bacteria > Patescibacteriota > Saccharimonadia > Saccharimonadales > Saccharimonadaceae > Nanosyncoccus. The sequence continues at coordinate 40,505 of JAEEKR010000036.1, forward strand.
GTTCTGCTTGGGGTAAACTTGGCGAAATGATCGGTCAATATGCCAAAAAAGGTTCTGGTGTGCTTGTCTCTGGTAGACTAGATCAACGCAGCTGGGAAGATAAAAACTCTGGCTCAAAGCGCTCACGTGTCGAAATTGTTGTAGAGGATTTCAACTTCTTAACCGCAAATAACGACCGTGATGGCGGTAAAGCTGTATCCGCAAAGGAAGAACCAGCTGATGTAATCCCAGAAGACGTTCCAGATGAAATTGATCTTTCGGAGATTCCATTCTAAGGAAAAATAAAGGAGAGTTATGAAAAAATTTAAAAATGATGCAAATATCTATTTCGATTATCGCGATGTAAAAACTTTACAACGCTACATTGATGCTTATGGCCGTATTGAGCCAATTGCAAAAACTGGTCTTTCTGCTAAACAACAGAGACAACTTGCTGTTGCAATTAAGCGCGCACGCCATCTAGCACTATTACCGTTTGTCGCTAGCAACTAGGAGCTCATATGTACGGACCAACTGATTTAAAGAAAAATGTGCTTATCACTTTGGATGGACAACCGTACAAGGTGGTGGAATATTCTCAAAAAGTTATGGGTCGTGGTGGCTCGATTGTAAACGTGAAAGTAAAAAATTTGATCACGGGCGCACTTCTTCCAAAGACTTTTAAAGGTCAAGAGAAGATTGAACCAGCCGAAGTTACTACGCGTAAAGTCCAATATCTCTATAAAGACGATGAAAAATTCTATTTCATGGATCCAGAGAGCTTTGAACAATATGAGCTTAGCGCCGATATGGTGGGTGACATGAAAGATTTTATGCGCGATGGCGATGAAATGGATATCCAATTCTACAACGGCACCGCAATTAACTTGGTTTTGCCAAAAAATCTTTGGCTTAAAGTCACCTATACAGAGACGGCAGTTAAGGGCGATACCTCTACTTCTATTACGAAGGATGCAACGCTTGAAACTGGCGTGGTGATTAAAGTTCCAGCATTTATTAAGACAGGCGATATTGTATCAGTGGATACTGAGACCTATGCATACAGGGAACGCAAAAAATAGCCTAGTTAGTAGGGCAGGAGAAAAGCTTGCGGGGGCGGCGCAGGCTTTTTCTTATGATTTTCGCGGCAAAACAGTGCTTGATATTGGTTCTTCGACAGGTGGTTTTACGGAAGTTGCTTTAAAAATGGGAGCAGAGCGAATTTTTGCAGTTGAAAAAGGTACAAAGCAGATGAAAGCTCCGCTTCGTTTTGATCCTAAAATTTCGCTTTATGAAAAGACGGATATTTTTGATACGGCGGTGTCGGAAAAAGATTTTTTAGTAGGAGATGAGAAAAAACAGGAAACTAGAAAGTCTCTTTTTGATACTATTGTGGCGGATGTTTCGTTTGTGAGCTTGACAAAAGTACTTGCTTATGCTAAAATGTATTTAGCATGTCGCGAGACGGACTTCTTAGTTATGTTGAAACCGCAATTTGAAGCGGACGAAAAACAGTTAAATAGAGGTGTAGTGAAAAACGAGAAAATTAGACGAGAAATAATTTTTTCGTTTGAAAAGTGGCTAAAAAGCCATGGATTTTTGATCGTTAAAAAACGAGATAATACGCTCGCAGGAAAAAACGGTAATGTTGAGCGATTTTATTGGTTAAAAATCGCAAAATAATTGTTGACCTTGATTAAACTTATGTTTATAATATAGGGTATGAACTTATTACATGGTGTGGGCGATTTCTTTGCACTAGATATCGGAACTAGTTCGCTGAGGTTAGTGCAGCTTTCTGGTGATGCTAAGAGGGGCTGGTCTTTACAGCGCTATGCGTATGTGCCAGTTGATCCAGGAGTGATTCAAGATAGTAGTGATTTGGGAAAGAAGAAATTAGGTGAAATTATTTTGGGCGCAATTGAACAATCTGGAATTAGGACAAAAAATGTAGCAATTGGTATGCCGGCGGAAAAAACCTATACGGCAATTATTGAAGTGCCAAATCAATCTGAGAAGGAGCTAGATAAAACTATTAAGTATGAATTAGATCAGTACATTCCAATGGCAGCTGATGAAGCCAAGGCGGATTATGCACTTTTAGGTGTTAGTCCAAATGATCCATCCAAGGCGGAAGTTTTGATTTCTTCTACGGCGATTGAATATGCTGAGCAGAGGATGGAAATGGTTGAGTCTTTGGGACTTAATGTGATTGCACAGGAGCCTGAGTCTTTGGCGATGGCACGCGCTTTGATGCCGGTGGATGCGATGGATGCAAGAATGATTGTGGATCTTGGCGAAAAAGCAACAGACCTTGCAGTTGTTTATAAGGGTGCACCAAGACTTATTCGTTCAGTGGCGGGCGGTATGACCTCGCTTGTGAGAACTGTGGCTTCTACTTTGAATGTTAAGGAAGATCAAGCTAGACAATTTATCATGAAATTTGGTTTGGCACAGGATAAGGTGGAGGGGCAAGTGTTTAAAGCGCTTGACTCGGTACTTGAAAACTTTGCATCTGAACTTTCTCGATCGGTGAGATTTTTCCAACAGAAATATGTCAATGTGAAGGTGGGCGGGATTGTGCTTTCTGGTTTTGCTGGGGCAATTCCATTTATGGCAGAATATATTGAAGCAAAAACTGGTGTGCCAAGTATTCAAGGTAATCCGTGGCAATTAGTGAGAGTTAGCCCAGATCAGCAAAAAGCGCTGCTTAGTGTTGCGAGTGAGTTTGCGGTAGTAATCGGACTTGCAGAGAGGAGCAATGAAAGATAATGTATGAGATAAATTTAGTACCAGATATTAAAGACCAGATGATTAAAGCGCAAAGGGTGCGCAACTTCATATTTTTCATTTGTATTGTGGTGTCGGCGGCCGCGGTGGGTGTAGTTTTGCTTCTTTTGGTAGTGAAAGGCGCTCAGGATATTAAACTGTCTGGGCAGGATAAGAAGCTGGAACAGATGAGTTTAAAAGTCAACTCGTATAAGGATTTAAATGAATTGTTGACTTTACAAAACCAATTAAACAAGATTGATGAAATTAGCCAGAACAGAAAGGTATTCTCAAGAGTGTTTAGCATTATTAGTACACTTTTGCCAACGAGTGCGGATAAGATTACCATTTCAGAACTGAATGTTAATTTAGGAGAGAACACATTGACTATTGACGGTCAGGCGGATGCAGGAGAGCAGCCAGATATTGATTTCCGTGTTCTTGAGACGTTTAAGAAAAATGTTTCTGTTATGAAATATGATTATGGTAGGTTTGTCGACAAAAACAATAACGAAATACCTACGAGATGCATCATTGAGTCTGACGAGAACGGGAATATATATAGAGATGGTAGTAGTGTTATAGTTTATTGGGATCGTGAAAAAAAAGGCTGTGACCCGTCTCGCAATGATGATGAAAAAGAAGAAACGAATGGTGAGGTCGCATTAGAGAGCGAAAACGATGAGAATACTGGTGTTACGGAAAAAAGCGAAATGGAAGTTATTTATCGTACTCCGAATTTTAACGAATGGTATGGTAATGGATATATGAAAACTGATGGCACAATTGAAAATATCCCGCATTTCGAGAGTAAATGTATTACATATACTGGTACGGGCGGTACTAAGGTAAAAGATATAAAATGGATTGTTAATAATAAATGTGATCTTGCAGTGGGCGATATTATTGTTATAGATGAGGATGAGACAACGAATGCAAGAGATGAAAATGGGAAATTAGTACTCAGATTTAGAGCTACAATTTATTTGAACGAAGATGTACTTTCTTTCCAAAATAAACACATGGTAGCGGTTGGGCCTTCCGGTAGACAAAACATGACCGACTCATATTTGCAGATTGGTGGAATGTTCGGAAAACGGGCTTCGGATTGCGCCGAGAATGATACGGAATGTTTAAATAATCAGAAGAAATCATAAGGAGAATGATATGGCACAAGAGGTAGCGATAGGAAAGAGACTAAAGATATCTAAGGCGCAGCAAAATATGCTTCTTGCGGTTGCGGGGGCATCAATTGTGCTTGGCGTGGGTATTGTTTTTTCGATATGGCTGATAAAATATATTTTCTTTAATATGAAAGTAATTGATGCTAAGGATGTTGCAATTTCAGAGTATAATGAGGTGATTAAAGTTACTGGGGCATGCAAGACACCAGCGGCGAGTAGTGGACTTTATTCTGACACTGAAATTGAAAACTGCGATCCAAATAACGATCCTTCTACCGATGAGAATACTTTGAGGTATAAAATATTGGCTGAAATGGCAAAGAATAATGATTTGGAGTCAGTTGCGCGTGAAGGTGTACCACGTTGTTATGATGATAATGGCGATAGGATGAGCTATGATTATATTTATGAGCAATATGAGAAAGCTGAAAGTGACGAGATAAAGGAGTGGTGGCTAGACACTATCAGAAGTTGTTCGGCGTTGCGCGTGATTCCGGATGCTTTGCCTTCAGTCGAAAATGATGAAGCATTACTCGCTAGCTTAAACCAATTGTTCATTTATTCTGGTTGGGAACCAGAATCTTTGAGTCGCGGTCAGAATGAAGAAATTAGTGAAGAGTTGATAATCGAAGGACTTAATACTATTCCTGTTTCTCTTTCTTTAAAGACGAATAGTAGAACGATACTAAATGTTTTAGGGAAAATTGAGCGATCGATTCGTGAATTCGCAATTAATAAGGCATCGGTCAAATGGGAAAGTGAGGGTACGCTTGAGCTAGAGGCTGACGCTATGGCATATTATATTGACCCAACCACCATTGAAGAAGAGACTAGGGAAGTAAGAGCTTCAAGCGGAAGGAGAAGTCAATGAAACAATCAGATCTTATAACTGTGGTGATGATAGCAGTAATAGGCGCAATAGCTGCGTTTGCGTTGGTGAATCTGATGCTTGGGAACCCCGATGATTTAGTTGTCGAGTACAAATCTGTATCTAGTGTTGACAATTCTTTAACAGAGCCAGATCCAGAAGTATTTAATTATGGTTCTATCAATCCAACGGTAGAAATTGTGATAGGTAATTGTAAAGATCTCGATGGCGATGGCAGTATTAGTGAAGAAGAACAAACTAAGTGCGATAATGATGAGAAGCATAATCCGGAAGATCCTGATAATCCGGAGCCAACACCTGAGCCTGAACCGACACCGGAGCCGGAGCCAACACCTGTGGGAGAATAATGTGAGATGGCGCTCCTAGCGAAAGAGGCACAAGAAAGAGTAGTGAACCTCATTGTAGATGAGGGCTTAGCTGATTATGAAGCCGTGCAAATGGTTGAGGCTGAAGCGGCGCAAATGAATCAACCGACTTTAGCGTCGTTGGTAGCAAAGAAGATTGTAAATGATGAGATAGTGGCTCATGCGACCGCTATTGTGATGGGCGTTCCGTATGTAAACTTGCGTGGCGTAAAAATGGATCAGGAAGATCTTTTGGGGTTACCACAAGAAGTTGCAGAACGAAACATGATGGTGTCGCTCGGAGAGAGAGACGGAAAACTTGTAGTGGCGATGCTTGATGTGACGAACATCCAGGCAACGGATTATCTTTCTACTTTGACGCATAAGACTATTCGAGCAGTGATGAGTTCCGAAGAGGGAATTAGATCGGTTCTAGATCAATATAAGGCAGACTTTTCTGGTGTCAAACAGGCGGTTAAACAGACTAAAACTGAGGAAGAGATTGAGAGGCAAAATGCTGATGTTAAGACGATTACGCAAGATTCGCCGATTTCTAAAGCTCTTACTCAGATTTTGGATTATGCAGCCAAATCAAAAGCTTCGGATATTCATATTGAACCGCTTGAGGGATCGCTCGTTATTAGATGTCGTGTAGATGGTGTTCTCAGACAGATTATGGAGCTTCCAAAAGCGATTGAGCCAGCTTTGGTTTCTAGAATCAAGATTTTGTCGAATTTAAAGATTGATGAACACCGTATCCCACAAGACGGTCAGTTTACGGTGATGGTGGGAGATCAAGAGATTGACCTTCGTATTGCAATTTCGCCAGTGGTTTGGGGCGAGCAAGTAGTGATTCGTCTTCTTGATAAGACTGGTACAACGATGGAAGTTGAAAAGATGGGTATGACAGGACGTGCACTTAAGGATGTAATTAATGGGATTAGCAAGCCGAATGGGATGATTTTAACTTCTGGTCCTACAGGTTCTGGTAAGTCCACGACGCTTTATGCACTAATTAAGAAGATCAAGAGCGAAGAAATTAATATTGTTACACTTGAGGATCCAGTAGAGTATAAAATGGATGGAGTTAACCAGATCCAGGTTAATGTGGATGCGGGTTTGACGTTCGCTTCTGGACTTCGTTCGATTTTGCGTCAAGACCCTGACGTAGTAATGGTAGGTGAGATTCGTGACTCTGAAACGGCAAATTTGGCGGTGCAAGCGGCGCTTACGGGCCACTTGGTGTTTTCGACGCTCCACACGAACTCTGCAGCTGGTATTTTGCCACGTCTTCTCGAGATGGGTATTGAGCCGTTTTTGATTGCCTCTACGCTTAATACGGTGATTGGCCAGAGGTTGGTAAGGCGTGTAGCCGAGAAACGGGAAACGTATCAATCTTCTGATTTTGAAACACAAGAAATCATGTCTGTACTTGGGGATATTTTGCCAAAGGATCCAAAGGACGTGGCTACTATTAGTGATAATTTAGGATATCCTGGGTTACCACTTGCTGGTCAGAGGTCTTATACTTTGGTAAAGGGTATTGATACGAAGGATACTCCAGGTGGATATGCTGGACGTGCTGGTCTTTATGAAACAATTGAAGTAGATGAGGATATTCAGAAGTTGATTGTGGCGCATGCAACGGCCGGAGAAATTATGAAGGTAGCAAAACTTAAGGGAACAGTTACAATGCGTCAAGATGGAATGCTGAAGGCGCTGTCGGGTATTACAACTATAGATGAAGTTAATAGGGTGGCTAGTGATTTGGCTTAAAAAATAATAATAGTTATGGTAAAATAGAAATATGGAAAACAGTGGGCAGACTCTAAGAATTGAAACTTTGTTGGAAGAATGCGTAAAACGCAATGCTTCAGATCTTCATCTTCAGGTGGGGCTTTCTCCAATTTTGAGGGTTGATGGTGCGCTTACGCCAGTTCCTGGTACACCAAAGCTAAACAATGCGATGATTGAATCGTTAGTTTTTGCAACGCTGGATGAAAATCAGCAAAAGATTTTGATAAAAGATAAAGAGTTTGATTATTCTTTTGAATTTGGCGATTTAGCACGTTTTCGCGTGAATGCTTTTCATGAGAGAGGGAATCTTGCGGCGGCGTTTCGTTTGATTCCAAATAAAATTCAGAATATCGCTGAGCTTGGGATGCCACCAGTTGTAGAATCTTTTGCAGATTATCCGCGTGGGTTAGTGCTTGTGACTGGCCCTACAGGTTCTGGTAAGTCTACGACGCTTGCAGCGCTTGTCGATAAAATTAATAGGGAAAAAGCAACTCATATCATTACAATTGAAGACCCGATTGAGTTTACGCACAAGTCACAGAGATCGGTAGTGGTGCAGCGTGAAGTACATTATGATACCTATTCATTCTCGATGGCGCTTAGATCTGCGCTTCGTGAAGATCCAGATGTGGTGCTTATTGGTGAGATGCGCGATCTCGAAACGATTTCGGCGGCGATTACGATTGCTGAGACTGGCCACTTGGTATTTGCTACACTCCATACAAACTCGGCAGCTCAGTCGATTGATCGTATGATTGACGTTTTTCCGGCCCACCAACAGCCGCAGGTACGCTCGCAGCTTGCAAATATTTTGATGGCAATTTGTTCGCAGAGGTTAATACCGGCGATTAACGGTGGTCGTGTAGTGGCGGCAGAGATTATGGTAGCAAATCCAGCAGTTAGATCTTTAATTCGCGATGGTAAATCACATCAGCTTGATACGGTAATTCAGACTGGGGCAAGCCAAGGAATGCAGACAATGGATCGCACACTTGTGAAAATGGTACAGGCCGGTACGATTTCTTATGAAGATGCTAAAGATTACGCGGTTGATTTGGCGGAATTTGAAAGGTTGATGAAGGGTTAATTATGAAAAGATTTAACTATAGAGCAAAAGATTCAAAGACTGGCAAAATTGTTAAGGGTAGTGTTCAGGCTGAAAGTGAACGTGCAGCAGGGAAATTGCTTTTAGATCAGGGCTATATGCCGGAGAAAATTGTCGATGAGAATGCAGACGGATTATTATCTAAGGCAAAAAGTAAAGTTCCGTCAAAGGACAGGATTATTTTCACGCGTCAATTTGCAACGCTTATAGGTGCAGGGTTGCCACTTTCTAACAGTTTGCAGACGATTCTAGAGCAAACTGCGTCGAAACCTATGAAGGCTGTAATTGAAGATCTTTTGGCAAGCGTAGAAGCTGGTAAATCGCTTAGCGATGCTTGTAAAAAACATCCAGATGTTTTTAATAACGTGTATCAATCTTTGGTTGCCGCAGGTGAGATGAGCGGTACTCTAGATGTTGCTTTGGAGCGTTTAGCAAATCAGCAGGAAAAGGATGCGGCAATGCTTTCTAAAATTAGAGGAGCAATGGTTTATCCGGCAATTATTTTCTTGGTGATTATTGCAGTGTTAGTGTTTATGATGGTAGCTGTGGTGCCTCAAGTAAAGAGTCTTTATGCGGATATGGGGCAGGAATTGCCTGGGCTTACGGCTTTTCTAGTTCAACTAGTAGATTTCTTTGGCCAATTTTGGTGGCTGGTACTTATTATAATTGGCGCGATTGTTTGGGGCTTCTTGAGTTTTCGCAAGACAACTACTGGTATTAAAACGTTTGCAACGGTTAAATTGAATGTGCCAATTTTTAAGAAGATGTTCCAGAGGCTTTATATGTCACGTCTTGCAAGGACGATGGAAATGCTTTTGTCTACAGGGGTGTCGATGCTTGATTCAATGAGTATTTCGGCTAAAGCTACGAGTAATGTGGTAGTAGAAGAGCAGGTGATGATAGCGGCGGAAAAGGTAAAGGCTGGTAAACCACTAAGTGAAGCTTTAAAGGGAAGAGATTATATTTTGCCGCTTGTGCCACAGATGGCGTCGATTGGTGAAGAGTCTGGTAAAATTGATGAGATGCTAGGGAAAGCCGCTACGGTGTACGAAAATGAGCTAGATGAGCTGATCGCAAATATTTCTACAATGATTGAACCGATTTTGATGGTGGTGATGGCGGGATTGATCGGTATAGTAATCGGTGGTACACTGCTACCAATTTACTCCTTGGTGAGCTCAGTGAAATAGTGTTTTCGTTGTTGAATAGCTTTTTGTTGTCTATGATGTTGTGTCGTGAATGGAAATTAGTCAGTTTAGTGATATTTTTGTATTATATGAACGTATGATGTTGATAATTTAGTCTACAAAAATCCTCCCATATAGGGAGGATTTATTGGTCGGGATTTGCTAGCTATTGTCGCCACAATAGATACCGGCGCCCTCTAGCTTATAAAGAACTGCGTAATTACGATTTCCTTTTTTGTATGATACTACACCCTCAGATCCATCTTTACACTTTGCATTTATCATAATATATACTTTATGTCCGCTACCTTCAAATGTGGTACCACTACTTATCTGAGTTTTTTCGGCGCTAATCGATATTGGAGTTTGAACTTCGTAATTATTGCCATCTGGATCCACAAATGTGTCGCCACCCGTCGTTAGGTAATTGTTCACTAATGTATTTTTTGAAGTTGCATCTGTAGGGATTTTGCCGTTGTTATTTGATTGATAAGCTGTTATTGCGCTCATGAGCCTAGACATGTCATCGCGTCTTTGAGTGTCTCTCTGGCTCCTTTGTAGAGCTGGAAGAGCAATGAACACCATTAAGAAGATAAGCCCAGCAATAGCAAGCACAAGCACAACCTCAATGATGGTGAAACCCTTCATCGTATTAGTTTGACGTTTTTGCATTATTGTTCCTTTCTTTGCTCGCTAATCTCTTAGCGGCGCTTTAAAATTATGCTTAATATAAGCATAAACTAAAAAATTTTTTTTTGCAAGAGTTTTGCTAGGGAAAATGCGGTTTTTATTTTACGATCCAGATGTTAGGATCAAGATCTAAACTATTTGTTGGAGAGTCGATTTTATTGGCGTGTGTAAAGCAGTCGGTGTCTTTGTCCTCATAATAGAGACGATATATGATGTACGGTGGGTGGCTGAGACGACTTGTGGTGCTATCTTCGTCTTTTTTCAAACATGCTGGTTCGGTTGGCGGATATTGTTCGTTGAATGACCAGCATCCGTAAAAGGTCAAAGCGTGCATTATAGAAAGCATATTTTTGGTTATAATTACTATTACTTTTGCGTCTTGGTGAGTTAATTCCAGTAGACTATCTGCTTGCTCATTTGTAAAACTGTGTTCTGAGGTTAGAACACTTTTTGCCTCATCTTTAGGCATGACGAGGATTTGTTTTAATAATCTTGAGCCATTTGCGTAATCGCCGACGATGGATTTGGCGAGCTCTGGTGCTTGGAGGTTAGAGTTTGCGAGCATCTTGAAAATTCTAGAAGATAATAGTTCGTCTTCTGTTAAGAAAGCGTTTGCGAGCCAATAATAAACGTGGCTATCATATGTCCCGCCATCGGCAAGGACTTTTAGGTTGGTGCCATATTCATAATAATAGCCGTAATCCCACCACGAGGCGATAGTATAATCGTTGTCGATGTTTTCGTTTATCCACGAATTAGTCGTTGTCAATGAGTCGTCAACTGACGGGACAGTGCCTTCTGGAACGGCGTAGCTCCTGAAACTTGGGAGGCAAACTAAAACCCAAACGAGCAAGAGGATAATTTTACCGCGCCAGGATGTATGAATTTTCTCGTATAGGATACCTAGTCCGATTCCGGCAAGCAAAGCAGCTGGAATAGCCGCATTTTTAATGAATCTCATGCCGAAACTAGAACTTACGGTCCCAACCAAAAGCCAGATTATAAGAATGGTGCTTGTGAGAAATAGCGGATCGGTTTTTTGATTGTGATTTTTTAAGAATGTGAAATTTTTTTGGGCAAATAAGATAATAATTACGCCTAGAGTAATTACTAGGGGAAATGCACCTAACGAATTGACGATGCCACATGGTACGGTATCAAAAATATGGAAGACATCACCTGAGTATAATGGACAAGAGTTGAGCTCGGAAACATAAGCGCCTGGGCTTGGAAAACCTGTACCGCCGCTAATTGTGAGTGCTGCTATATTAATTATTGATCTAAGATGATCGTGCATTATGAGCGAAGTTAGTATCAGTAAAAGAGGGAATATTAATGCGATTTTGAATTCACTATGCGAAAAGGATGGTTTAAGTTTAAACTTGTTTTTGATGAGTATGGTTAAGATGGTTATTAAGCTGATAAAAATTGCAATTATGGCGTAAATAAAACTGCTTTCCCAAGTAAAGGCTAAAAGGAGAAAGCTCAAAGTGGCAATGAATAAACAAGCAAGGCTTTTTTTGCGGTTTTTTGTTTCAATGGCTATGATGTACGAACATAACATAGTTGTTGGTAAAAGGGTTAATAAGATATCGGTGTCGAAACGTGTTGCCATGGTAAAGCCTACAAGGATTGGGCTAGTGCCAAGTAATATTGCGGCGGTGAAACCACCGAAGCGATTGGTTTTTCTTTTGACAAAAATGTATGCTGGTATACAGGAAAGGGCAAAGATAAATGGGCCAATATAACAGATTAGAGTTTCCAAGGAGATATGCGTGAGAGGATTGAGTAGTTTATATGTAGTGACAGTCGTAAATGGCAAAAGGTTGTAGTTTCCAAAATTTGAGAAAAGTGATGGCTCCTGGTTCAAGTCAAAGGCTTGTTTGGCGTAGAAATAAGAATCTGGATCGTATAAGTATGGGTTGCCTTCTTCTGTATGAAGTCCATCAATGAATTCTTGGCTAAGCTCTTTCGGAGCGGCAATGGAACGGTATTTTTCGAGATTATCGAATGCGGACGGGAGGCGGACTAAAACAGCTACAGTCATAGCAATAATAATTAAGATTATATCTAATATGTAGCGCTTTTTAACCTCCATATATGTGTAGATTATAGCACACGGATGATGATGGTTATGGTATTATATATTTATGGATGTAGATACTAGTATGAACATCATGATTTTGATTTTTCTTTTCATAATGGGTTCAGTTGTGGGATCGTTTGCTTGTTGCCAAGCTTGGCGTTGGCGCTATAAGATTGAGAAAAACAAGGATTTAGGAAAAAGATCTATTTGTTTGCACTGTAAATATCAGCTGAAATGGTATGACAATATTCCGGTGGTCTCGTGGCTATTTCTTCGGGGAAAATGCCGCAAGTGTCACAAACCAATTGGTGCGGCAGAGATTTTGAGTGAAGTTGGTATGGGTGCAGCGTTCACGCTGGCAGGTTGGGCCTATCTAATTCCTATTATTAACAACTGGGATATTTTGCTTTCGATTGATGCGGCGGCAATTTATCTGAAGCTCGGAGAGATGGTGGGGGTATTGGCGATTTTGGTGGTGATGGGGATCTTGGCGGTTTATGACGCAAAGTGGGGGGAACTGCCGGTGTCGCTTTTGATTGTTTCTAATATTCTTGGTGCGGCGATTTTGGCTTGTAAAGAGGTAAGACTTTATATAACTGGCGAAGATTGGATTGGGGGGCTTTATAGTGCTGGTTTTGGCGTAGTAATTCTAGCTGGAGTATGCTGTATGATTTACAAAGTTTCACATGAGCGGCTGATGGGCGGGGGAGACTGGATTTTAGCACTTGCGATTGCATTGGCAATAGGTGACTGGTGGTTATCACTTTGGGCAATGTTCCTTGCAAATCTTCTTGGCGATTTGATAATGCTCCCAACGGTTATTAGCACTAAAAACAGCGTACTACACTTTGGGCCGTTCCTAGTGATGGCTTATATTATGGTATTTGTGCTAGGCAATGCCTTGCCGGTTTTGATTACAATTGACTTTCTGGGCTTTTAATTGGTTTCGGAATGGAATTTTTCGTGCACCTCTCGGAGGTGTTGGTCGGTGACGTGGGTATAGATTTGAGTGGTGGCAATATTAGAGTGACCAAGGAGGGCTTGGACGGAGCGGAGATCGGCGCCGTTAATTAAGAGATCGGTGGCAAAGGAATGACGCATGGTGTGTGGGGTAACATGCTTGGTGATGCCGGCAAGTTTGGCATATTTCTCGACTAAGCGTTCGACGGAGCGAGCGGTGATACGGCGATAATCGCCAGAGGTATCTAAGGTATTTAGATTACGACTGTTATTGAGAAAGAGGGCAGGTAATGCATCATGACGAGCGGCAAGATAGTCTTTAATGCGGTCAGCGGCAGCTTTGCTGATAAAAATCGGACGGTCTTTATTGCCTTTACCACGTACGACAAATTCGCGGCGCTCGAGATTAATGGAGTCGCGATTTAGTTTAACAAGTTCGGAAACACGGAGTCCACCAGAGAAGAGCAGCTCGATAATGGCACGGTCTCTGAGGCCACTTTCGGTATCCTCGGGGATGACTTCGAGAATGCGCTCAATCTCGTCATAATGTAAAAAGGTAACTTGTTTTCTCGTAACTTTAGGAAGATCGATCAGAGAATGATCAAGAGATCTGATGTTCCTACGAGGAAGATATTTAAGAAAGCCACGGATGGCGATAAGGTGGTAAGCTTGGGTAATAGGGGCGAGCCTTTGATTATTTTTGGCGCTAACCTCGCGGTTTAAGGCAATGCGGAATTTGCGCATTAGTTCCATGGTGATGTCTTTTGGTTCTAAGCTTTTTCCTAAAATATCTTCGCAAAGAAGGTTGAAATGTTCGAGATAATAGCGGTAGTTTTCGATGGTTTTAGGCAGACAACCGCGCTCAATCTCTAAATATTCAAGATAATCTTCGATGAGATCAGAAACATACATAAGTTTATTATAGCATGATACAAATCTGTAATTTGTGATATAATGCCTAAAAAGGAGAATCTAAATGGGAAAAGAAAAAGATTTAATTCAGAGAAGCCTAGTGGTTTGCAAGCCAGACGCCGTGCAACGTGGCATTGTAGGCGAAATTTTACAACGCTTTGAGCGTGTGGGCCTCAAGATTGTTGGTATGAAGATGGTAATGCCAGATGAAGACCACTATCGTGCACACTACGAAGAAATCGGTAAAATGATTACTCGCCGTGGGGAAGAGGCATTTCGATATAACCTCAGCTATATGACCACTGGTCCAGTGATCGCCATGGTGCTAGAAGGGGTAGAAGCAGTTGCGCTCGTTCGCAAGATTGTTGGCCCAACCGAGCCAAAATCCGCAGAAATGGGTACGATCCGTGGTGATTATTCGCACATGAGCTTTGGTTACTCTGATGCTAAGGGAATTGGTGTGCCTAATTTGGTTCATGCCAGTGGCAACGTAGAGGAAGCCAAGAAGGAAATCAAGCTCTGGTTCTCTGATGATCAGCTTTACGATTACTCTGATCTTAGCGAAAAATATACAAGATAAAAAATTTGTTCAAAGATGAGCGGGCTGCACGGCCCGCTTTTTGACAAAAAATGTTTTGCATGCTATAATTATAGGGTAGAGTGAGCTGTTGCTCTATGTATTTTGAAATCGTGTTAGTTTTGTTCATTGGTTTTTGGAGGTGGTTTAATGCTTAATATTAAGGTAAAAAAACTCGAGGAACTTGATGGTTTTGATCCAGACTTCTTCTTGGCCGATCCGCTTGAGATAAAGCTTGATAGCGCATTCTCGGACGAGCTTATTCGCAAGGCGGCTAAAAAGGTAGAAGAAGAAGGAGTGAATGGTATTTGTGTAGCTATTATCAAAGATGAGCATGGTGATTTTGCCGTTTCCATTCCTTGCAGTGGGGGAAGAGCACATAGATTTGTGTTCTTTAATGCGGTTCTATGCGATCCGCTCGACGGTGAAATACGTGCCATTGTTAACGATCCTGAGAACCAGGATGATTTGATCTTTGATGAGTTTCTCAAATGCGAACAGGGGTATTATTTTTAGCTAACACGATTTTCTGATCTCCTAGCCAGGCTAGGAGATTTTGCTATCTTTAGGGGTGGTTATTATTGACAAATTTAAGCATGTGTGCTATAATTAATAGATAGGGTTTTCGTATTATAACCCCAGTACTTTTTGAGTTTGTTTAGTCTGGAGTACCTCTGTAAGTATGTTTCTGTAGCTCGTTTTGTCCATTTGGTGGGTAAAACGAGCTACGGAAATCGTTATCCGTGCTCTTATTCTTATGGCACCCGCGGCCAAGAATTGCGGGAGAACATGGAGGATTAATTTATGAAAAGGTACCCAATGTTTAAGGTCTATTGCCCAGATTTTTTTCAATTTGCGGGCAATAATCAGAAAACCGCGCTGAGAGTTCACATTATCTATGATGAGGAACAGGCAAAGCTGGTGTTCAGAAGTAATCGTGCGCTTGAGGACGAACCGATTATCATGAATTGCTCGTCGCGTCTGATTGAGGTCTACTGTGCGATGGTTGCTGTCGCCGTTAAGAGGTTGAGATGGATGAGAAATTATCCGTCTGGGATGAAAGCTCCAACGGCGGAACGAGCAGGTGTTATTGATGGACGACAGGTTGCCCATATTGTGAATTTTGACACCGGGATGGTTGATCAAATGGCGCTCGACCGTGAGCAGGTCAGATCTGCGTGCAGATTCCTGAATCCTCAGGAAAATGTCTACTGGGAAAGGATCATGCAGCACGTGTCTGTTACCAGATGTGAGGACTTCATTGAACTTGAGGACAACGAACAAGCGTCTTTGCTTGAAGAGGCTCGTAAAGCGCTCGAGAACTTGACTCCGGATATCAGTGGCGAAAACCTGACTTATCGAATTGATCTGAATAATCTTTCGTTCGCGCCGAATTTGGCGTGGAAAGCATGGGCAATTCAAAATGCTCATAGAGGTGATTCGCGTTTTTATCGGACAGCCTTCGAGTGTGACTACGTTGGTGCAAAAATGCGTATTACATGGAAAGATGAAACAAGAGCCATAAAAGAATTGCCGAGGCTTAGGAGCAACTATTTCTCGAATATGAGGAAATCATCGCATAAGCTGCTTTCTGACTGATCCTTAGGACTAAACAAATTTTCCCCCGATTGCTTGCAACCGGGGGAATTTCTTTTGCTAGATTGGTGACCCGGGTGCGAGGACGCTCGCTAAAGCTCGCTACCCACCTTCGGTGGGCGAACGGCGTTCGCCTCACATCCAGAATATACAGATAATAAAAGAAACCCCTACGGGGTTTATTTTATTTTCTGGTGACCCGGGTGCGAGTCGAACGCACAACCTCTTCCTTAGGACGGAATTGCTCTATCCATTGAGCCACCGGGCCATAGCCCTATAATTATACCATAATATGCTATAATGGAATTATGAGCCGTGCGCAATTTGATGGGCAAAGGGAGGGAGAAAAAGTTGAAATCGTCTTTAGAAGGCACGTTTTGACGGCCAGAAGAGGGTTTTTGTGGTGTTTTTTGATGATTGCCTTGGGTTTTGTGCCGATGTTGCTTTGGTCAAATGAGCCGATGATGTTTTGGGTATTTTTGGGCTTTGTGGCGTTGGGAGTATTAGGGCTAATCTACGCTTACGTGTTGTGGTATTTTTCGATTTATATTGTGACGAATGAGAGAATTCGGCAAATTGCGCAAAGGGGTATTTTTAAGAAGACGGTAGTCGACCTTGGGCTCGATAAGATTCAAAGCGTATCTTGCGATATACCGGGTTTTAGAGGGAGTATGTTTGGTTATGGTACTCTTTTGATCCAAACTGGCGTTGGGGATTTAACCATTAGTTCGGTGGCGCACCCGGAAGAAATCTATAATAATTTGCAGAATTTAATAGGAAAGGTAAAATGAAAAAATTTGGCAAATCAAAGAGTAAAGAGAAATCTTTAGTAAAACAGAGCGAAGATATGAAAAAGACAGAACGCGAAAAAGTTGATGAACGTCGCGAAGAAGTATTGGCAAGGGGTCGAAAGTTTAAATATCCTTTGCAATATTCCAAGCACAAACTAGTTTTTAATACAATTATTATAGCTGTGGTTGCGGTTGCGTTAATAACTGTAGCGGGATGGTTTGCGCTTTATAAGATGCAGAGCTCGGCGGATGTTCTGTATCGTGTTACGAATATTTTGCCTTTGTCCGTAGCAAAAGTAGACGGAAAGGATGTGCGATTCTCGGATTATTTGATGATTTTTAGAAGCAGTATTAAACCGGCGGGGCAAGATGTTGATTCAGACGAATTAAGTAAAGAATATTATAAGAGAATTGCATTAAACAATGCTGAGGAATACACCTATGCTTTGAAACTCGCGGACGAACTTGGTATAGAGGTGACTAATGAAGAAGTAGCAGAGCTTTTTGCTAAGCATCGTAAAACAGATGGAATTGAACGAAGCGAAGAGAGTTTTTTGAAGGTTCTTCAGGATAATTTCGGTTTGTCGAAGTCTGAATATGAGAGAATGTTGTACTTGTCATTGGTAAAAATGAAAGTTGAGGAAGAGATTGATGAACATGCAAAAGAGCTAACGAAGAAGGTTGAAAAAATGTTAAATGAAAATGGTGGGAATATGGGTGCCGTGGCCGAGGCGCTGGGAGGAGAAGTCTTCTATGAAGACACAGGCGGAATGACTGATAGTAGACGCATTGATGGGGGAAAGACTAGCATGGCTTTATCACTTGAAAAAGGGAAGATAAGCAAGGCGTTCGTGTCAAGCAACGGTGATGGATACTGTTTTGTAAAACTAGTAGATAAAAACGAAGAGGCTTCGCAGGTAAACTATGCGTCGATTCAAATTCCATTCAAAGAGTTCACGAAAAGAATGGAAAAGATTAGGGAAGAGAATAAAATTGCAGAATATATAGATATTGCGGAAGACGAAAAAGCAGAGTGAGGATGTGTTATAATGGGGAGAGCTGCGGGTATCGTATAGCGGCTATTATGTATCCTTCCCAAGGATGAGATCAGGGTCCGACTCCCTGTACCCGCACCAAAAAAATCCCTTTCCGGGATTTTTTCTTTGCCTTAGCATGAGCATTATGATATTATTGTAGTGTTGTATGTTAATTTTAAATAGGAGAAAATAATGGCTTTTTCAGTTGATATATACGATGATGGAACATTTAGCGCTGGAATAGGGTATGGTATAGAGGCGGATCCAAGTGGGATGCTCCCCTTATTAATCGTGTTGTGCGTAATTGTTTCAATCGTTGCTATAGTTAGTATAATTTCGCTATGGAAGATTTTTAAGAAAGCAGGTAAAAAAGGTTGGGAGTCAATTATTCCTGTCTATAACATGATTACGCTAGTTGAGATAGTAGGAAAACCAATGTACTATATTTTGTTCTTCTTTATACCTATCGCTCCAGTTCTTGTTTATATACCGTTAGCAGAAAAATTTGGTAAAGAGTCCTCATTTGGTGTTTTGACGTATTTCTTCCCGTTCGTTTGTTTGCCAATATTGGCCTTTGGTAAAAATACTTTTAATTCGGCCCCTGTTACAACAGCGCCTTTAAATGCTCCAGTGCAAAATGTCACTGAAACCGTTACTCCGGCTGCACCTGTAGCTACTCCTGTGCCAGCTCCAGAGGCACCAGCTGCTCCTGCTCCTGAAACTCCAGTTGCTGCTCCAACCGAGCCGGTAGCTCCTGTTACTCCGGCTGCACCTGTAGCTACTCCTGTGCCAGCTCCAGAGGCACCAGCTGCTCCTGCTCCTGAAACTCCAGTTGCTGCTCCAACCGAGCCGGTAGCTCCTGTTACTCCGGTAGCCCCTACTGCTCCAGAAACTCCAGCTTCTACTCCTACGGAACAAATGTAGCTTAGACGCTAATATAGTTTATAATATTAGGTATGAAGAATATATCAAAAAGGTGGATGCTAATTGCAGGGTTTTCTGTAGTGGTATTCATTGGGCTCAGCCTTTTAATTGGGCTTAGACAGAGTGTTTGGTTTGATGAAGCCTATTCAATTAATCTGGCTAAACGTGATTTTGGCGAGATTATTGATTTGACATCTGTTGATGTGCATCCGCCTGCATACTATCTTTTATTAAAAATATGGGGAACAGTTTTTGGATTTAGCGAGTTATCTTTGAGAGCGTTAAGCATTCTTGCTATGGCTTTGGCGATAGTTGTTGGAATAATATTGATAAAAAAGATTGCTGGAACAAAAGCTGCGGTTTTAGCAAGTTTGTTTTTGAGCTTGTCGCCGATGTTGATTAGATATGGATTTGAAATCAGGATGTATGCACTAGCTACACTGATCGCCGTTCTTGCAAGTTTAGTATTATGGGATATCTTACATAGTGTTGATAGGCGTAAGAAGCGACTTTTGCAGCTTCTTTATGCGTGTTTAGTCGCGATTGGGATGTTGACGCTTTATTATACGATTGTGGTCTGGGTAACCCACCTTGTGTATTTGGTATACAGAACGAAGAAAGAGAAAAAACCTATTTTAAAACAAGATTTTTGGATAGTATATGCTTTGTCGGTTTTGATTTTCTTGCCATGGTTGCCAGTTGTATTTGGACAGCTTGGAAACGGGGCTTTGGCTGCTATTTCTGAAAAGTTGAATCTGACGAATATGATGGGGATTGTGTCATTTAACTTTATTTATCGGCCAGTTTGGCAAACTGATCAAATATTGGGGTTAGTGTTGATGATTTTTGTTATAGCATTAATTGTGGTTTTAGTAAGGTTGAAATTTCGAGATGCGGAAAAAAGGGATGGTTTTATATTCTTGGTTTTTCTAGCAATAGCACCAATTATATTAGAATTCATTATTTGTTTAGTCGCTCCGATGTATGTAGAACGATATTTGGTTTATTCTGCGCCATTTTTGATTATGTTGGTAGTAATAATCTGTTTAAATTCAGAATGGAAAAAAATTCTTATTGCTTATACCGGCGGCGTCTTGATTTTGGGCTTGGTTAACTTGTGGCAGGTTGGAAATTATAATTTTCAAAGATTACAAAAACCAGATATTAAAAAAATCTCTATGGAGATATCAGAGCATAATAAAGATACTGCAATTATGGCGGATTCTCCGTATGAGGCAATCGAGCTGGGTTATTATCTTGATGAGGAGAGCTATTTTTATGCTCCATATGAAAAGTTATCTGGTGGATATGCAGTGCTTGATGGAAGTGAGAAACAAATACGAAATGAAGAGGACCTGAATAGATTTAGGTGTGTACGTTATGTTTTTTATGATGAAAATAGTGAGGGTGGGGTATTATTGACGAGAGAAGGATTTGAAGTAGAAAAAAGGAAAAATGTGGAGGGGGCTATGAAATATAAGGATTTATGTAGAAACTAGTCGTAATAGCCTTTTCTTTTGGCGCGCTTGATTTTGATAATGTCAGAAAACATGCGTGCGGAATCTTTGACAATGTTGACCCGATTGGTGTCGTGATGTTTCCATTTAATAGGCACTTCTTTAACGTCTAAACCTTTGTTTTTGGCGATTACAAATAATTCGACGTCAAAAGCACCGGTGAAAGCTCCGGTTTCTGAAACGCGCTTAGGGTCATAGACGTAAAGTTTATCGAAAAGTTTAGCGCCTTTTTTACTAAAAAGCTTAAAACCACATTGAGTATCTCTAATCTTGAGCCCGGTAATAGTTCTGACGATGAGATTAAAGGTGTTGCCAATGAACTCACGGTACCATTTAGCTTCTACGGCTTTTGGATTGATTTTTCGTGACCCGAAAATAATATCGAAGTTTTTTCCTGTGTAAGGAAGAAGTTTCTCAATTTCTTTTATGTCAGTGCTTTGATCAAAGTCTGTGAAAAGCTTCCACTCTCCTTTAGCGTGTTTTATTCCATTCATGACTGCGCTAGTTTTGCCGCCATGCTTATTCATTAGTAGCGATATCGTACCATGCTTCAATTTTGTTTCATTTTCGGAAATAAACTGTTTCAATAGAGAGACAGTTTGATCAGAGGAGCCGTCGTCGGAAAAAATTAATTCATAATGGTATTTTTGTTGCTCTAGATAAGGAAGGATTTTATTGAGGCAACCTTCTTTGAAATTGGTCGATTCGTTGTAAGAGGGAATTACGACTGACAGGAATATATTAGAATCTTTGCTCATAGGTATATATTAACATAAAAAATGATAATATGAGTTAGTGTACTTGAATTTTTAGAATAAATAAGTTATACTTTTTGGTGTGGATTCGTAGCTCAGTTGGTTAGAGCGCTGCCCTGTCACGGCAGAGGTCGCGAGTTCGAGTCTCGTCGGATCCGCCACATGAATTGTCGCATCCGTGCGTCCCAAGGAGTAATCGGATCCGCTATAAAAATGCCCCTCGGGCTCTTTTTTATTTATGGTATAATAAGCGTATGCCGATGTAGCTCAGCTGGTAGAGCAGCTCATTCGTAACGAGCAGGTCACAGGTTCGAGCCCTGCCATCGGCTCCAGCATATATGAAAGATATTATTAAATCATTAAAAGATATTTATAGAAATTATGGCGTTTTGCTCGTTTTTATGATTTTGATTTTTTTGTCGAGTTTAGCGCTACTTATCTTTTCAATTATTGCCCTAAACCCAAATGCTGCCGTTGTAAAGATTTCTTATAGCGACGTGAATGGCTATGTTGATGGTAGTTGGAATAATATGTTTGTTTTTTTGTTTATATCTGTATTATTTGGGATTTTGCATAATTTATTAATAGTGAAAGTTTTTGAAAAACATGGTGATGGTTTAGCGAAAGTATTTGCTATCATGACTTTGATGCTGATTTTGGGCGCTTTTGTGGTTCTTGCGAGATTAGTAGGAGAGGCATAATGTCTAAAAATCTAGAAATTCCAATGGGGAAGCGCACAAGGCTGTATCGTTTTTTTGAGATTTTGCCTGGTTTTTTGAGTTACACATTAATAGCGTTGCTTTTTATTCTGTCGCTTATAAAGCCATTGGTTGGAGTTATATACTTGATAGCTGTCATTGCAATTACTTTGGTTAAAGCAATTGCGGTAGCTTTTAGAACGATACAGGGATATGAGATTGTTAAGAAAGCTTCTAGAGTTAATTGGAATAATCGATTGAAAGATTTAGAAGATCCACATACCGCCTACGAAAAGCTTAGGGATGAATATTCTGATAGTTATGGCTATAAAGAACATATAACGAATGTAAAAAAACTTTCTATTGCCGAAAATCAGACTGGACTAATATCGCCGAAGGATGTCTATCATGCGGTAATTATGGTGGCATATAATGAGAGCCTTGAAACGCTTATTCCATCTGTAAAGGCAGTAAAAGACACTTCTTTTCCAAATGAGAGGATAATTTTTGTACTCGGGTATGAAGAGCGCGGTGGTGAAGAAATGGAGAAAAACGCTAAGGAGTTAAAAAGGCGTTTTGAGGGTGTTTTTGCGGATTTTCTTTTGGTGAAGCATCCGAAAGATTTGAAGGGGGAAATTGTGGGTAAGGGACCAAATTTGGTTTGTGCTGGAGAAAAGCTTGCAGAGTATGTCGAGAAGAAACATATTAATAAAGAGCATGTAATTGTCACTTCACTTGATAGCGATAATAGAATGAGTGAAAAATACCTCGACTATGTTGCATATGAGTTTATTGTGCATGAGGATAGACAACACTTAAGCTATCAGCCCGTTTCTTTGTTTATGAATAATATTTGGGATGTACCAGCGCCGATGCGTATCGTTGGAATAACGAATTCATTTTTTAATATTATTACAACAATGAGACCGCATGCTTTAAGAAATTTTGCTTCACATTCACAACCACTTGCGGCTTTGATGGACATGGGCTTTTGGAGCAAGAGAACAATTGTGGAAGATGGGCATCAGTATTGGCGTAGCCTGTTCCACTTTGATGGTGATTATGAAGTTTTGCCAATTAGGGTGCCAATTTATCAAGATGCGGTAATGGAAAGAACGCTACTTGCTACGCTGAAAGCTCAATTTGTCCAACTGAGAAGATGGGATTATGGCGCTAGTGACGTGGCTTATGTTGGGGTTAGACTATTCAGTAAAAAACGCAAAATTCCGTTTATAGAACTTTTACCAAAGTTTTGTAGGCTTCTTGACGGTCATGTGACGCTAGCAATCATGTCACCAATAATAATGTTTGGTGGTTGGGTGCCGATGCTTTTCAACCTTTCTTCTAGAAGTATCGTACCTTTTAACTTGCCAAGAGTTATCAGCATAATCCAAACTATTGCAAGCATCGGTCTATTTGTAACAATTTTGACATCGATTAGGATGTTGCCAAAAAGGCCAAAAAAATACAAAAAGCACAAGAGTATATTAATGATTTTGCAATGGATCTTGATGCCATTGGTAGCGCTTTTGTACCAAAGTCTAGCTGCGTTTTACGCGCAAACAAGATTGATGACCGGCCATTACATGGAAAAGTTTGACGTTACTAAAAAAGTAGTAAAGAAATAGTTATTTAGAAAGCCATTTTTCGAGGTATTTTTTGGATTGGACGCCGACATTACGTTTAATTTCTTTGCCATCTTCGAAAAGAACAAGGCAAGGAATAGTGGACACTTCGTATTCTTCAGCGAGTTCGGGATTTTCATCGATGTCGACGGACATAATATTGTAATTATCACTGAGTTCTTCCAGAGTAACACCAACCATTTGACAAGGGCCGCACCAAAAGGCATTAAAATCAACCAAAATCCGGCCTTTTTGATCTAATACTTCTTTTTTAAAATCAGTTTCTGTTAGAGTTTTGATAGACATAAATATCCTTTGATTACAGTTATATTTTATAACGTTTTCTGTTTTTGTCGCAATGATTTTTAATATATAATAGCTATATAACGTAACGAAGGGAATTAAATGGGGATTTATAGTTTAAAAGTTGAAACGAGAAAAGGTGAAAAGTTTGACCTTTGTAATTTGAAGGGAAAAGTTTCGCTAGTTGTAAATACTGCGACGGGTTGTGGGTTTACGCCACAATATGAGGCTATAGAAAAGCTTTACGAGAAGTATCACAAGAAGGGATTCGAAGTACTGGATTTTCCGTGCGATCAATTTGGGCATCAGGCACCGGGAAGTAATGACGAGATCCATGCGTTTTGTACGGCTAAGTATAAGACAAAATTTGATCAGTTTGCCAAAATAGAAGTGAATGGCGAGAATGAAAGCAAGGTGTTTAAGATTTTGAAAGAGCAGCAGCCGAATGAAGAGATTGTGGGTGTTAAGAATAAAATGGCGATGAAGGCGGTTGCAAAGATTAGTAAGACCTGCAAGAAAAAAGGGGACATCGTGTGGAATTTTACGAAGTTCTTAGTAGATAAAGACGGAAATGCCGTAAAAAGGTATAACCCGACTTTTAATCCAATAGATATTGAAAAAGATTTGGTAGAACTTCTTGAGAAGTAGAAAGGAGAAAATGTACGATATTGTAATTGTAGGGGCGGGGACAGCTGGGTTAACAGCGGCAATTTATGCGCGTAGAGCAGCTAAAAAAGTGTTGGTGCTTGAGGCTAAAAGCTATGGTGGACAAATAATTAATACGCCAGACATCGAAAATTATCCAGCGTTTGATCATATTTCTGGTTTTGATTTTGCAACTAAACTATATAAGCAGGCAGAAAGTTTGGGCGCGGAGATTGAGTTTGAAAAAGTTGAAAGCATTGAAGATAATGGTGATGAAAAAAAGGTCAAAACAGATGAAAATACTTATACGTGCAAAACGGTGATTTTGGCAAACGGGTCAGAGAATAGAAAGCTCGGACTTTCTAATGAAGAAGAGTTGGTGGGAAGAGGCGTGTCTTATTGTGCAACTTGTGACGGGGCGTTCTATAAAGGAAAAATAGTGGCGGTAAACGGAGGAGGAAATACAGCGCTAGAAGACGCTTTGTATTTATCTGGCATCGTGAAAAAGGTCTATTTGATTCACAGAAGAGATGAGTTTAGAGGGCACGAAACTGTAGTGGATGAATTGGGGAAGAGGGATAATGTAGAATTTGTGTTAAATAGTACGATTACGAAACTTAATGCAGATAAGAAACTAGAAAGTGTTGAGGTGATGGACAATGATGGAAATAAGAGGGAAATTGCGGTTGACGGATTATTTGTGGCGATTGGTAGAGTGCCAGAGAACGAAAACTTTGCTAAATTAATTAATCTTGATGATAAAGGCTATATTGTGGCAGGAGAGGATTGCCATACTAATGTTCCTGGTATTTTCGTAGCTGGTGATAGCCGCACAAAAGATGTTAGGCAGCTCGTGACGGCCGCGAGTGATGGTGCAGTAGCAGCAGAAGAAGCTGTGAAATTTATTAATGAAAAGAGAGGTTAAAATGTTTGATCTTAAAGGTAGAGTAGCGGTTATAACTGGGGCAAGTTCAGGCCTGGGGCGCCAGATGGCGAGGGCTTTTTCTAAACAAGGTGCGGATCTAGTGGTGCTGGCTCGAAGAATGGAAAGGTTAGAAGAGCTGAAGAAAGAACTGGAACAATATGGCGGAAAGGTTTTGCCAATAAAATGCGATGTAACTTCTTCTGATGATATAGATAATGCGGCAAAAATTGCGGAGCAGGAGTTTTCGAAAGTTGATATTTTGGTAAACTGTGCTGGCTCGTCTAAAGATGCGGGCGTACTCGAAATGAAAGATGATGAATGGGATTTTACGATCAACACAGATTTAACATCGGTGTTTAAAATGACGAGAACATTTGGGAGCATTATGAAGAAGCATAAGTATGGACGAATTATCAATATTGCCTCAATGTATGGATTAGTCGGAAATAATGAGATCCCGACGATTGCGTATCACGCATCAAAGGGTGGGGTAGTTAACTTTACGAGAGCAGCCGCGGCTGAGCTTGCGAAATACAATATAACCGTAAATTGCATTTGCCCAGGATATTTTTATACTGAACTTACAACGGAAGTTTTGGATAGCGATTACTTTAAAAAATTTGCTGATGCGCATGTGCCGATGAAAAGGTATGGAAAAGAAGGGGAATTAAACGCTGGCGCGATTTTTTTGGCGAGTGACGAAGCAAGCTATGTGACTGGTGTAGTTTTGCCGATTGACGGTGGGTATACCTGCGTTTAGAGTAAAACGTATTTATTTTCTAAAACGCTTATGCTATTATTTTGATATGGAAGAAGGGAAGTCACATTTTTGTGGGCATTGTGGAAGTCCTTTAGAGGGTGGGTCTGTCTTTTGTGGTAAGTGCGGTACAAAAGTCGAGAGCATTGAAGCTAGCAGCGTAATCGTTGGACAACAAGCTGGCGCCTTAGCGCAAGCCACACAGCAACCACAACCATCTATGATGACAACGCAAGGGTCTACGAAGGGAAAAGGTAAAGCTAAATTCTTTGTAATTGGGGGAGTAACATTAGCCTTAGTGGTTGCTTTGATTTTTTTGGTGCCACTACTTGTTGGCACATTAACCCCTAAAACTAGAACGATGATGGTATATATGATCGGCTCTAATTTAGAGACTAAGACTGCCGCAGCTAGCACAGACATTATAGAGATGGAAGATGCTAAATTTAATACCGATGACACAAAGGTTTTAGTTTACACTGGTGGGGCAAAAGAATGGCAGCTAGACGGTATAAATTCTGATGAAAATGCGGTTTTTGAGGTAACTCCTTCTGGCATAACAAAGGTTAAAACTTTTGAACAAAAATCTATGGTTGACCCTTCGACTTTGACGGAGTTTGTGGATTTTGCCTACGAAAATTACGATACTAATTTTTATGATTTGGTACTTTGGGATCATGCTGGCGGACCGATAATTGGCTTTGGTGAGGACGAATTATTTGAAAAAGATGATGCGATGGGTCTTAAGGATTTGGGTAAGGCATTAGAGGATTCTAAATTAGTAAAAGATGGCAAGAAGCTGGAATTTGTTGGATTTGACGCTTGTTTGATGGGTGGGATCGAGATTGCGATGGCACTTAGGGGCTATAGTAACTATATGATTGCGTCGGAAGAATCAGAGCCTAACGAAGGTTGGAACTATAACTTTTTGAGGGCAGTAGATAAAAGCAAGAGTTCTGAAGACGTAGCAAAACAGATAGTGAGTGACTTTGCTGATTTTTATGGTGAAGGATATCCTTATGATGAAGATATGTCTTTGTCGGCAATAGATCTTAGCAAGATAGAGCAAGTCGCAGAGACTACGGGTGATCTTTTCGAACGGGTTAACACTGAAGTTACGGCAAAAACTTTTTCACAATATTCAAGGGTGCTGACTAGGAAGAAAGTCTATGGCTATAACGGTAGGGATAGTGAGTCTTTTGACTTGGTAGACCTTAAAGATTTAGTCAGCAGTTTGGCTGATTTACATCCAGATGAGGTGGCTAGAGTTAATGAAGCTATTGAGGCGGCAGTGCTTTATAGTGAAAGTAATATAGAGTATACGAATGGAATTTCAGTGTATTTCCCAACTAATAATAAGCAGTTGGCGAAAATATTTGTGGCGGAGTACAGAAATGTAACTTTTTCAGATAAATATTACGATTTCTTGAAAAAATACAGCTCGTTTATTGGCGGAAAGAGGTTAGTTGAAAGAGATAGCTATAACGATTTAACAAGCACGGTAAGTGACGACACGATATCGGTAGAGCTGCCATCTGAATTGTTGGATAACTATCAAAGTGCAAAGATCGCCATTTATAGGAAAATAGTTGATGAGAAAGTTGAAGGAGAATGGTATTTGCCGGTTTACCAAAGTTCAGAAGTGGTTCTGGACGGAAATGTGTTGAAGGCAACAACCAATAATTTGCAATTTATGCTGAAAGTCAAACATGCTGACGGTACGGAAGAACATAATTTTGTGACTATGATTGAAAAAGAGCGAAATGCAGAATATGCTGAATATACGATTTTTGGTGTTCTAGGTATTAAAAATGAAGAAACGATAGCCGGGTTTGACATTGAGGCTTATGAATTAACTCTTAAAGTAGATAAAGAAAACAATGTAGAAATTAAGGAGATTAGGGAACATACAAAAGAAGGTCAGATGCCGAGCAAGAGGGTTTATTCTATGGACGAGATATTATGGATTGATTTTTTGGCGCCGTCGATGAACTTAGATCACGATACTTCTGGCACAGATTATGGTACTGAGGTATCAATAAGTAAGGGCGATATGATGGAGTTTGAGCTAGTAGATTTAAATACGGATTTCGAAGACATGTGTGGTACTACTTGGTGTGTCTCATCGGATGAAGTGTACTACCGATTTAAAGTGTACGATACTCAGGGCGAGGTACACTGGCTGGATATGGCTAAGGTTAACATATAATTAAAACTGCAGAAAAACAAGCTACTGTAAGTAGCCGTGGTTTTGAAGATAGCTTTATCAATAATGTAAAGATTAATAAAGTAGATCTTTCTGGTCTTGGTGATTAAGGGAATTCTATAATAAAAAATCCTCCTTATAAGGAGGATTTTTTGGCCTAAAACTATTTAGTGGGCCGTTTTTATCCCGATATAGCAAAGAGGAGTTATTGTTCGATGGTGGCGTTGGCTGTACTTTCTGATGGCAGAATAATGACTTCGTCTTCAACATTTTTAGTTTTTTTATCGCCGAAGATCCAACGATCTACCCAGAAAAAGATACATCCACCAATGAGATTTGCGGCGATAGTAGCGACAACAACGTTCCATCCGCCTAGCCATACCATACAAATAGCTAGAATTGGTGAGCTTAGTTGCCAGCGAAGTAAATATAAGAAGAATTTTTTCACTATTTTTTATCTCCTTTGTCGGAGATTTCGAGGCCGCCGAAACCACCGGTGGCGTCGATGTAGATAGTATATTTGCCAGTGGCTTCGTTTTTGCGTTCGTCGGAAGTGCCGCCGAAGATGAAGCCGGATTTGATTTTAACCTGGATGTCTTCAGGAACTTTAATGTCGATGCCGCCGAATAAACAGAAGGCTTTGATGGTGGTATCTTTGGTAAATTTAGCGTTTCTGAGGTCTAGGTTGATGCCACCAAAAACTGCAGTGAGGTTGGCACCAGAGAAGGTTTCGTTTTTATAGACGCGATCGTTGCCGGAAAAGATGGCGGTTTGAACGTCGGTTTTGCGTTCTTCTTTGGCATCGTGAACTTTTTGTTCAACTTCTTTATTGTTTTTACCGCGGAAGAAACCTCTGACAATAATGCTGACACCGATGCCAATAAGTGCAAGAGCGAGAACTATTTTTGAGGCGACTTCATAAGAGAAAACGTTTTGGGCGGCTAAGAGGAAAATGACGCCGGCGAGAAGGAAGATTAGATTCATGAGTTTGTCTTTGTCGGTAAAAAGTGCGATGAGGCTTGGGATGATGATGAACAATGTCCACCAGCCATCAAAAAAGACATTAATGTCGAATATGCCGAGAGCGTTGCCGCCGAAAATTATGCCTAGTGCAATAATTGCAATCCCCCAAACAGTTGATTTAATTTGTTTCATAAGAACTCCTTTTGCTAAATTATAGCATGAATAAATCGAAAGCAGAGTTTAATTGTATAATGGTATTGTTAGGTAAAGGAGGAAAATGATTATTGTAACGACTGATAATATTGCGGGGAAGAGTATTAGTAAGACGCTCGGGATCGTGAAGGGGCAAGTTGTGCAGACAAAACATGTTGGGAGTGATATTGCTGCGGGATTTAAAACTTTGGTTGGTGGAGAAGTAAAAGGCTATACTGATATGCTTAACCGAGCGCGGGAGATTGCGACTGAAAGAATGGTGAAAGAAGCTGAAAAAATGGGTGCAGATGCGATTGTTGGCGTGCGTTATGGTTCGTCTACGGTGATGGGCGGCGCGTCAGAGATGCTTGCGTATGGGACAGCGGTGAAAGTGAAATAGTATTTTGGAAATAGTTATAGTTGCTTGCTGCTAGGCAACAGAGGACAATAAAAGAATCCTCCAACAAAAAATGGCCCAAAGAGCCAACCTGGTTCGCCCTTAGTGGCTAATCAGGAAGGGGGTGTTGCCCAAATACTTCCTTAGGCGACCAGCGTCCTGGTTTAGACGCCGCACCACTAAGAACTCGTAATTCGAGTATACCATAAGAAGAAGCAGATGTTAATAGAAACATCGATAATCTTGAGCGCCCTACTGGTTGGAGTGGCGATGAAGCCCCTTCGGGGCTTCTTTTATTTCTGGTGGGACGGATGCTTCGCATCCTTTTCCCACCTGCGCATTCTCGGAAAAGAAAATAAGCCCTAAAGGGCTTCTTTTCGTTTTCTTTCAAATGCTTGGTGGGTCGCGAGGGGCTCGAACCCCCGACCTTCTCGGTGTAAACGAGACGCTCTAGCCAACTGAGCTAGCGACCCAACCGCTTTATTTTATCATAAAATATGGTAAAATAAAAGGACAAAAGAAAGGATAAAGTATGGAAAAAAC
>JAEEKR010000037.1 GCA_016282495.1 Candidatus Saccharimonadota bacterium
GTATTCGCGACTGCAAGTTCGCCATCTAGTTTGGATTGGCCATAAACGTTAAGTGGCGCATAGTCTTTGTCATCTGGTTGCCATGGTTTTTCGCCTTCGCCATTAAAAACATAATCGGTTGAAATATAAACCATTTTAGCGTCGATAGTTTTGCAAGCATCAGCAATGTTCTTAGTGCCATCAACATTGACGGCACGAACAGCCTCTAGATTTTCTGGCTCTTCAGCCGCATCGACATTAGTCCAGGCGGCGCAATGTATTACTGCATCCGGATGAATATTTAAAATGGATTTTTTGACAGCATCTTTATCTGTAATATCTAAAACAATAGTATCAAAACTAAAATTTCCTTCTGTACGGTCTGCGCCAATAGCTTCGTGTCCACGGCGAATTAGCTCGTTCATTACATCAAAGCCGAGTTGGCCACTAGTTCCGGTAACTAAAACTTTCATTATTTATCTCCGTACATTTTTTCGTAGTAGTTTTGATATTCACCGGAAATAATTTCTTCCCACCAATCTTTGTGGTCTAAATACCATTTTATGGTTTTTACGATTCCGTTTTCGAATTTGGTTTCTGGAAGCCAACCAAGCTGAGTATGAATCTTGGTTGGATCGATAGCATAGCGACGATCGTGGCCTTTGCGGTCTTCTACAAAGGTAATTAAATCTTCAGACTTACCGAGTTCTTTCAAAATAAGTTTAACAATATCGATATTAGCCATCTCATTGTGGCCACCGACGTTATAGACTTCACCGATCTCGCCTTCATGAATAATTAAATCAATGGCTTTGCAGTGATCTTCTACGTAAAGCCAGTCTCGGACGTTCTTGCCATCGCCATAAACTGGAAGAGGCTTATCGTTTAAAGCATTGATAATCATTAATGGAATGAGTTTTTCTGGAAAATGATATGGGCCATAGTTATTTGAACAGCGAGAAATTGTGGCTGGGAATTTATAAGTGCGGCAGTATGCCATAACAAGAAGATCAGCGCCAGCTTTAGAAGCAGAATATGGGCTGGAAGTATGAAGTGGGGTTTTTTCGGTAAAGAAAAGATCTGGGCGATCAAGTGGAAGGTCACCATAAACCTCATCAGTAGAAACTTGGTGGTAGCGTGGGATATTTAGCTCACGGCAAACATCCATCAAAGTCTCGGTGCCAAGTACGTTGGTTTGAAGGAAGAGCTCTGGCGTTTCGATAGAGCGGTCAACATGAGATTCGGCAGCAAAGTTAACAACGATATCTGGCTTTTCTTCTTCAAATAAATCTTTAATAGCTTTGCGGTCGCAAATATTAGTTTTTGAAAAACGGAAGTTTGGGTTTTCTAAGGCTTTTTTCAAAGTAGAAAGATTCCCTGCATAGGTTAAACAATCTACACAAACAATACGGTAGTCTGGATATTTTTTAAGCATGTGGTAGATAAAGTTTGAACCGATAAAGCCTGCACCACCGGTGACAATAATCGTTTTTTTCATTTTCCTCCTTAAAACTCTATTTTTGATTCTTTTAGTGTTGGATGTTTTTGGTCTTTTTCGCTTAATATTAGTTCGCCGACATCGGGCCAATCTATGGCGATATCTGGGTCATTATACATAATTCCCCCTTCATCTTCTGGATGATAAAAATCGTCACATTTGTAAGCGAATTCAGCATGGTCACTAACTACCATAAAGCCGTGAGCAAAGCCGCGCGGAATCATGAGTTGTTTATGGTTCTCTCCTGAAAGCAAAGTGCCAACCCATTTACCATAGGTAGGGCTGTCTTTACGAAGATCAACGGCAACATCAAAGACTTCGCCTTTTAAGACGCGCACAAGCTTAGCTTGAGGATGGGTTTTTTGAAAATGGAGTCCACGAAGAACACCTTTTTTGGAGCTGGACTGGTTATCTTGTACGAATTTATAATTTAAACCAGCTTCTTTAAAATCAGCTTCGCTATATGTTTCCATAAAATATCCGCGTTCATCACCAAAAAGAGTAGGCGTAATAATATAAACACCGTCAATGTTGGTTTTCTCAAAAACAAATTTGCCCATTAATCTTTAATTTTCCCTTCTGCCACGTTTTTAAGGTGTTGGCCATAAGAGGATTTACCGTACTTATTAGCAGCTTCGAGAAGTTTTTCTTTATTGATCCAATCATTTTTATAAGCGATTTCTTCTAGTGCGGAAATTTGGATGCCCTGACGTTTCTGAATGACACGAACAAAGTCTGAGGCGTCAGCAAGGCTATCCATAGTGCCAGTATCGAGCCAGGCGTAACCACGCCCAAGGAGTTGAACGTCTAATTTATCCTCTTTAAGATACATCTCATTTAGAGTGGTTATTTCTAGCTCACCGCGATCAGATGGTTTGACTTTATTGGCTTTTTCACTAACGCCGGCTGGGTAGAAATAGAGGCCAGTAACAGCGTAATTACTTTTTGGGGTTTTTGGTTTTTCTTCAATGGAAATTGCTTTCCAATCTTTATCAAACTCTACTACACCAAAACGTTCTGGATCAGTGACATAATAGCCAAAGACAGTAGCGCGACCATTCTCAGCGTCTTCAGCAGCAGAAAGGAGTTGTTTGCGAATGCCGGCGCCATAGAATA
Source organism: Candidatus Saccharimonadota bacterium (assembly GCA_016282495.1). GTDB lineage: Bacteria > Patescibacteriota > Saccharimonadia > Saccharimonadales > Saccharimonadaceae > Nanosyncoccus. The sequence goes on from JAEEKR010000037.1 coordinate 2,594, forward strand.
TATTATCACCAAGTACCATAGCACAGGCATCATTGCCAATAAATTCTTCACCTAAAATAAAGGCCTGAGCAAGACCATCTGGGGATGGTTGAACCTTATATGATAAGTTAATGCCAAATTGTGTGCCATCACCAAGAAGACGTTCAAAGTTTGGAAGGTCAAGTGGGGTAGAGATAATAAGAATATCTTTAATTCCTGCCAACATAAGCATAGAAAGTGGATAATAAATCATTGGTTTATCATACACTGGCAACATTTGCTTCGAAGTTGCTAAAGTTAATGGATAGAGGCGCGTACCAGAGCCTCCAGCTAAAATAATTCCTTTCATAAAAACTCCTTTTCTATGGTTTTATTATACCATAGCGAGAAGATAAACGGGAGAGCTCTTTCTCTTGGGAAACTAGTACTTCTCTTGATAAATGATAGTGGCTGGCAATATATTCTTGCATTTTTTTAATCTCCCTAATATGAACTCCGCTTTTGTTGGAATTTTTGGTAACAGATGAGCTATGCTTTCTGAAGATGTTCAGAGCTTTTCTACAATAAGCAATTTTGCCGTACTTTAAAAGATTAACATAAAAATACCAGTCGCCGACTTGCTGAAATTTAAGAGCTTCTGTGAAGATTTTTTTGAATGGAATCATGGCGTCTTTTTTAAAAACTACTCCAGAAACGTTAGGAATGGAACATCTAATAGCCATTATTTCTTTGATTTCATCTTCACCATTTTTTATATAATTTTTTTTATAGTGCCCTGTTTTTTCCTTATCTCTAGAAAAACGCAGGTTGGGCGCAATAATAATTCCTTTTCCATTAATAACTTTGGACTCTGAGTATGATATAACTGTATTCTTATCTTTAAACCCTTTCACAACATTATCTAGAAAGGTTTTTTGACACAAATCATCCGCTTCAGCAATCCAAATATAATCTCCTTTTGCAAGTTCAAAACCTTTTTGCCACTGTGACATAGCCTTGCCTGAGTTTTTATCATTTCCCACAAATTTAACATTCATGCCTGGGTTCTTTATTTTAAGATCAAAAACTATGTTTTTGGCTAGTTCTGCGCTTCCATCCGTAGAACAATCGTCTAAAATAATTAGCTCGTGAATAGGATAGGTTTGATTTAATATGGTTTTAATTCTTTTCTTAAGATACTTACCGTAATTATAGTTTGGAACGATAACTGAGACTTTTTTATTTTGCAAAGTAGCCATAAACTGCCTCTACTTCTTTTAAAAACTTTTCGCCATAGTAATGCTTGAGCGCGTATTTTTTTGCCTCTTTAGCAATCTTCTTATTTTCTTCTGGATGTTTATATAAATGTTCTAGCTTATCGTACCATTCGCCAGGCTGTGCAAGAAAACCATTTTTACCATCTGTTATTGCTTGTTTAAAGGTATAGCTAGGGGAGGCAATTGTGGTTGTTTCTACGATTGCTGCTTCAAAAAATTTAAGTTCGGATTTGCAATTGGTGAAATCATTGATGAGAAGTGGGGCAATGTTAACATCTACTTCTGCCATCATTCTTTGTAGTTTTCTAAAGTCTGTAAACGATAGGAACTTGATTCTTCCCGAATCTACTAATTTTTCTGCGTCTTTAGAAAACCGCATATATCCTACGACATTTAAAATTGAATTATTATGTTTTTTGAGAAATTTGATAAGTTCTGGTTCTGCAACAGCAAAATCTTTAGCATGCGTAGGAGAACCAGAAAAATAACCTATGATGAAATTCTCATCCTCTCTATTATTTTTTTGTTTTGTATAAACTAACGACGCATTGATCTGTTCTTGGTTTATAGAATTTCTTATTTCTTTGCATGGTTTATTGAAGGACTCACTCAATTTCTTGGATAAGAAGCTGTTTGTAGTAATGAAAAAATCCATCTTTTTCGCCATCGCTTGGACTCCGGCAAAATATGCTAACCAATAGCTTCTGTTTGATCTTTCGCCGATAGTGTCCAATACAATGTCTAAGTATCTCAAATCAAATACTAAATCATCAATATCTAATCCAGCTTTAATACTGTTTTTATGAGCTAAATTGATTAGTCTTTCTACTGATTTTTCTTGCCCAGATTGTCTCCCAAAAATTAGAACACTGCTATTTGGCAAAAGCCTTTCTACGGTGCTAATTTCATTTTTAAAAAAATACACTGCCTGCCATTTTTTGCTATCCTTAGTTGCGTTGAAAGTATTGTAACATCGGTACCTAAAAGTTGAGCTGTCTGGTTTCTCCACAAAGTATATAGCCAGCTTCTTTCTATTTTTTATACTTTCCTCGGCAATTTTTACTCGTTTCTTTAGGTCGAGCATCCATGGGTCCAAAAAATGCCATTCGTCATTGTCACTAATATTAGCGTCGTTTACTGTTTTTTTTTGCGCTAAACTTTTTCTAGCTTCTGGATTTCTAATTATTCGATAGAAGGATCTTGGGGCTTTCACGATTTTCCCAGTCTTACTGTCTGGATTGGATATAACACTTTTATATATTTTCGATCTCTTAATCTTATTCTTCAAAAATCTCCCTAGGCTAGCGTCTTCGTTCAACAGTTCACGTTCGCGTTCGATGGAAGCTAGAAGCTCATCTTCAAGTGCCTCTAAATAATCATCCTTGTTCGCATCGTTTCTCATATTAATATATTATACCTCAATCTTAATAAGTGGGCAATCTACCTCTTTTTACTCACCACTTTTTCAATGCTCTTTTTGTTTTTGCTTTTTCACTATCGATTTTTAGTTTGATCCTTTTTATTTTGTTTTTAAAGGCAGTCCTTCTTTTAATATCCAATATTTCATTCGTCTCTAAAACCTTTATTTCTCCAGATACACTTAAACTCTTTATTGTTTGCTTAAAATTTGACACTAAATAAACTGGGTCGTTAATAAGGAATATATCATAGCCGGAAGATTTAGTATATTTTCCTAAAGGATAATTCTCTTGGGCAACTCTAAATCCTAGATTTTTTCCACATGCACTTATATTTGATAATTTCATCTTGACGCAATACTCACATGGGTCAAAACGAAGATTAATGATTTTTTTGCCTTTGCAAATTTTGTCAATATTGTTAAACTCTACATGAAATTCTCCTTCTGTGTCAGTAACAAAATTACTCGCCATTGTATCTTCCTCGTTAAAGCCATCCCCAAAATCAAAATACAGCTTGGCTTTATAGATCGTCACATTAGCTGGTGCAAACGGAGAATATATTGTTTCGTCTCTCTTATAACTCACATCATCATAACCGTATAATTCAAAAATTTGTTTACGTTCTTTTTCATTATTCAACATCTCAAAAAGAGTTTTTAGACCTAGTGCCTGTGCCGCCGGATCATGCCCGAGCAAGATTTTTGACAAAGCAAACTTAATATTTATCTTCCCGTTTACAGTGTATTGATCAGCTTCATTAAATACTAGTGGAAAATCTTTTTCGTTCACTTCATAGAAAAGTTCATATATGTGATAAAACTCATTGTTGCTACGTAAAATGTTTTCTACGCTATGCTCGCCACTAATATTATTCCTATGTACTCTAAAATTAATCAATTTATCTTCAAGCACATATATTTCCTTTTTAAGGCAAAGTTTTATCCATTTATAAAAATCTGGTACCTGCCATAGACCATCCACTATCATTCCACATTCTTCATATGCCTCTCTTCGTATTAAAAGGCTTGGATGACATAGACAATTTTTTCGATAAAAAAATCTTTTTAGCCATTCTTGACGACTTCTGTTTTCAACATTAAAAACATCGTGGTAAGCCGAACTTTCATCAGTATACGGATTACCATATTCATCAATTATATTTGCTCTCGTAAAAACTGCTGTATATTTTGGGTGTTTTTCAAGAAAATCAACTTCTTTTTGTAATTTATCTTTTTCCCAAACATTATCCGAATCTGCTATCGCAACTAGTTTACCTTTAGCCATCTTACGCATAATTTCAAAGGCATATTCTGGGCCCATATTCCTTTTGTTCTGAATCGCAATTATTCGTTCATCTTTGAATGATTTTATTATCTTAAAAGACGAATCTGTGGAACGATCGTCTACAATTATTAATTCAAAATCAGTAAAAGTCTGTTCGAGTACGCTCTCAATACTTTCACCAATAAACTTTTCGTGGTTGTATGATGTCATTAATATTGAAACTTTTGGCATACATTTCCTTTTTATTTAATTATTCTTCTTGCCTTACGATAGGCTCTTTTAGCTATATTGGGCGTAATTTCTTTCAGAACATCACGTCCGACCTTCTTATATTTTTGTTTATTAATCTTCTTTTTAGCTCTTTTGCTAAGACTCAAATCAACGTTCTTTAGTACTTTAAGCCTAGGTATTATTTGGTTTTCGTGGCTATATAGTTTTTCCGATTTTAATTTCCCCATTTCGCCAATATTTTTTAATTTTTCAGGTTTATAATAATAATATTCAACTTTTTTAACAATATCATCTGCCGAATGTTTAATAGTTACAATTTCTTCTCCTTCTATAAATCTTCCACGGTTCATCTTTAATGGGTCAGTTATAAACATCGCTACTCCACAAAGAGAAGCATCAGTCACTGATGTAGTAGGAAAACCGTCAAATGCGCCTTTTGCAAGAATGCCATTAATATTTGGTGATACGATTATATCTTTATCTTTATAAAACTCTTCAAACCAGTCAGCCGGTTTACTACCATAAAAAATTATATTTTTAACTCCTTTAGTATCTATTACGTTTTTGTCCCAAGGGCCAACTATATGGAATACTATATTATCGTATTTCTTACTCAGTTTTTTTGCAACTTCAATAAACAAATCATACCCTTTATCGCGCCCATTTTTAGTGTATTTATGCGCAACAAAACATATATCTAATGTATCTTTATTAATACCAAAACGTTTTTTATTTTTAATATTTTGTCCTATTTTTTTAGTGTCAGTTACAACTCCAAAAATAAATTCTATATCTTTCTTCTTGCAAAAGTGTTTTTTTATCAGATAGTCATATGTAGCTTGCTGGGTTACTATTACTTTCTTAAACCAGGGCGAAGTAAAAACCGCCTTCAGCTTTTTATCACTTTTCCTATCATTAAGACAAAACCCTCCACCTGGATAAAGCGTAAAGACAAATGGGACTTGCATTTTCTCAGATAAAGGCAGTAAGTTGTTATATGCAGTATTAAGAAATATGCCATAAAGTAAATTCGCGCTAAAAGAAAAATCTTCGTCTATTTTTAATACTCTATCGCTAAATGCTGGATAGTCTCTTTTGTATTTTACTATCATATTTTCGACTGGTTCATTACTTAACAAGCAAGAAAATGCACCAGTTGTGCATACCACAGAATTTTTATAGAAATCTAATATATTTGTGAATTCTTGATACGAAAAACCTGACAATGGGTTTGGAAAAATGTTATCAATTATTGCAATTTCGTATGGTCTTACCGCATTTTTGCTTATCAAGTATTCTATATACTCATTTCGAATAATCTGAAATTCATTATCATACAAGAAGCTTAGATATTTATTATATTCTTTAATGTTCGAAACTAAAATTTTATTATTTATAACTGGCTTGTTACCACTCCAGATTCCATCAAAATGCTTTCTATATACTGACATCGGAAGATTAATTAATCTAACATCTCCAAACTGTGAATAAAAAATGTTAAACATCCAGTCACCCGTATACATATCTTTAAATAAACTATCTGATATATGGCCGAGTAGTTTAGCATCGTAAAACGAAGCGCATAGTGAACCAGGCCTATTGTCAGTGACAATATCTTCCGTTGTAACAATATTCACATTATAATCTGCATCATATACTTCGTATCTATTCTCTTGTTGCCAATATAATAGTAGTTTGTTGAAAGACATAGCTAATTCAGGAAAGCGTTTATGTAATAATAGATGTGTTTCTAGTCTATCGCTAGCTAAATAATAATCGTCGCCGTCGCACATTGTAAAATAATCACATCCACTTTTGGAAATCAATTTTATTAATTTTGCGTAGTTTTCAACCATTCCTATATTCTCTTTGTTTCTAACATATTGTATACGCATGCGCTCTGTTTGTTTTATTCCCTTAAGATAGTTTTTAATGTTTTTTTCTGTATTATCAGTTGACTTATCGTCTAGAATAATCACCTTGCATCTAAAACCGCCTTTTTGCTTAACAATATGATCTAAACATTCAACGATGTATTCTTCACAATTGTAGGCTAAAACTCCAACCGTAATAAGTGGTATACTATCATTATCGTTGTTCTCTTTATTTTTTATTTTGTTATAAATTGATACTAGCCTCTTATTCAGTTTTTCGGTTTTTACAAAATCTTTAAAACCATTTTTTTCTTTATATAAAATTCCAAAACATTCGCACTCGAATACTACTGTTAATTCTTTTTTAGCCTCCCTGTATACAACGTCAACACTTTCCCAATCTATATCATCAAAAACTATAAACCCACCTTCGTTTAAAATCTCATTATATAATTCAAAATCCTGTCGTATATGTTTGGCATCATGGTTCCCATCAATATGCAAAAAATCAATCTTAATATTATTCTTTTTGAAATAAGAAATTGCATCTTGTGATGATTTTCGTATAAGTTTTAAATCTTCACTGTATTCACAGTTTTTACGGTATATTTCAGTATTTTTATATATATCATCAAAATCAACCCTCTCTAGAAAAGTATTCACATCATTTTTTATATTTTCTGGAGTATCAAATTCAATTGCATTACTTCGGGTGTATGGATCTATACCATAACTCTTACCATTATTAAGATGAATACTATAAGCAGTTGGGAAAAAACTTTTTCCTCTATAAACGCCTATCTCGACATATGTTTTTAGTTTTTGGTTCTGCACTAAATATGCCATCAAAAAGCTTTTTTCTATTGGACATCCACCACCAAAATCAGACTTTATCTCATTATCAATCCTGCGACAAGCCTCGTAGATAGTTTCGCCAACTTTTTTATTTACCATTTCTTATAGCCTTTATCGCTTCGCACACACTCTTAACGTCTTCCCTTGTAATATGCCCATATAAAGGTAAGCATAAAATTCGGTCCGACACATAATTCGCTACAGGTAAATTAGCCTTGAAACTTTTGTATGTATCTATATTACTGATCAATGGATAAAAATATTTTCTTGCAAAAATATTACATTCTACTAATTTGTCATATAATTGATTTCTATCCATACCAAATTTCTTCTCATCTATCAAAATTGGCATATAGGCATAGTTATATTTCACGTTGTCTTTTAGAGCCGATAATACTATGCCTGAAACCTCGGAAAGCATTTTATAATATAACTGAACGGCTTTTTTTCTATTATTTATATTCTTTTTAACATCTCTCAAGTTTAGTAAGCCCATTGTAGCCTGAAATTCATTCATTTTAGCATTCAGACCAATCGATTTTATCGCCTCGGCGCCAGCTATACCAAAGTCTTTGATTCGATCAAAATCATACTTTAAATTTGAGTCCTTATAAACTAATGCGCCGCCTTCGATTGTATTAAAGACTTTTGTTGCATGAAAAGAGAACATTGAAATATCGCCATAATTACCGATTGTTTTACCATCAACCTCAACACCAAAAGCATGCGCGGCATCATATATAACTTTTAAATTATGTTTCTTTGCAATTTTATTAATCTCTTCTACATTGCAAGGATAACCATATACATGTGTAGCTAAAATAGCGACTGTTTTTTTAGTTATTAAGTCTTCTATTTTACTTTCATCGATTGTGTAATCACTTTTCTTGATGTCGCAGAAAACTGGAGTAAATCCGTTCATAAATGCAGCATGATTCGTTGAAACGAAAGTAAAAGGAGTCATTATTATTTCTCCTTCACCCCTTTCCTCACGCAAACGTTTCATCGCACAATCTAATGCTGAATGTCCGTTCACGAAAAGAGTCACATTAGGCACCTTTAAAAAATGTTCGAGCTCTAACGTTAATTTGTTATGTATGGGCCCATTATTGGTTAGCCACTTTGCATTCCAAATGCTTTTAATTGCTTTACAGTACTCTTCATAATCCGGCATTGACGGTTCTACTACTAATAAAGCCTTCTTTAGTTTCTTAGGCATTTTTTCCTCTTTCTTGACTATTTTTAAATTTTACTTCTAAATCCAAAATTTTTTTACTGCGATTCTTAATTTTTTTACACGGAATCCCTGCATTAATAGACCAAGGTTCAATTTTATTTTTAATTAAACTAAAAGCACCAAATGAAGCACCCTCAGACAAATAAGCACCCGGCAAAACTATACTGCCAGAGCCAATCAAAACATGTTTTTCTAAGACCACTTCTTTTTGTTCGACGTTTTTAAAGTTGTCTGGTATCAAAGGGCTTGTCATTGATTCTCCAGAATAATCATCACTAAGTGCATATATAGAAACCCTTGAAGAGATATTACAGAAATCACTTATCGCCACTCCTTTATCACCACCAAAAATAGCCGAATAGGCTGCGATATGCACATAATTACTAATTGAAACTTTTCCACTTAAAATACAGAAATCGTCAATTCGAACATGGTCCCCAATAGATATTTTTTCAGGAGAATAAAAACTAGCTTTTTTACTAATTAACACATTTTTTCCAACATGTTTGAAACCTATGCTTTTAATTGCATCTTTGCTTAAAAAACTTGTCATAACTGACTTCCTCCATTATTCTAACAGGACGCGGCCTTTTTATAATTTTATCGCTTTATCTTATAAATGTCGAGACATGAGCTCTATAAAGTGTTATTTGGCACTAGTTTTATTTCTATAGCCTCTACTCTTTTAGCCTGTCCTGTTGTACCAGCTAATTCACCATTAGAGACCCAGTTTAGCCAGCCATAATCTTGTACATGGGCTCTGTATTGGATATCATATTGTGCTGCAAGATTATCGGATAATTTTATTTCTATGGCCTCTACTCTTTTAGCCTGTCCTGTTGTACCAGCTAATTCACCATTAGAGACCCAGTTTAGCCAGCCATAATCTTGTACATGGGCTCTGTATTGGATATCGTCTTTATTATAATCGCCATTTAGTTTTATAACTATTGCTTCTACGCGTTTTGCTTGGCCAGTCGTACCAGCTAATTCACCATTTTTAACTGGGCTCATCCAGCCGTAATCTTGTACGTGGCCATAATATTCTATGCTAGCTCCCAATGATGGTTTTTCGACAATTTTTACTTGCATAGCTTCAATTTGCAAGGATCTTCCTACTGTCCCAGCTATCTCGTCATTCTTAACCCAACCCATCCAGCCTATATTTTCGACATGAGCACGGTAATAGATGTCGTAAGTTTTGGCCAATTCGCCAGTTAGGTGTATTTGAACCGCCTCAATTTGCCGACCACTCCCAGAGGATCCGCTAATTTCTCCGCTTTTCTTAAAACTGTTTTCCCAACCAATATTCTGAATATGTGCTCTGAATTCAACGCCGTCTAATGAGATAGTCAACGCTTCCATGGCTAACCCATATCCAGATGTACCAATCATTTGGCCACCGTTTTTTTCATCTAACCATCCTGCTTTTTCAACTGCAACGTTGTATTTAAAATCGATACTGGTTGGTTCGTCTGGAATTCTGTTGTTGTTCTGTATGGTATTCTTATTTGTCCCGCTTGCTGGGTCGCCAAACCAATCTACAAAGTAGAGATAGAAATTTCGATTGCCATAGGCGCCACAGGATGGGGCGGTACCATAACCAGCAGCGATGGCGCCAGCGTTTGGTTGATATGGAGTATAGCGGTATAGTGCGGAAGTGGCCAGATTTTCTATATATACGGTTGAGCCGCCACAAGCTGCGTTTGGATTATATTGAATGTAATTATTCCCTAATGGATAGTTGGTCCAGCCGCCATTAAGAACAGTGCGGAAAAGCGAAGCGGCATTTCTAACTTGATTCTTAAAGCCATAGTATTTAGTATCGCACGCGGCCGTGTCTGGACAACCATAACCAGTAGCTGAACGAAATTGACGAGAGTTAGGCCACGTATCCGTAATTAAACTTTGTTCTTTTTGAAGTAGAACAATCAGGACTTGTGGATTAATTTGATAATCTTGTGCGGCTTGCCAAATAATGTGTGCGGCGCTTTGGCCGGTTGGTGCACTATCGCCATAGTCAATGCCGTCTCCAAAAGTCTCGTCAGCGAGGCACACGAAATGCCCATCTTTAATATGGTATGAGTATTCTGGATATGCGCTAGCTAAATACGTGCGGGTGTCGTTGCATGAATTCTTAGATTTGAGGAAATTCTGTATATCTGCCTCGCTCATAGAGTTATAATTGCTCATAGTATAATCACTAATAATATTCCCTGGTTTAAAACCCGCCAAAGAAGCAGCTGACGTTTCCACGGGTTTTTTCATGGCAAAAAACATGAAAGTAGCAACCGCAGCAAAGACGAATAGAATTAATGGGAGACGAGATCGGATTGTACGCTTTATTCTCATATATTGATATCTCCTGTTATGGTACCGGTTTTATTGTTTGATTCTAGATTTATATTAATATTCCAATGTCCTGAAGATAGACTTAAAACAGGAATGTCAAAGCCTTCACAAGTTGAAGTTGAGCTAGATGGAATAATTATTGCGCTATCAGTAAATGTAGTACCGGAATTAGAACGCATATCCAGTTTACAGGTACCTGAAGCAAGATATTGATCGATGTTCACTCTAATACGTACCATACCGTTTGAAAGCTCGGCCATAGTGATTACTCCTGTGAGAGATTCCATGGCGTTAGGGTCATCACCATCATTTTGAATAGGGGTTTTATTATCGCCGTTGTCGGAAGTTGTTTGATTCTCCGTTGGTGTTTTTTCGGTTTTTTCAACCTTAGTAGTATTAGTGTCTCTTTTACTTTCTTCGGTAACATCCGATGCGTTATCTGCTAGCATTTTAGAAACGAAAAACAAAACGCCAATCAATATGCCAATAACTACAAGAGTTACGGCTGGGTGATGAGTACGGCGTCGATTTTTGCTGTTTGTTTTTACCATGGTAGATTACTCCTGAGTTTATTGTAACAGCTTATGATATAATTGTAAACCCTATTCTAAATCTATTTCTAAAATTGTGGCCGCTTTTCGTAGTATTTCTTCTTCTTCTGGTGTAGCTACTGTAATCTTGTCATTGAAAAGCTTTGTGGTTTCGGGAAATGGTAAGCTTACTATTTCTAGTGAACGTGCTGCTCCAGGAACTCTTTTAATTACCCCTTTTTCAACGAGATTATCTACATGTTCAGCAACGGCAGAAACAGAAGAGAGCCCAACTCCAGACATAATCTCCCTGTATGATGGTGAGTAATCATATGCTTTGGTGAAATCTGTAATAAACTCTAGTATTAACGCTTGTTTTTTAGTGAGTTTGGGTTTCATTATGCTATAATAATAACATTATCATTATAATAATAAAAGAGATCACCTCTGATAATTCTAGAGTGTAGGAGTTTAATGGATAAATCGATTGACGGATTAGTAATAAGAAAGTCAAATAGCGGTAACCGCAAGGTTGGTTTTGATAATACTAAAAAGAATCCTATTAAAAAACCGGTAAAAGCTCCTCAAACTGCAACGGTTAAGAAAAAAGGAAGCTCACCAAAAAAGACTCGCGTAGTTGGCGATATCAAACCAAATAAAGCAGAGCTAAAGCAGCGTGCTAGGGAAGATTTTTTACGTCCTGTAGAATCTTTTGATTTTGACATTACTTCTGAGGAAATTAAAAAAGAATCAAAAAAACAGAAAAAAGAAAAAAAGGAGAGGAAAAAGCATAGTAAGAAACGAAAAGTTATTGTTGCTATTATTGCAACTATTCTTCTATTGTTGATCGGTGGCGTGGCATGGCTGATGATTTGGGGAAATGATATCTTGGCGCGTATTACAGGTGGCAGCTCTAATATTTGGGATGCTCTTGGTTCTTTGATGTCGGAGCACTATGAGCCATTAAAAACGGATAAAAATGGCCGTACAAACATTCTTGCACTTGGGACTAGCGGATATGATATGGGTGGTTCTGGACATGATGGCGCACAGCTTACAGATTCTATTATGATTATTAGCGTCGATCAACAGAATGGCGACATAGCAATGACTAGTTTGCCGAGGGATTTGAAAGCCGGATCCACTTGTACTGCAACTGGTAAGATTAATGAAATTTATTGGTGTAATAATCAATCTGGCGATGATGAAGCGGCTGGAGCAAATGCTGCTATGGAAAAAGTTGGCGAAATATTGGGCTTAGATTTTCAATATTATGCACATGTGAACTGGGGTGCTTTGGTGACCGTCGTTGATACTATCGGCGGAATTACCGTAACGCTGGATGAAGACATTTCTGATTATAATTACACGAAGGCGGTAATACCGGCTGGAGTCCCGACTGAACTAGATGGTGCAGGAGCTCTTGCATTGGCTAGAGCAAGACATGGCACTGCGGGTGGTGATTTTTCGCGAGGAACAAGCCAGCAAAAAATCTTGATCGCCATTAAAGATAAGATTAAGGAAAAGGGTCTTGGTCTTACTGATGCAATTACTATTATGAATTCTCTTGGCGATAATTTACGTACAAACTTTACTATAGATGAGATGAAGACCGCTGCTCATTTATTTGATGAGTTCGATTTTGATCATATGCGTCAAATTCCAATGGTGGATTGGTCTCGCGGCATTAGCTATATGACGACTGCAAACATAAATGGCATTTCTTATGTTGTTCCTTCTGCTGGAGTCGGTAATTATTCTCAACTTCGTGCTTATATTGCACAGCAACTTACTAGTGATCCGATCGTCCGAGAACAGGCAAATATATTAGTATTAAATGGCACAGATGGCTCAGGCGTAGCAGCAGAGTGTAAAAAGGAATTAGAAGATGCTAAATTTATTGTAGGTGGTACTGGTGATGCGCCAAGCTTCGTTGAACAAAAAGGATATCATTTATATCTGATAAATTCAGAGACTCCAGCCTCTTTCTCGGCGCTAGAAGAACACTTGTCTGATTCGAATGTCTATGTCCATAGTAGTGAAGAAATTCCGACTGGCGTGAATACTTATGGCTATGATATTGTAGTGATTATTGGTGGAACAACCGAATAGTATACAGTATATAAAAACACTCCTTTATGAGGAGTGTTTTTATATGAGCTTGTATTATTGAATCTTAGAGATGATTAGTTTTCTTTCTTTTCCTTCCCCTTCAGAATGAGTGGTGATATCTGAATAATCTTCAGCTAGTTTATGGATGACGCGACGGTCGGCGGCATTGAGATCTAATGTCATTGGTTCACCAGTAGCACGAACTTTCTTAATCCATCCTTCAGCCTTTTCTGCAATACGATCAGCGCGTTGGCGTTTATAATCTGCAATATCTACATTGACACGGGTAACTTCAGCATCTCGTGCCACGAGGGCCATAGACACTACATGTTGGAGAGCGCGAAGGTTGTCGGCATTGCGGCCAATTAATAATGAGTTTAAAGATGTAGATGGAACGGAAAGCTGAATAACTTCGTCATCTAAGGTTGAATAAACCGCTACATTAATACCAAAGAATGACAATAAATCTTCTAGGTATTTTGTAGCGAAGCGCACTGATTCGTCTCTATTCATATCGTGCTCCTGTTTGTGGTTGATTTGAATCTATACTCATTTTTTTCTCCTTTTATTATCTTTGGCGGAGATGCGAGTAATTTTTGTTCCGGTTTTTTTGTTTTCAATGACTTTTGCTTCTTGAATTTTATTGAGTTCTTTGACGATGGCTTTGTCAGTAGCGATTTCCATCTCTTCTCCACTTTTAGCAAAAATGATTTTTTGTTGAACTACGGTAATTAGATTAGATAAGAAGTAATAAAGCACTAATGCGCCTTGGAGATTGATCATAATCATAAACATCATAATCGGCATCATCTTGGACATGGAGCCGGTCATCATCACGTTCATGTCAGACTGATCTGGCTCTTTACCGTTTTGAGCTTCCTTAATAAGGTCGCGGAATTTCTTTTTCTTTTCAGATTTACCAGATGGGTTCTGCTGCTTAGTATTAATATATTGGACTAATGAAGCGGCGAGGGCAATGCCTAGTATGATAATAGCACTAACACTGTTAAATCCTGGTCTAACGTCTAAATCAACTAAACCAAAGAGTTGCGGATGAAAATCATATTTTGTTTTTTCTTCGGCTGGTATTTTGTCGTTTTGAAGATCATTGAGATATGGTTCTTGGAGTTTAACAACCTCATCAATGCGCTCCATTTGGACGATGCCTGGGTAAGCCCTAAGAGAAAGATTGTCATCTAATCTTGGTTGAACCATAACGCGAATGGCGGTAAAAAGGGCTATAAAAATCGGGAGCTGGATAAAGAGGGTAAGCATTGAGCGAAATGGCTTTACATTGTATCTTTTATATAAATCCATAGTTTGAAGAGATTCTAATTGTCTGTTACCGTTGCAATTCTTTTTAATCTTGGTAAGCTCAGGTTGAATTTTACGCATAAGTTTAGTTTGGTGAAATTGTTTTTTTACGAGTGGCCACATGCAGATTTTGACTAGAATAGTAAATAAGATAATGGCTAGACCGAAATCTCCAACAAAATTATAGATAACAAATAAGATATTTGTGATTGGTCGGACTACAATCATATCTATAAAGTTAAAAAGACCACCAGTAAGAAAACTACCTATAATAATAGTAATAATAATGATAAAAGTTAGGTATTTTTTAACACTCATTTGGTTGATTGTACCATACTTTCTTTAATAAGAGAACAGATAAGCTTTTCTAGCTCCAAGAATGGCATGTCTTTAATATCTTTAGAATAGATAATGAAAAGATAATCCATCTTGGCGTTTTTTGGGATATTGAGACGAATAGCTTCGTAGATACGACGGCGGATACGGTTACGCCCGACTGCAGATTTTAAAATCTTCTTTGAAACAACTACGCCAAAGCGTAAAAAACCACGCTCATTTTTAGTATAAATGAGCGAGATTTGCGGACGACGGATAGTGCGTCCGTTTTGGTAGGTGTGTCTAACTCCACCTCTAGAATGAAAACGATATTTCTTAGCTAGCATTGATTAGGCCGTTAAACGAGCGCGACCTTTAATGCGACGGCGTTTGAGAACCTTGCGACCATTAGTGGTGGCATTTCTCTTCATGAAGCCGTGTTCGACTTTGCGTTGACGTTTGTGTGGCTGATATGTTCGTTTTGGCATATAAAATCCTATATAGTTTAATTATTTGCAAATATTTGTTCTAGTATAGCGTAGATTTCCACAATTTTCAAGAAGTTTTCCACATTTTTATCTGGTATAGTTCCCTGGTTGTGGAAAAGTCTTCCCTGTTATGGAATTTTTAATTTATATAATATTTTTCCAGATAAAAAACTGTGGAAAAGTCTGCTCGGTTTGGTATAATTAGATAAAGTTTACTGATATTTACTGATAGGAGGTCTTATGTTCGATGTGTGGAAAAACGTTTTAGCTGAAATTGAGCGTTCTATTCCTGCGATGTACTATAAGACTTTTTTTGATAAAACCGAGCTTGTATCAATGGGGGATGGGGTAGCTACTATTGGAACGCCTAGTCCGTTTAGTAAAACTCAACTTGAAAGAAAGTATCACGATATCATTAAGAAGGCTCTAGAAAATAACGATATAAAGGTAAAATCGATTAACTACATCGTGATTTCTAGTAAGCCTAAAGCTAATAATAGAAATATTGTTCAGGTTATTAAAGAGAAAGCGAGCAGGCCGCGAGATACTTTTTCTGTAGAGACTGATTTTTCTAAAACTAACCTTAACCCTGGATACACGATGGATAATTTTGTAGTAGGGTCTAATAACGACCTCGCGGTAAGTGTTGCGGAAAACGTGATTAATAACCCTGGTACAAAGTATAATCCATTCTTCCTTTATGGTGGCCCTGGGCTTGGTAAAACTCATCTTGTACAAGCAATCGGCAATGAACTCTTAAAAAATAATCCTAAGATTAAAATTCTTTATGCGCCGATGAATCGTTTTTATGCGGACTTTATTAATTCTATAAAAAATAAACGTGGGGATGAGTTTTCGCAAAAATTTTACAAGCTTGACGTCCTCATCATTGATGATTTTCAGATGATTATTGGCAAAGAAAAGAGCCAAGAGGAGTTCTTTAATATTTTTAACGAGCTTCATCAGAGAAATAAGCAGATTATTGTTACAAGTGATAGATTGCCTAGCCAGATTAAGGAAGTTGACACAAGGTTAGCTTCTAGATTAACCTGGGCGGGCGCAATCGATCTCCAGATGCCTAAGTTTGAAGATAAGTGTGCGATTCTAAAATCTAAGGCAGAGTTTGAAGGGATAGAAATAGAAGATGAAGCGATTGAATATATCGCTGAAAACGTAAAGACTAATATTCGTGATCTTGAGGGCGAGTTCAAGAGGCTTCTTGCGATGTCAGAGTTTCGCAATAAGTCACCTTTAGAGCTTATTCAAGATGGTTATATAAGTGGTATTAATAAGGGTACAAGAGTTCGTGCAGTTTCTCCCAAGCAAGTAGTCGAGAAGGTGGCAAAATATTATCAACTAACTCCAAAAGAGTTATGTGGTAAAAGTAGGGTCTCTCATATTAAAAACGCCCGCCAGGTGGCAATGTATATATTATCTAAAGAATTACAGATGAGTACTACTAAGATCGCATACGAGGTGGGTGTAAAAGACCACACTACAGTTATGCATGGAGTTAAAAAGATCGAGTCTGACCTTAATTTAAATTATGGCCTTCGCGATGAAATTGAGGCTATTCGGGAGAAGATTTATGGTTAGTTTTGTGGAAAATATGTGGAATAGTCTGCGAAAAAGTCTGGGGATTTTTGGTGGAACTTTTTGCACTGTTTGTTTAAATTTTGATTATTTTATTAGTTCTTGGTGGAATTCCACTTGTTTTTCACAAGTTTTCCAAAAGTTTTACGCATGGTTTTATTCTAAAATTACCCCTATTTTTTGTGATAAAATGGGTGGTTTTACACAGTTTCCACATAGCCTACTATTACTACTAAATTAAAAAGGAGGATAAAAATGAAGATCGAAACCACACAAGAAAAACTTACTAAGGCATTAAATATTGTAAGTAAAGTAGCTATGGGTGCCAGAAATAGCCTACCTATATTAAATAACGTACTTATAAAAGTAAATAAGAAAAAGGTGTCTCTTACCACCACTAACTTAGATATGGCCGTAGTAGATTATTTACCTGTAAGCAATAGCGAAGATGGTGAAATAACAGTACCAGCAAGGCTATTAGCTGAATTTGTAAGTAATTTACCAAAAGGTGAAGTGATTAAGATTTCTTCTAAGGATACAAAGATTAAAATTGAAGCTGGAAAGTATTCCTCGGTTATGAATGGAAGTTTATCGGATGATTTTCCGGAACTTCCTGATATAAATGAAAAAGAAGCGGTAAAATTTAAGGTTTCTGCAGAAGAGTTTAAAATTGGACTTAATCAGGTTATTATTGCGAGTAGTAATGATTTAACTAGGCCAGCGCTTACGGGTGTATATTTTAACTCTGATGGTGGAAAACTATATGTAGCAGCCACGGACGGATATCGCTTAGCAGAGAAAAAACTTGTAGATAAAATTTCTGATGAAGTAGCTGTGATTATCCCTACTTCTTCCCTCCAGGAGGTTCTTCGTTCTATTAATGAAGAAACAGAAGAAATTGAGGTGTTACTTGATGAATCTCAAGCAAGATTTAGGCTTGGTGAAACCGAAATTACCTCTAAGTTAATTGATGGAAGTTTTCCAAACTATAGGCAATTAATACCAAAAGATAATACATCAACGGTAGTTTTAAATAGAGATGAACTAATGAGAGTAACAAAACTTGCAGCACTATTTGCGAAAGAGGTTGGTGGCTCGATTGTTTGTGAAGCTAAGGCTGATGAGAGGGTATTTTCAGTGGCTTCGATTGCAAATGAGTTTGGCGAGAATGACTCTAAAATAGAAGCGGAAATTGAGAAGGATGATAAAGTGACGCTTAATTCTAGGTTTTTAATTGATGCACTTAATTCTCTTAGTGAAAATACGGTAAAATTTGGTTTTTCGGGTGATCTTTCTCCTGTGGTAATTAGAAACAATAAGAAACAAGATTATACGCATATTATTATGCCTCTTAAGGGTTAGATGATAATAAAATCTATAAAACTGACTAACTTTAGAATTCATGAGAGTTATAAGTTAGAGTGTAATAAAGAAACCTCTTTAATAGTGGGTGAGAATGGGTGTGGTAAAACGTCGGTGCTTGAAGCGATATATGAAGCGATGCGGGGAAAATCTTTTAAAGCGGTAGATAGCGAAATCTTAAAGCGCGGTGAGAATTTTTATCGGGTGGAGCTTAACTATATAAATGGTGAGAAAATAGTGGTGGTATATGATGGAAAGAAAAAAACCTTTCTTGTGGGTGATAAAAAGACTGCGAGGCTCCCAAAGAAAGAAAGATATCCGGTGGTATTGTTTGAGCCGAGTGATTTAAACTTAATTAGTTCTAGTCCAAATCGGAGACGAGAATACTTTGATCGAATGTTTGGTCAGATTGATGATAAATATAGTGTTTCCCTATCTAAATATAATAAAGCTTTAAAACAGCGAAATGAGCTACTAAAATCCGAGTTTTTAAAGAGCGAAGATGTGTTTTCTTGGAATGTGATGCTTTCTAAATATGGATGTGAACTTTTTAAAATGCGCCTTGAGATGATGGCGCAGATCAATAAGGACTTAACAAAGGTTTATCGAACGATTGCGGATAATAAGGATGAGGTCTCTATAGAGTATTTAGGTGTTGGTGAAGATATAAGTGAGAGTAAATATCTGAAGGAGTTAGAGAGTAGTTTTGAGCGAGATAGGATTCTTGGACACACGACATTTGGGGTGCAAAAGGATGATTATAAGTTTATATTTAATAAAGTTGCAGCGGATGGTTCGGCTAGTAGAGGAGAGGTGAGAAGTATTGTTTTAGCACTAAAATTTATTGAGGCTGCGATTGATTATGAAAAACTCGGTAAAAAACCAGTGATTCTGCTTGATGATGTGTTTTCTGAATTAGATGAGAAGCGTCAAAAATGTTTGGTAAGAAACTTTAAAGATAATCAGATTATTTTGACGAGTGTAGAAGAGGTTTAATAATTATAGAAGTATTTTATTTCACTTCTAATTTTATATTCATTAAGGTTAAGTCCTTCCGAAGTAAGCCTTTGTTTGGCGGATTTTATGCAGGTATCCAACGAAGATTCTGTTGTGTTGTTTTTATAATCACTATTAGTTGGATGATAATAAATATCAACTCCATAGCCACTTTTTGACTCAACTGATTTAAACGGGCTCATCCAACAGTCTTTATTTATGACCATATCTACAGATAATAGAGAATCTGTCTTGGTAGAAATTGCTGGATTTTGGTTACAATTAAAGTCCGGGTAAATAGAATCTTCTTCTGATAAACAGTAGATTTTTGCTGCTCCTAAATCTATATCGATGTCATTTTGTGTTTCTTCCGTCCAATAAAATTGAGTTTGATAAGAATATTTTAATTCCGGTATATCTAAAATGAAATTTATAGAATAGACATCTACTCCAGCAGTGTTTTTTGTGGTTGTTTGTGCTGGCTCGCCTCGAATAGTTCCATGATAGACTTTTTGATTATTAATATTATTAATTTGATTTTGTTGTGTAATATAAGAATATAGTGTTTTTTGGATCTCGTCTTTTTGGATAGCTGGGACATCTGCATATTTATCCAAGTTATCAATGATTATAGTATTATTTGATGATGGCTTTGAAAAATAGAATATAAATATGAGTACGAGAATTATGATAAGAATTATAAATATAAGGAGTAAAAATTTTTTGTTTTGTAAAAGTTTATTATTCATAAGTTTTCCCTAAATGATTAAAGTCTAGACCATTTCTTAAATCAACATAACGATAATCATATCCGGTAGTGTCTGGGTTATATTTTCGCATAGTTAGCCTTTTACCACCTCTACTAGCGGCCATGTTGTGCTCTAAAGTTATTATTTCTCCACTATCAGTTACGTCTATAACGATACCAGTGTGTCCATTTCCACCATCTCCATATGAGAAAATACTCCATGGTGTAGGGGTGGTCGAAACTTGTAATTCGGAATTATTGGCTGCTAAATTATTTACTACGCCTACACCCGCTCCACCACCATACTTATAATTAGTAAACATAATGACAAACCATCCAGAAAGAGCTGTACATTGTCCACAGTCTGCCCCGCCAAAACAGTTGCCGACCGTGGAGAGATAGTCTTTATCTTCTTGTGATAAATCTGACATATTTGCTAGTTTAGTTTTATCGATAGATGTTTTCCTCTCTACGATCGTATATGTGCTTGGGTCATCGGCGTTATAATATTTTGCGACCGTTGGGACGGTTGCATTAGTATCATAAAGATAATTTGCATCTCTAACGTACTGTTGTAAGAATGCTAAAGCATCGCCTGGATCAGCATTGACGGGGTTGCAGTCTATTATAGAGGATGGAGCAAGTCCGGTAAATTTTGAATAGGCTTCTTCGGCGGCAGCGATACGTTTATGCACGTCTTGGTATGCTCTACCTTTGTATGGAGTATAATGCTCGATATAACCATCCCCGCCATGACCTAAGCCTGTGGCACCTTCGAACTTAACAAGAAAGATTTCAGTTGCAAGAGGGATTGTGTCTGCTTTTTTTATTTCTGTTATCCAGGATTTACCAGCCGCTGCTCCATAGTCCATAGCAAACTGCATTTCTACTTCTAGCATTCCGCGAAGATCTTCTAAAGGCATAAGCTTACCTTCTGCATTATCGGTGAGGTACTTCCAATATCGAGAGTCGTCTATATATTTTGAATAGCCTTTTTCCTTAAGAATGGGGTAAAGTTTATTTATCCAGATATAATCTGCGCTTTCATTGTCGCCCCATTGGAATAACCCCCAGTAGTGTGGGTTACTGGCCTCGTGGGCGCTTGGGGTATAATTACTTTCTACATAGGCATTACCCATAATAGCAGCAACCTGGACTTCGGTGAAACCTTGATTCCTAAAGAAACTCCAGATAATTTCTTGTGCGGATGATCCTGCGGTAGCTTGTGCAGAACCGCTAGGCAGGGCGTTATATATGACGTCTACCCACGTCTTATAACCATCGCCGACTTTTGGATGAGTATTGGCTGGACTATCGTCTGTTGTAAAGAACTCGTCTTTATAACCATTATCGGCCCAGTCTGCTATAACAATGTTTTTATTATCTTCGGCGAGTTTCTTTATTAAAGTATTTTGAGAGCCATAATCATTAGGGGCTTTTGTCTTGGCGGTAACTAGAATGACTTTAGTATCTGTGTTGATCGAACTGGTGAGCGTGCTTATTGTGCTATCGGACCAGGTGCCATTTGTGCCAAGAGCAAAGACCAAATATGGTCTTAGGTTGTCTTTTCCGATATTACTGAGGATATCTAGGCCTTGTGAAACCGTTCTACCTTGTTGAGAATCTATTTCTACGCCAGGCAGCTTTTCTTCGATGATGGTTTTCGCTCCGTCGGTATAAGAATCACCAATCCAGGTGATTTGATCGCCAGAAGGTTTAGCTCCGTACATTGGGTTACAATTAGATAATTGTTCTGACGGATCGTAAAACATAATGTTGTTTTCGGCAAAAATGTCTAAAGTAGTAGCGTCGATAGCGGCGGAGCTATTTGAAAAGAATGTGACGGACAAAAGGGGTCCAAACAGTATCAAAATGATTGATAACAGCAAGAGAAAATATGACCTCACTTGAACACGATGCATATATGTTTATATTATAGCATAAAGCTAGTAGTTATTGGGCGGATTTTTCGTTTGGATTAGTAGTGATGAGCTTTTCTTCAGTTTCAGAGGCAATGATTTGAATATGGACGTGGTTTGGTCCAGCAAAGAACAGTCCTTGACCAACTGGGAAGTTGGCGAGGCGTTTCTTCTCTTCACTTGTGAGTTTAAACACGTCTGAAAGAACATCTACAGCGGAAGCAGATTGTTTGAGCAAGAGTTGCATTGATGAGTTGGCGACAATGGCTCGGCCCATTTTACTACTCATAAAGTCTTCGACGTCCTGAGTAATAGTAGTGAGACCAAGATAATACTTACGAGCACGTTTAGCGAGTGAGAAGAGGAAGTTTGCTGAATCATCATATTTCATAAGTTGCCAAGCCTCGTCTACTACGAGTAAGCGTTTCTTTTGTTGGGCGCGGACGATATTCCAAATATGCGACAACACAATATACATAGCTACTGGGCGAAGCTCATCTTCTAGATCGCGGATATTAAAGACGACCATTTGGTTATTGATGTCCACATTGGATTGCTGAGAGAAGATGCCGGCAAAAGTACCAGTAGTGTATTTGCGAAGACGCTGGGCTAGTTGAGGGCCGGTGCCTTCCATGTGGAGTAAGGTATCGTAGAGATTCATAATGGTTGGTGGAGGGGATTGATGGGTCAGAGGATCGGAAGTAATGCCGGCACGAGCATAGGTGTCGATAAGGGCCTGGTCGAGATCGGCTTCTTCGTTAGCGGTAAGGGCTGGAACCATTTGACCGTTAGCAGCGATTTGGTTTCCGCCGAGCATAAGACGGAAAAGACCATGCAAGGTGACAAGGTTTGCACGTAACGCGTCGTTTGCTTCTTCTGTATCTACTACTTTTGGAAGATCAAATGGATTGATGCGAACATCAGAATTGAGCGACAAACGAATATATGAACCTCCAACAGCGTCACTGAGTTTTTGGTACTCGTTTTCTGGGTCGATGATAATTATTTCACTCCCAATCATCATGGAACGGAGACACTCTAGCTTAACGGTGAATGATTTACCTGCACCAGACTTAGCAAATACTACCATGTTGGCATTTTCTAGAGAGAAACGATCGAAGATAACAAGACCGTTGTTATGCATATTGACACCATATAGAATACCGTTGTCTTGAGTGAGGTCGGCAGAAGTGAATGGAAAGCTGGTAGAAATGGCACCAGTGTTCATGTTGCGGCGGATTTGGAGCTGGTCGGTACATTGCGGAAGCGTACTATTCATCCCTTGTTCTTGCTGGCTACTTGCAACTTTAGAGAAGACCATGAGTTGGCCAAAGATAGTTTCAATTTTTTGCTGAACAAAGCGGAGTTCATCCAAAGAGTCGGCCCAAAGAGTGACATAAAGCCCGAAGCGGAAGAATTTTTCGGCACCAACTTGGAGTTGATCGCGGAGCTCTTCGGCGTCGGAAATGGCAGCTTCAAGCTCTGGATCACGAACTTTACCTCGTTCGGCATTAACATCCATTGATGCTTCAAGCTGGGTAACTTTTTTGCGAAGGTTTTTCATGACTACGCCTGTATCTACTGGGTAGATATACATAGAGACGTCTAAAACTTCATCAATGTTAATTATTGGTGATAGCCAGCCAGTAAAAAGCATGCGCGGGTAGCCGTAGACGTATAACGTGCGACCATATTTAGTGCCAAGGCGGAAATGATCGGTAAAGAATTCAATAGAGGATGGAGATATTAAATCACGTAGTGTGGTAATACCCTGCTCAAAAGCACGTTGAACTTCTGCGTCTTCCCTGGTTTGAGCTTGGGCGGCAATTTCCGCCGGAGAAAGTTGTCTATTGCCCTGCATTTGGAGTTCCTTTCTTTACATATGTTGTTGCTAGTCTAGAAAAGTCTACAAGCGGCTCGCGTACGGCTGTGTCTGGGTTGTTGAAGTTATAGAATAGTTCGCCGAGCTGTTTAGTATTTAGACGGATAGAGTTTACACCGACCTGATGTAAACCGGATACTACAGAATCAATACGGTTATTAAGTTCGGTAGTAGCCTTGTCATAAGTGGCGCGATCAATACGAGTAACTTGAGGTTCTTTTTCTTTGCTAAAGCTCTTAAAGATGTTCTTAGTTTGTTGAAGAATTTTTTCGGCGTCTGCTGAGGAATAATATGGAATGATTATGAAAAATGATTTATCCATAATGTTGGCTTCTTGCGAAAGGATATCGATGAAATCGATGTAGTCATCCATAAGTACACCAAGAAGCATATTGTCATTATTGCGACGGATTTGAGAAAGCTTGTCGATATATGGACCAATATCAACGCGTTGAGAACGAATAAGTATTTGAGTAGTAAAGGTGAGAGAGTTTAAGAAGTTTTGATAAGAATATTCAACCGCTTCTCGCTCTTGTTCAGACATAAGATCAAAGTTGATAGATTGGCAAGCGATAACGGCACGGAAGGAACCGTCTTTCATAATTACCATGTTGTCGCGGATTTCGGATATTAAAAGTGTAGTTTGAGTGGCTAATGGTACATCTGGTGTAACATTAGCAATGGCAGCTTGCTGGCCTTGCGATGCGATTGGTGCCTGACCTTGAGGGGCTTGTTGTGGCATTTGTTGTGGTGGCATTTGTTGTTGTCTTGGATCCATATTTACCTCTTAATGTAATGATATATAAACTTCGTCATCCTTTTTATTTTTTACTCGTTCGGCTTCTTTTGAAATGGTGGCTACTGTAAAGTCTGGGTTATTAGCTAGTTCAATGAATTCTGGTTTTGGCTCAGGCGGTTCTTCAGATTTCTCTTCTTGCTTCGGCTCTTCGTTATCGGTTTTAATAAAATCGGTTGGCGATTCTGGTGGAGCTGGAGGTTTATTATCGACGGTGTTTAGAGGCTCACGTTCTGGTTTTTCTTCTGGAATAGTAGGTTGTACGATGACCGATGAGGATGAAGTTTGTTCAATATTTTGATTTGAAGCTTGTGGAAGATCAGCGGATTTTTCTTCTGGTTGATACTGATAATGGTCACCATATTTATGAATTTCGGGCGGGGCGCTAGATACGCCTTCGGCTTGTTCAATGGCGCTACGCATTTGATTAACAGCTTCGTCGTGACGAGTAGTTGTTTCCTGGGTAAGCGTTTCATTAATTTTATTAGATTGAATACTATCAAAAATATCTGGAGCGGACTGTGCTTCAGCAACGTATGTGTCGCTCAAGCTTGAGTCGTTAATAGCATAACCTTCGGAGTCGGCGATGTTAGCGAGGAAAGATAAACGGTGGCTGGCCTCTTCTTGGGAAATATTCTTAGTACGTATTTTTTCAATAATTTTTGGTGCGGTTATTAGAATAGTTGATTCCCTTTGTCCGGGGTTCCAAAGGCGTTTGTTTGGTTTGAGATGAAAAGAAACAATAGCGGCGAGGTATGTTTCCATTGGCTGATCTTTTTTAAGTGGAAGAGCAAGAACCGCAAAGAAAAAAATGAAGGGTAAAGGGATCATGGCTAGGAGTGGAAAGATTTGAAACAGAAAAACAAGTAACGCGATTAAGCCACCAGTAATAAAAAGGTAGATTAACTGACGAAAAGTAAACGGTCCAAGAAGTTTATCGTCGGCTTCAACGTCTTGGGGGACCTTATACTGAGCCATATAAGGTTATTTTAGCATAAAAGTTATGAAAAATGTAGACGAAATTATGATGATGAAGCAGGAGGCCAGATAACTTTACGGATTCTATCTTTCATATTATTGACGACTGTAGTGTTTGGCGTGCCGTCGCTATTAGAAAGTGCATCGATGGTTCCTTTGTCGGCAAAGATTTTACGGAACCTATCTTTAGCGGCCTGCTCTGAACCATAAGCTAAGGTGAGACGTTGCATGACGAAGTCAAAGGCATCTGTTTTCATATTTACGAGGTTGCTAGGAACAAAGCCTCTAAGATATTCTTCAGTGCGCTCGAGGTATTTGTCTGGAGTGTAATCGTTGAGTGTTTTCCATCTACCATTACTATCTTTCTTGACACCAGAAAGGAAGGCCATAGAGTTGACAATTTGTTCGCTACCAGATTGGAAGGTCGGAACAGCATTGATAAATTGTGGGAGAATGCTGTTTAGGAGTTCTTTAGCTTTTTCGGTTGCTGCGTAGCTATCATTATCAAAGTTCTCTGCGGTCATATAGCGCTCAATATCGCCCTGGAGTCCGTCGTAGAACGTGCGGTCGATGCCAGTAAGAGCGGTACCCTGGAGAAGATCGATAACGTTAAACTTGGTCTTTTCACCAGTTTCGGAAGTTTTACCGGTGTAGAACTCCTTAATAGTAACGTGCTTGTCGCGACGATCACCAGTAGAATAACGCCAGGTTTCAACGTTAATATGTTTACCAAGTCTAGCGAGAGTTGGATCAGCATCTTTATAACTCAAGAGGTTAAGTGCAAGAGTGTTGGCAAAGTCGGTAGTAAGTTCAACCTGCTCGTCGGCCATGATCCTAGCAAGACCTTCATGAATTTTGTCGTAATCACCACGGACGGCGAGAGTGTTTTGAGCAGCAACAATGCCATCAATGTTTTTATTATCAATCATGGCATTATAGTTTTTAAGAACATCTTTAGTGACTTGCTTGCCGAGATAGGTGGTGTATTTCTTAACGGTCAGAGCGCGTTCGGCCTCGAAGCTTTCATAAGCATCAGCAATAACTGACACAACAGCGTCATTACTATTCTTTTTAGCTAATTGATAAGCTTCGCCACGTAGTTGAGGATCAACATAAAAGTCGGAACCAGCACCGCGCTCGATGAGATCGTGATAGGCTTTGCTACCCTCGAGCTTAGCTGCATCTCTTACAGAGTTGAAATAGAAGCGGTTGTCAGCGAGATCATTACGTTTAGCGGCAGCAGATTGAGTTCTAAATTCGAGGTAGTTTTTGGCTTGTCTTTTAGCTAATTCAGCAAGATGGTCGTCCTCGAGGTTGTTCTGTGAGATATAAGTACCCATGGTATTCATGGTATTTTCGAGTTCAAGACGATTAGCTGAACCTCTAAGTTTCATTTCGCGGTTTTCAAATTCGCGACTTAACTCACGCGTAGCACTGATAGGGCGAGATGAATAGATTGGCTTACCATCTTTGGTGTAGCTTATAATGCGTTTACCAATTTTTCGTGCAGTAAGTTGTTCGTCTAAGAGGAGTTTAGTACTTTCATCGGCTAAGTTCTGACGGTCGGCGCGGAAGGCGCGATTTCTGGCGAGACGGGCGTTCCAGGAGCCACCGCTAATAGGATTGAACGGCTTTCTGAGTTGTTTGGCGGTGTGCTCACTACGAGCGATATTGCGTTTTTCGTTGGCATAGCGGCTGAATGCCCCTTTTGGACGATCGGCAAGATTTTGGAGTCCGCTGTTGATTTTACCAAGCACAGTACCCGACATTTTCATGAGAGACCAAGAGAAGAAGAGTGGGAATACTTGGACAGCCATGCCCAAGATCAGGCCAAATCCGTTGCCGATTGAGGTCATTAAAATCCATCCGGCGAGCTGTGAAGCACCAAAAAGAAGGCTAAACATCGGATAGAAGACAAGCATTTGAGTAAGAATCTGACGCCATTTAGTGAACCACTTTTCTGTATTTGGAAGAAGATATGCAACGAAGGCTAAAGGAGAAATCATTACGAGTAAGAATACAACTGCTTGACGGAGAGAAATGGTGATGAGGCCGACAACAATAGAAAGAATTGCGCCAAGAAGAATTGGGATTAACATCCAGAAGAACTGGCTAAGTCCAACAGCTCCAATGGCAATACCAGCAACAGCGCTGCTGCCAGTAAAGACGGCGGCAAGATCGGTCCAGCTAACTTTGGCTACTTCTCCGAGTGAGGCGTTGGAAGCTACGGTTGATTCCTGAAGAGAGGTGAAAAATCCTTTGAGACTTCCACCGATAACGTTGCTTATATCGACAGCGGCGGAACAGATCAAGAAACTGAGGTTGACGAGGAGAGCTGCGATGATGATGCGAGGCAGAGTCTTTTTGATGCCATAATTAGAGAGTCCAAATCCAGTAAGTTGAGAATAAACAACTATAATGATGAAAATAATGAAAATGATATTAGTAATATCACGACAGTATGACCAGACGGTTTTGATTGGGGATTCTTCCTTCATAATAATTGGGTCAATCGCGAGGAAGTTTTCAATGATTCCGTAGATGTTGTCTACGGCTTTAGCGATTACGCCGGTAGTTGGACAGATAAGCCAGCCTATAGCGTCGGTTTGATCGAAACAGGAATTGTGTGTCTCTTCAACTGCCTTTGTAGAGGTATCGTCTTCATTTTTTTCGTCTTGATTCTCTTGGTCTTGTTCTTCTTGTTCTTGATCTTCGGATGCATCAGATATTTCTTCGTTTTGGTTGTCTTCTTCGGTCTCCGAATCATCTAAATCTACTACTTCGGAAGCGTTTTCTTCATCCTCATCGGCAAAAACAGGGGTAGATGGGAAGATTGATGAAAAAGAAAGTACAGCTAATAAAACCCCAAAAAGGGATATAACGAATCGTTTTAATAGCGGTGTTTTCGTTTTCATAGTGGAGATTGTTTGTGCACACGGTGCACATCTATTATTATAGCACACATAAGCGAAAAAAGCAAGAGGTATAACACATTTTACTTATGTTTTTAATAGGGGGAATTTGTGTTTTTTATTTAATTGATGGTATTATGGAGATATATGAAAAGAAAACTTTTGATTTTTTTGGGAATAATAACAATTGCAATGAGTTTTATTGGGGGCGGATCAGTATATGCCGACAGAACATCCGATGGGAAAGCTAGTGGTGGTGGTGCTTCAAAATGTAACGTTACTATTTTAGGATTTAACGCCTGGTGGAATGGGCTAGGTAATTTTATGACTGATAATTGTGAGATTAGAAGCGAAGATGAACACGGGAAACCAGTTGGAAGCGAAGAAAATGCCCCTGTTTTTGTATGGACGATTGTGCTTAATGTGTTACACGATTTATTTATGTCTATTGGCTATATTTCTATTGCGCTTATTACGTTTGGTGGTTATATGTATATTGTTTCTAGTGGTGATCCTGGAAAAGCAACTAAGGCAAGAAAAACATTAACTTCGGCAGTAATAGGTTTGATTCTAGTGCTGACAGCGAATATAGTGGTGGATACTATAGTTAAGGCGATAAATCTTAGCGCTCCAGCGGATTGTGGAACAAGCGGGATGTTGGTTCATGTGCATATGCCGAACTGTTTAGATGATGCGAGTCAATCCTCAGTAATTATGGCAGAAGTATTTAGTAAGGCTTTGGATGTAGGAGCGATCATGGCGATTGGTTTTATTGTGTATGGTGGTATTAGTTATATCACATCTAATGGTAGTGCAGATAAAACAAGGAAGGCTCTTAGAACGCTGATTTTTGCAGCGGTCGGACTTGTAATTGTAGTTGCCGCAGCTATCATTACGAACTTTGTAATGGGATCAGTGGATGATGCGATAGATAACGCAATAGTAACAAATATATGGAGAGTATAAAGAATGAAAAAGAAACTTTTAGTTTTAGCATTACTTTGTGGCCTATGTTGTTTTAGTGCCGTTAGCCCAGTTATGGCGGCAAACGAGTGGGACAAAGAAATATGTGCAAAGCTTGCTGATGAGCAAAAAAAAGAATATGGATGTGATGAAACTAGTCCAGAAGCCACAAGTGTGGCTGTGGAAATTATTAATATAATAACAGGGGTGGTCGGAGTTATTGCAGTTTTAATGATTGTAATTGGTGGTATAAATTACGCTACTTCCTCTGGTGATCCTGGGAAGACTAAGAAAGCTAAAGATACAATTATGTATAGTGCAATTGGCTTGGTAGTGGCGCTTATGGCGTTTGCGTTGGTTAATTTTGTACTAGGCGGTGCGTTTTAGGCTTGAACAGAAATAGTAAAAGTGTTAGTATAAACATAAGGAGAATAAATGAAGAGGAAGTTTTTAATAGTATTAACACTAGTGACGACATTGTTGTCATCAATAATAGCAATTGCTCCAGGGGCTAGCGCGTATTATACGTGTTCACAGGGTGACAAAAAAGGTGAGCTAGTAGACGATAAGAGCGAGTGTGGTTCTGGTGAACCTTCTGATAATGAATTAATGAAGACTATGACAAATATAATTAACGTTATAGTTGGCGTGGTAGGCTTTATTACGGTCATTATGATTATTGTTGGTGGTATTATGTATGCAACTTCTGCTGGTGATGCTGGCAAGGCTAAAAAAGCAAAAGATACGATTATGTATGGGCTGATTGGTCTTGTGATTGCGATTTTGGCTTTTGGAATTGTGAATTTTGTGCTTGCAAATATTGGATAATTAATTGAAAAATGTAAAATATTTGTTAAAATGAAATTAAAGATGAAAGGAATGAATATGAAAAATATTAATAAAGCAAAAGTTCTAGGCCTTTCGGCCGCGTTGGCTATGGCTTCGGTTACTGTGGCACCAGTAATGGCTGCAAATTATACTTGTCTAAATGGTACAGCCGTGTCGAATATGAATCAGTGTAATGAGTTTAAAAACTCTAACTACGTTAATAAGGATCTTGGTAGTACTACTACAACCATTATTAATGTGATAATTGGTATTGTTGGTTTTCTCGCTGTAATCATGATTATTATTGGTGGTATTTCATATACTACTTCTGCCGGTGATGCTGGTAAGGTCAAGAAAGCAAAAGATACTATTATGTATGGTATTATAGGTCTTATTGTAGCAATTCTCGCTTTTGCAATTGTAAACTTCGTATTGACGAACTTAGGATAAAAAAGATTCTTAAAAACCGCCTACGGGCGGTTTTTTGATGATGAAAGAATGGTGTTTGTGATGAGATAAACATACAACTAGGCAACAAAAAAGCCCCCAGAGGGGGGCTTTTATAAACTATTGGACTTCGATCTTTTTACGTTCCTCGGTTTTTTCTTTGTCGAAAGTGATAGTAAGGACACCATCTTTTAGTTCTGCTTTAACGCTGTTTTCGTCTTCTTTGACGGCCACAGGTAGAGCGATGGTGCGTGAGAATTCGCCCCAATAGCATTCCTGGATATGCCAATTAGTGGTTTTTTCATCTTCCCCGCCACTTAGGACGCCAGAAATGGTAAGGATATTGTCCGAGATGCTCACATCTAGGTCTGATTTAGAAATGCCAGCCGTGCGTGCTTTTACTACTAATTTATCTGCTGTTTCGTAGACATCTACTGCGAGTTGTCCTGGAAAATTGTCTGCCCACTCCTCTTCTTCTGGCGACGCTTCTTCAGTTTCTTCTGGAAGCGGAGCTTCCGTTTCTTCTGCTACAGCTGCATTGTCCTCGTTGCTGAAAGCAGCTAATAGTTCGTCGTCCATCAGCATGTCATCGTTGTTTGTACGAGCCATTGCTTTTGTACTCCTCCACTTAATTCTATTATGCTTTATTATAGTTTTTTTATCATCTAAAATCAAGACATATGGTAGGTTTTAGTGTAAAAAATACAACAATATTTAATCCATTAGACCTGCTCTGCCCTCACTACTGTAGGGGTTGTGGACAAATAGGGGAAGTCGTTTGTGGATGTTGTAAAAATTACGTAAAAACAATAAGCTTTTATAGTGCCAGTGACTTGAGCCCGTTGTTTGAAAGCGTTTTTGCTGTGGGATGGTATGATGGTCCGGTTGGGAATTTAATCCGAGAACATAAATATAATTCTGTTAGATCTATAGCAGATGTTTTGGTGGAATTCATAGATGAAATGTTGCCGGTTTTTGACGTAGAAATAACTTTAGTTCCCTTACCAACCATAACTTCGCACATTAGACAGAGAGGGTTTGATCATATTGGGGTTCTGACACATAAATTAGCGAAAAGACGAGGGTGGAGTGTGGAAAGGTGTTTGGTAAGAAATAAAAATAGCGTGCAAGTCGGTGTAAATAGCGGTAAGCGACGAGAACAGGCAAAGGACGCATACAAAATAGGAAAATCGTTATGTGGTGAAAAAACCTATATGTTGGTAGATGATGTTTGGACTACTGGATCTAGTATGAACGAGGCAGCAAAAACAATGAGAAAAAACGGAGCAAAAAGACTGATGAGTGTAGTGCTATGCGTAAATAGAGGTAAAGATAAGGGACGTGCTATCGGAATCACTTCCAAGGGAATTAAGAACGAAGTTGACAATAGCGTAAGCTAGAACGGCGATGATGAGGCCAATGATAGCATAGAGGATGGTGTTCTTGGCGTCTGTTACTTTTTTGCTGTCTCCGCCAGAAACTACGTATCGTAGACCGCCCCAGATGAGCATGATGACTGATACAATACCAACAATTGCTAAGGCAGTGTTGGTGATGTTGGTAAACACACCAGTATCGCCAAATAAATCTTCTGGCATACCGTCTGCACGAGCCATTTCTGCACCTTCTTGAGCAGAAGAGATGGCCAATGCTTTACCTACACATAAAGTAGCAGCGGCAGCAATGCCGGTAAGAATTTGGGCTATTAATTTCGCAGTTTTTTTCATTTAAAATTCTCGTTAATCTTGTAAGCATTATAGCACGTTTTATTTAAAAATGCTAGGGGCTAAATTCTATTGCTTTTTTATCTTGATTATGCTAATATTTTCTTTGCAAGAAGGACATAAAATAAAAAAATGAAAATAAAATACAGAGTAGCCTTAATTACGTTTGGTTTTATTGTGCTAGCTGCAGGTGTAGCGGGAGTTTTTTATTTTCAATCAGAGGAGTACAAAAGTCTAGTTGCCCGTGAGCGTGAGAGGGTGTCTAAGGAAGCAAAGAGTTATTGTGGTTCCCTATTTGAAGAAATAATTGAAGATGATTTTAAAGAATATCACGAGGAGAATAGTGATAATAGTAATGAAGGCGAGGTCGTGGAGAATTCTACTGACAGTACCGAGGATACTATAGTAGACGATAATAAAGAGGGAGCTGAGGATGAATCTGCGCCTGAAGAGGAGAGCGCTGAGGAAGTAATAGCTGTTCCATTGACTGGAGCTAGGATAGATGAGCTTAAGGTAATTAGGGACGATGTTTCTTTAGATGAGCTTTCGTCTTGTTTAAATAAGCTGAGCGATGTTGAAGATCCGCTTGATGAAGTTCGATTAAGGGGAGAAATTGCGGAGGCGAAGAGGTTTTTGGATTTATACGTTTTGATTGATGAAAAATATGATGAAAACGGGGTTTTTTTGGATGGTGTTGCCGAAGATGAAATAATCGAAATCGAAAAAGAACTTGAGACGTTTTCGAAAGGATACAAGAAAAAGGGCATAAATAGAGTTGCGGCAGTGAGGGCTGAACTGGAAAAAATTAAGGATGCTAAGGAAAAAACATTAGCGCTATTTAATGATGGGGCAAATGTTAATGAGTTAGCCTCGGCTGAGGTTAGGGCTGATGTTAATAGAGAGTGGCTTAATGCAGCAAAAACCGCAATTGATATATTGCCTCAAGAAGCTCTAAAAGAGAAGCTTTCTAGTGAATTGGGAAGAGTGGAAACGCAAGTGGCCGAAAATGAAAGAAGAGCGGAAGAAGAGCGACGTGAAAGAGAGAGAATTTATAGAGAGAGACTGGAAGCGGAGCGAAGAAGACAGGCGCAGATTGCGGCATCTTGGCGAACAATAGAGGTTCCTTATATTTCACAAAACTTAGCCGGTGTGAATAATGGTTGTGAGGCGGCGTCGCTACTTATGGCGTTAAATTATAAGGGTTATTTAGTTGGGAAGGGGCTTCGTGATTATGCAACAGAAATGCCAAAAAGCGATGATCCGTCAACGGGTTTTTATTTAGATATTTTTGGTGCGGAACCGAGAACTGAGGCACACTGGATAGCTCCGGCGCCATTGGCAGAGTTTGGTAGAAACAGCTCTGGATATCAAGGAGTTTATGATGTTTCTGGAAGTAGCTTAGAAGCTTTACGTGACGAAATGTTGGCTGGAAATCCAGTGATTATCTATTTGACATTTAATTTTCAAAACCCTATCAATTATTCTAGAGGGGTGCCGAGCAACTTGCATGTGTTAGTTTTGTCTGGATATAATACGATGACTGGTGAATATAGATTGACTGATCCTTGGACCAGGAATGGGCAAAGTCAGTTTAATGTGGCTGGTAACAGGGTGGCGACATTATACGCACAGGTTGGTTATCGAGCTGTTGTGGTGAAATAAAAAAAGGCCTTTTGCCCTCTTTATTTGGCGGAGGGTGGGAGATAAGGGATATCTGCCCCTCCTTCAAAAACAAATAAAACGAAGCAAGCTCCGTTTTCTTCGTTTTTGGCGGAGGGTGGGAGATTCGAACTCCCGCACCAGGTCTCCCCAGTCTAACGATTTAGCAAACCGTCCCCTTCAGCCACTTGGGTAACCCTCCAATAGGAGTATTCTATCATATTTTTCTTTTTGTTTCTATATGCTATAATGCAGTTATGGTTAATAAAAAGAAGAGCGAAAAAAGTGAGACGGTAATTAACTGGGAAGCTAAAGAATATATTGTAAGAGAAAAGAATGTTGGGTGGTATGTTGGGCTAGTCATCATAACTTTAGCGCTTGCTGCGCTTGCCGTGTGGATTCAGGAATATACTTTCTTAGTTTTGGTTGTGCTTTGTGCTGTGGTTCTTGTGATTTATTCGGTGAGGCCGCCGCGGGAATTGCATTATTCGATCAGTAAAAAAGGTATTTCCGAAGGCAATAAGTTATATGCGTTTGACGATTTCAGATCTTTTGGTGTTCTGAAAGAAGGTAAACACTTTTCGATTGTTTTGACACCACGTAGGCGTTTTTCGCCAAGGCAAAAAATCTATTTTCCAGAAGCCAAAGGTGAGGCAATTGTAGACGCTTTTGGATATAGGTTGCCAATGGAAGAAGTGAAATTAGATTTTTTGGATAAAATTGTTAATTTTTTGAGAATATAAAAAACTTATGCTATACTTGGTGTAAGTGTAAGTTAATAAAAGAGGTGGGTTATGGACAACCAATTTAACGACGACGAATTGCAAAAAGCAATCGACGACATCACAAAAGATGCGGCTAGCGGAGGTTCCTCTTCGGTAGTTGATGATTTAGTAAAGAAAAATGAAGAAAAAGAACCAACTGGCAAAGTTGTTTCCGCCAGTACGGATTTAGACAACGCACAGCCAGCATTTGCTCCGGCGCCAGAGGTTCCTGTTCCTCCAGTGACTGATATGAACGCACCGGCTGTTGATACTCCTGAGGAAAATAAACCAGAGGAAGCTATCCCTGGTCCTGAGGTTCCATTGCCAGAACCAGCAGTTGAGGAACCGGTGAAAGCTGAAGAAACATCGGCTGCAGCAGAAGTTGCTGGTCCTGCAGCTCCTGTGGAGACTCCTACTCCAGAAGCAGCGGCGACACCTGCCGTTGAAGAACCGGCTCCAGCACCTGCGATTGTGAAAAAAGAAGCGCCAGTAGCACCAGCTCCTGTGGAGACTCCTGCTGCTCCTGGTGGCGATTTTGAAAAAACTCGCGAGGAAGCGTTAAAAGCTCTTTACCCATTGATGGACAAGGTTAAAATTGATGATCCGGTACAGAAGTTTGATATGTACAAAGAGATGTTCGGCCTAATGAAAAATGCTGAGGTTGCAGGTTCGGTCTTAAAGGCCGCAGAAGAGCTGCCGGATGAACAGACCAAGGCAGATGCTTTGATGGGCTTGATTAAGTCGATTGACGAATTGAAATAATAGAATATATAAAAAATCCCCCTTTCGGGGGATTTTTTGTTGATTTTAATACATTCCGCCACCCATGCCGGCTGGATTTTCGGGTTCTTTTTCAGGGATATCAACAATGAGCGCACCCATGGTAATGGTGGTGGCTGCAATGCTGATGGCATTTTGAACGGCTTCGCGGGTGACACGAGCTGGGTCGATGACGCCGGCTTTTTTAAGGTCAATAAGGCCTTTTTCTGGAGTCATGATGTTAATACCAAAGCCTGGTTTAGCTTTTTCAACTTCGGCGAGCATAGCTTGGGAATTGAGACCGGCGTTTTCTAAGATATGGATAAACGGACTCTTCAGGGCATTTTTAACAATTTTGGCGCCTGCATCATCTTCTTTAAGCTCGTTAGCAAGATTGACTAGGGTGACACCGCCGCCTGGAACGATACCTTCAGAGAGGGCAGCTTTGGTAGCGGCAACGGCATCATCAACACGGAATTTCTTTTCGTCGATTTCGGTTTCGGTGGCACCACCGACTTTGATAAGGGCGACTTTGCCGAGAAGGGCGGCAGCACGTTTTTCGAACTGTTCCCTTTCGTAGTCGGAATTTGCAAGTGTGGCTTGGGACTTGATGAGTTCGATGCGTTCTTTGACGGCTTGTTTTGCACCAGCACCTTTGATAATGGTAGTTTCGTCTTTGGTGGCAATGATTTTAGCGGCTGAGCCAAGTACTTCTAGGCCGACTTCTTCGAGTTTTAGGCCTTTATCTGCGGAGACTAGGGTTGCGTCGGTGAGGATGGCGATATCTTCCATGATTTCTTTGCGACGATCGCCAAAGGCTGGCGCTTTGAGAACTAGAGTGTTGAATACGCCTTTGAGTTTATTGAGGACGAGGACGGAGAGAGCTTCACCTTCGACTTCTTCGGCAATAATAACAAGATCTTTTTTGCCAGCTTGAGCACATTTTTCAAGAAGTGGAAGAAAATCGTTAACGGCGGAAATCTTTTTATCGGTAACTAGGATGGCTGGTTTATCAAAGACGGCTTCTTGACGGTTGACGTCTGTAACGAAGAACGGGGATGAATAACCTTTGTCATAGGAGAAACCTTCGACGATTTCCTGCTCCATCTCTAGGCCTTGACCGGCTTCTACGGTGACTACACCATCTTTACCAATGCGGCTGATAACTTCGGCGATGAGCTTGCCGATTTCGGCGTCTCCAGCGGAAATGGTGGCAACTTCGGCAACCTTTTGATCGTCGCCGTCAATTTTTTCGGCTAATTTATTGATGCCGGCAACGATTTTAGCGCCAGCTTTTTCGATTCCCTTTCTGAGCTCCATTGGATTTACGCCAGCGGCAATGAGCTTGTTGGCTTCGGCGAGGATATTATAAGTAAGAACAGTAACAGTGGTGGTGCCGTCGCCAGCAACTTTATTGAGTTTTTCGGCAGCAGATTTGATAAGCTTGGCGCCCATTTGTTCGCCGAGATTCTCGTCGGTGCTCCCGAGATCGACGGCCTCGGCAACGGTAACGCCATCGTGAGTGATGGTTGGTGCGCCGTAGGATTTCTCGATAACGACGTTTTTGCCTTTAGGGCCGAAAGTGACCTTTACGGCGTCGTAGAGTTGTTTAGCACCAGAGAGAATTTTTTCTCTGGCTTCTTCTTCGTAAAATATTTTCTTTGCCATAATTCTCCTTATAGTGTTGCGAGGATATCCTCTTCTTTAACAATAATGTAATCGGTGTTGTCGATTTTAATGTCGGTAGTGGAGTAATCTTTATAGACGATTTTGTCGCCTTTTTTGACGGTTTTTACTTCTGGGCCAACAGATTCGACCACAGCGTAGGCCGGAGTTTCTTTAGCCTCGCCGAGCAGGATGCCGGATTTAGTTTTTTCAACAGGCTGTTCTTTGACGGCTACAACGCGGTCTTTAAGAGGTTTTAGTGCCATATTTTTCTCCTTTTCTAATTTCAGTATAGCACAAAAATTAGCACTTGCAAGCACTGAGTGCTAATTTTAATGGTGGCATGATGAGGCCATATCGGTTAAGCTTGTGATTTTGCCGGTGGCTTTGAGATAGTGTTCAAGAGAATCGTAGCTCCCGTTGTTATATTTACCGGTGGCGATTTCGGTGGCAGCGGAGACACCTACATAGCGGTAGTGCCAGGTTTCGAAGAGGCCAGTGCTACCTTCAGCATTAATGATGGCAGGTTGGGACATTGGGCCGCCAGCCCAGGCCTCTGGGAAGCGGTCGATAAAGCCGTATTTGTAAGAGTTTTCTTTAAGCCATTGCCATTCTGGATGGTTGTTATAGGTGTTTGTATCTAAAGAATTGCCATAAGTGTCATCGATAAGATCACATGTAAAGCCGCTGTGATGGTCAGAACCGCCAGTAGCGACACATAGACGGCCGCAGGATGTACCCTTTGAGCGGAAACAGGAACGAGTGGTCATTTCGTGACCGGGATTATAAGCCTTGTAATCGTTTAACATGTCATTAAGATGCGAAGCAGCTTCAGCGTCGAGAAGGGGCGTGCCATTATTGGCATTTCCCTCTCTTATGCCGTAGGTGGCGGTGATATCGATGAGTTCAGATTTGCGGGTAGAGATAAAGTTAGAATCAACTTGAAAATTTGGGTTTATGAGCATTAAACTACCCCATTCTGTTGTGCAGTTGGCGGAATTGTATTTTGATGGAGTGTCAGCAGTGGTGGCAATCTCAGGAATTTCGGGTTTTTCTGGTAGTTTCGGCGAAAAGCTTTCCGTCGCTTTTTCTTCTTGGGAAGATGTAGAATTGTTTGATGCTTTTAGAATTATGAAAAGTATGAAGAATACGATTAGTGCAGACAGGATTCCGATAACCGGAATAATATAGTATTTCTTGGGTAATTTTTTTCTCTTGACCATTTATTTAGTATAATAGAAAAAGAAAAAAGGGGCAAAACCCGGAAGGAAAAAATGAAAGAAAAGCTCGAAAAGTTACCTTTTTATAATCAGATGGTGTTGCCTTATCATTGGGTTAATGCAGCGGTGGCAGGGATAAAGTATAAATTCCCGGCGAAGAAAATGCGTGTGATTGGGGTGACTGGTACGAACGGTAAGACCACGACTTGTTTTATGATTTGGAAGATGTTAAATGAAGCGGGGCATAAAGCTGGGCTTCTTACGACGGTGGCATGGGGGGTAGATAAGCTGCACAAACAGATTGAACATATGACAACTGTAGACTCGAAGACTTTGAACGCTAGGATTGAAAAAGTGAGGGAGGCGGGAGCAGAATTTTTGGTTTTAGAGGTGACGTCGCATGCGATGGCACAGTTTAGAACGCTTGGAATTCCGGTAGAGATTGCAGTGATGACTAATGTGACACATGACCATTTGGACTATCATAAAACTTTTGAAAGATACCGTGATGCAAAGAGAAAACTCTTTAAGAAGGCTAAATATGGGGTGATAAACGCTGATGATAAGAGTGCGAAGTTTTTCAAGCAAGATGTAAAGAACTATATCACTTATGGTATTAATAGCGGTGAAAAGAAGGCTATTGATATAAAATTGGCTTCTTCTGGCGTGAAATATTCATGTGGTGATATAAAAATTGAGACTCAGATTCCGGGGAACTTTAATGTTTATAATTCTCTGGCGGCGATGTGTGTGGGCGAGAAATTAGGGCTTTCTAAGGCCGAAATTGAAAAAGGCATCTATGCATTAACTGAGGTGGAAGGCAGAATGAACCGAATAAATGAAGGGCAGAATTTTGAGGTGATTGTGGACTATGCGCATACGCCGGATGCCTTGGAAAAAGTGTTTGATTCGGTGAAAGGGCATAAGGGGACGATCATTTCGGTCCATGGTGGCGCTGGAAGACGTGATGAATCTACTAGACCAATAAGGGGCGAAATTTTAGGGAAAAACAGCGATATTGTGATTGTAACAGAGGATGATTCAAGAGATGAAGATCCAGAAAAGATTGCCGAGGCGTTTGTAGAAGGTGCTAAAAAGGCTGGAAAAAAGACGGGTAAAGATTTGTTTGTGGAAATTGATCGTGGAAAAGCGATTGAGATGGCAATAAAGATGGCGAAAAAGGGCGATCTCGTGCTTCTTCTTGGTAAGGGCCACGAAAAGACGATTCTTCGAAAAGAAGGTCCGGTGCCATTTGAAGATATAAAAGTTGCTAAAAAAGTGCTGAAAAAATTGAAATAAAAAAAGAGGCCCCGAAAGGGACTCTTTTTTAAGCTTCTGGGTTGTAGTTTGCAATGCCGTCTGCAATAGTGTCGGTAGAGATGCCAAGTGCAATAGCGATAGCGGCCGCACAAGCCATATAAGAGGCAATTGGTTCGCCAGTTAAGAAGGAGGCGACAGTGAAGCGAGATGAACCGTAGGCGAGATTTGCCTCGATTCCTTTTTTGTAGAGTTTAGTGTTGTCGATGCGGATATTACAAGAGAAATCGGAGCCATAGGTGAGAGTGTTTTTGGTGCCACTAAATTTAGCAAAGTCTTGATAATAATTATCGTTTTGATTTAAGACAATGATTTCGGGTTTCATGTTGAATAAAGTGGATTTTTCGGCTAGGTATTCTTCTGGAGTGAGGTCACTGAGAGAGGCCGGGACAAAATCGGTGAGAGCGGCAACATGAATTGGCAGACCGTAGAAGACGTTGTTTTTTAAAGAGGTAGCTGGAGAAGTGACAACAACGTAAGATGAGCCGGCTTTCCAGGCATCACTGAAGAATTTGTGTAGAACAGCTGTTTTGATTGGTTTTTCGGAGGCAAAAATTGCAGTTTGCTTGCCGGCAGCAGTAAGGATTTGATGTACGAAATGAGCGGTAGTGCTTTTGCCAGTGGTGCCGGTGATGCAAATCACTTTCATGTCGCGGGTTGGATTACCGTAATAAGAAGAGAGTAGCTTAGCCTTGGCTTTTTGAGCGCGGGTTTTAAAACTTGTTTTAGCAGGTTTGTTGGACTTTTCTGGTTTTTCTGTTTTTGGGGCTTTTGGGGGTTTAACACTCTTTTTCATAAGATAAATATACCATAGTTTTGAAATATGTGGTATAATATAGTTGTCACGAGTAGTTCGTGATGCTCATTTAATTTCTAGGTGGATGTAGACTTAGGGGTTTCTCTAAGTCCCTTCCACACCAAGAGAAATTATTATATGTGCCCGTAGAGCTTCGCTCTTCGGCCACTCGTTCGAAAAAAATGAAAATGCAAGCATTTTCACTTTTTTCTCACTCGTGCCCGTAAAGATTTTTCGGACACGGCATTCGTCGAAAGAATTAGAATAAATTCTATTCTTTCTCCTCATTTGTGCCCGTAGCTCAGTTGGATAGAGCGTCAGCTTGCGGAGCTGAAGGTCACACGTTCGAATCGTGCCGGGCATACCATACTGAAAAACGAGAGCTTGCTCTCATTTTTTGTTGATGCTGTATAATATGAAATATGAGTATTTTTGAACGTTTTAAAGGGGGAGAGAAAACACAAACGAATAATGGTGAAGAGTGGGCTGAAGTTGCGGCGCTTGCGAATGAGCGTCAAAAAAGTGATGAACAGATAAAACGAGAGAGATTGGAGCGAAAGGTTGTGGCGGCAGTGTATAGTGGCGATTTGGGCGTCTTGGAGCATGACGACTCTGCTATAAATAAAGGCCCTATGGAAGCAACAATTGTGCAAAAAATTGTGAATGGAGAAATTAATATTGACGAAAGAGGACGTGAGGTGCTTGGGAATATGCCTACTGCAGTGACTAAGGATGGCGTCGAAACGGTGTATAGGCGTCTTGGTGGCGATTTACACCAGAAATCTGTAGTGGCTTATATGGGCGGATTAGATTGGGCAAAGCGTGCAGGTGCCGGAGTAGACGAGATAGAAAAAGTGGTTGATAAGTATCCTACGATTATGGATTTTAAAGAGAGTGCCCAGAGTTTTCTCGACGTGATCGAAAAGGGCAATGGAGAAGAGAAACGTAAAGAATATGAGAACGCTGTACGCTCGGTTGGCATAAAAATATATGGCGACGAACAGGCTGTGGCTTCG
Organism: Candidatus Saccharimonadota bacterium; assembly: GCA_016282495.1. Classification (GTDB taxonomy): domain Bacteria; phylum Patescibacteriota; class Saccharimonadia; order Saccharimonadales; family Saccharimonadaceae; genus Nanosyncoccus. The sequence continues at coordinate 44,186 of JAEEKR010000037.1, forward strand.
CTTATAGTTGAGGATTTGAAAGATAGAGCTGAAATTGAGAAGAATAGATTGGCGCAAAGAGAAGCCCTTTGGGGAATTTACGACAAGAAATAGTACAGAGTTGTGATAGAATATTAGGTGGAAGCGTGGCCGAGTGGTTGAAGGCGCACGACTCGAAATCGTGTGGGCAGAAATGTCTCGGAGGTTCGAATCCTCTCGCTTCCGCCAAAATAAGTTTGGCGTCAGCGACGCGTCCCAAGGGGCGAGCGTTTCCGCCACGAGTTTTCATCACGATAAGGAGGAATTTTATGGCGAGTGTTTTTAGTAAAATTGTTGCAGGTGAGATTCCCTGCTACAAGATTTATGAAGATGATAAAACTTTGGCGTTTCTCGATATTGCGCCAGAGTCAATGGGGCATACTTTGGTGATTCCAAAGGTTGAAGTAGATAAAGTTTATGAGCTTTCGGACGAAGATTATGTGGCTTTGATGGACACAGTGAAAAAAGTTGCAAAAAGAATGGAAGAAGTGCTTCATCAAAGGACTTTGATGAAAATTATCGGTACGGATGTGCCACATGCGCATGTGCACCTCATGCCATTTGATGAAACTTGGGAATATGGACGTACACTTAAACCATCTGAAGATGAGATGAAAGCGGTGTGTGAAAAATTGAAGTTTTAGGCTTTTTCTAGAATTATTAGATTTTCAATATGAGGGGTGCGGGGAAAGAAATTGAATGGTTGGGCTTTTTTGATGCTGTATTTTTCTAGAAGCTTAGCGACATCGCGAGCTTGAGTGGTAGGGTTGCAAGAGAGGTAAATGATTTTTTCTGGGACAATTTCCAGGAGTTTTTCTATGAGTTTGATGTCGCAACCGGCGCGAGGAGGATCTAAAATTACGGTTTGATCTGGGGCGATGTAACTAAGAGCGTCTTCGGATTTGGCCAAAACAGGCGTAATGCGGGGATGAGATATTTCTTTCGGGAAACGACGTCCCGCCAGCCCGCCGTCGCGGGTGTCGGGCGTCTCGTCCTCGGCCGTAGCCTGCGGATGTTCCCGAAAAGAAATATCTTCATCCCATGCTCTTTTGCAGTTTTTGACGAGTTCAGCGTAGGCGGATTTGTTGCATTCGACGAGGGTGAGGTTTTTGTCTCTTGCAACAGAGAGGCCGATGGTGCCAACGCCAGAGTATAAATCAAGGACATTATCGGTTTTGACATGTTTTCTAATTTCTTTTAAGGCTAATTCGTAGACTGGTAGATTTATTTGGAAGAATCCGTTTGGAGAGTAAGAATATTTTACGCCTAAGATTTCATCGGTGAGGTTATTAAAAACCGGGTGAGGTTTACCGTTTTCAAAAAGGCCACCTTCTACGTTTCCCTGTTTGTCGCAACGCAAAAGCAGTGATTGGTACTTACGGGCTTCTTCGTGGCGAGAATTTAGCCCTGAGACCGTTTCTAAGGCCTTCTGGAGGATTTTAGGGTGTTCTAAGCTACTTATGGCTATTTTTTCTTTTCGATGGCTTCCGCGGGCGTGCAGGGCCAAATAAACGCATTTTTCATCATTATCCCAAAATAGAGCATATTCCATCTTATTACGATAGAAATAATCCTTACCATCGGTGATACATTTTTCTAACTCTGGTAGCTTAATATGTTCTTGATGGAATGATTCTGCAACAAGGGCAGTTTTTTGAGCTAATTCGTAGTCGAAATCCATGATTTGCCACGGCGAAGTGGAAAGGTAACAGGCGTCTTTTGGCTCGATGCGGTGTGGATTTGGGTTCTTTATTTTTGTGGCGATACCTTCAACATAGGATGATTTAACTTTGGTTACAGAGAAGGTAGCGTCTTCTCCTGGGAGAGCGTTCCAGATAAAGGCTTTTTGGCCGTTTTCTAGGGTAGTAAAAGCTTGTCCGCCAGGAACGAGTTTTTCGATGTGGGTGGTAAGTACAGTTCCCTTTTTGATTCTTTCGCCGTTATTCATTTCGCTATTTTAACATATAATAGGGGAAAAAGGTGGGTTTGTGAAAAAGCAGAAAGATAAAAAATATCAAAAAAGTGATCAAAAGATATGTGATTATAGTAATGAGATTTTGAGGAAGGAAGCGCGAAAGATTGACATCAAGAGTGCTGAGATTTATAGGGGCGCAAAAGTGTCTAGAGCGACGTTTTCTAGGCATTATAACAATGTATCTGATATAAAAATCAGGGAAGAAGAAAGGGTTTTTGATGGTTTTCGAAGGCAAATTAAGTCGAGCGACGGTAAAGATATGGTGATTTTTAAATTTGTTCTTGTAATTTATCAAAATAGAGGTATTTTTCTAACTTGCCTAAAGAGAAATGATGTTTTTCTGTTGAAAAAGATGGTTCATAAGATGAATCAATTAGTGACACGGAATTGGCGAAGTTATGGCTCTGGAATCGATGCAAAATTTATGAGATGGAGCGCATATCTTATAATTGCCGCGGTAGAGGAGTGGGCAAGAAGGAGTTTTAGGGGTGATTTGTTGGAAGAAGAAGCTCGATTAATCAAAAGAGTGTACGATTTTTTAGAGAAGAATCAGGGAGAGTTGGCGAGAGTTTTTAGGATTTGGGGAAAAGAGTACTCTAGGCAAAAAAGAAAAATAGTGGTATGATATAGGACATTGGTGGACCGTCGCCAAGTGGTAAGGCACTGGGTTTTGGTCCCAGCATTCGCAGGTTCGAATCCTGCCGGTCCAGCCAAACATAAGCGTAATAAAAGCCCTCAAGGGCTCTTATTTTTTCTTCAATAATCCTTCTATCGTATTCTTAACTATCTCCACTAGTTCTTCTTTATTATCAATATCTTCTACGAAATACATTGGCTTTGCGCCGTCGTATGGGATCTCTTCGGTCATTTTGTATTGTTCGTTTTCTGGAACTATTTTTACAAGTAAACGGTCATCATAAATGCCGCCAAATAAGACGTTATTGGAATAGAGTAAAAATTCGCCCATCATCGGCCGGCAAGTAATATTCGGCGCTTCAGACAGTTGTTCTAAGATAAAATCGCGATATACTTTGGTGCTTGCCATATTACGCCTTTTTAATTGGGTGCCTTATTACGGTTTTGAGTTTATCTACGTCGCATTTTCTGGGATCGCTTAGATAAATCTCATGATGGTATCTAGTATCAGTTATATCTAGCTTATAGCCGTGATCTTCGGCGAATTTATGCATTAGCTCAACAGTAGCCGGCTCGTCGTCGTAACTGCCGATATGCATACATTGAACACATAAACCCTCGTCATAGGTTAAAAATTCCAC